>CALWDM010000103.1 GCA_944376695.1 uncultured Mediterraneibacter sp. | reverse complement strand
GACATATTACAGAAATATAGGAATCCCGTTTAAACAAATGTAGGTTCAAAATTACAGGGTTGTCGCACATCCCAGGTCGACTGTCTGATTTACTCTACAAGTATTATACTCCGGTTGTTTATTTTTTACAACTGATTCTTTTTTCCAGTCAGCTTTTGGATTTCTTCATACCATTTTTCCGCTTCTCCGTCTGCCCTGCTGTTCACATAGACCGGTCCGTCAGCAGTCGTGATCTCAAGTATGGGAGAATACTCCGTATAAAGATACAGCTGGCAATTCCCTGTCTCCTTCCCTCTAAAACTCCCCACCAGCATCTGGTCCGTATCCCCGCCGTTCACCTTTTTATAATCATCCTCCGGCAGTTTCTCCCGCAGGCCCACATCCCGGATATCCTCATACCCCACTGTCAGATCCGAATACCCGGATGTGATCTCCACACTGTCCTGCGTCAGTTCCAGTCCGATGGGCGTAAATTCAAATCTGGCGAGCATGGCGCCTGTCACGAGAAGGATCGCCGCCACCAGCACCACTGTCAGCGCCAGAAAAACTTTTGACGCGGGCCTTGCCATATTGGATGTATAATTCCACGGGCATATCCAGTCCTGGACAAGCAGGCGTCTGTCATTTGGGTTGCTGTACCAGCCGTTTTTCCAGTACACGTCATCATCGATATACAGAGGAGCCGGATCTGCCGCCAGCAGCTTCGCCCTTTTTGAACGGATGTAAACCATGCCGCCTATCAGGAAAAGTGCCGGAACACTCTCGATCATAAAGTAGACCATATACGCCCATGAACTGATCCAATTCCCGTTTTCCACACAGCCTGCCAGATAAAGATATCCCAGGGCATTGAAGGCTCCGCATCCTGCCAGCGACCATGACCATGCGTTTTTCTGCATCCGGTTGATCTCAGTACTCCGTCCGGAGTCTTCACTGTAAACTTTGTTCCCTGTGCGCCGGAGCACAGCGTGCAGGGCGGCAAACACAAGACAGACTGCCAGAGAAGTCATCAGAAGGCTCCTTCCCTCAGCGGATGTCCGGATAAACATCCTGATATCAGAGGTGAGGCACGGCATCAGGATCAGCGCCGCAAACAGGACGTGCCACCAGGGAGACAGCCCCATCTTTCCCGCCCCGGCGCCTGTCTTTGTGCCAGCTGCCATGATGCGGCTTCCCCCGCTCCCGACCCAGCCCATCTCCACCTTCAGGTCATACAGCTTCCTGTGGGTCAGAAAGAGCAGACCCATCGCCCCGGCACATATCTCGATGAGCCAGAGTATCCATACGATGATAAATACAGACACATACCAGAAATTCAGCAGGCAGATTACCGCACTGATGATCCCGTTCCACAGATAGAACCTCACTGTACGTTTTCTGTACTGGCTCATGATTCCGGCAACCTCCCCGCTCTCCGCCGCGCTCTGAGGCATATGTACTCCCATGAGCATTCCTTCCGAATATTCCCGCTTCATGCCATATACCGCATAAAAAATACCGATGGTAAAAAGATCCACGATCAAAAAGATCCAGAACATCATCATAAATCATTCCTCCCAGGCTAGATTCTGATTCTCTTATCCATCCCCCGAATGAAAATCAACTATCTTATTTGTAATATACTCTATAATACAAATAATACAATACCATTTTCACGATCCGCGCATTTCTTTTCGGAATATGTAACCATGAATTCATCATTTAAGAGGTCAATCTGTATTTGTGGGGGAACCTTCCCTGTAAATATAACGTCCGAAAACCGTGGTTTGATCCAGGACGTTTTCGCGGCGGGCGGGGATATGGCTCGGGTTCCGGTTCCGTAATCCGGGAAAGACGTAAAAGGGAGAAAGCATGGCTAAAAGCAATTGTCCGGCGGAAGATTCGGCTCCGCCTCAGGCATCCGCCGGACAATTAACGCCACGCTTTCTCCCTTTAAGTCTTTCCATCAGATTACTCCAAGTCACCGCCGCCATATCCCCGTCCGCCGCGAAAGGTGCATCAAAGGAGCGGTTTTCTGCTCACATCCGATCGGAAGGTCCCCGCAGGCAAATGCGGGATTCGAAAGGTGGGTGAGAGGGGAGCTTCGGCGGCGGAACAGGAAGATTTATCAAACGGAAGGTGACGCGGACTTCCGGGAGAGGGCCCGCCGTTCGATTTGGCGCAGCGAGCTGCGCCTCTCTACTACAATATATTTATGGTTAATCCCCCTTACAGCCAGTAAGGAATTACCCATCTTGTTGCTTAAGCTGTTAGAATGATAAGAGCAATCGGTATAGCGGGCGCCTCTCTGGACTTTGCGTCCGTCAACAAGTCTGCTAACCAGCTCTTCATTCGCAGCGTTCGTTTTATGCAGGTTGGACCACCTCCTGGGTGCGTTCGTGTCACACCACAGTAGATAGAATGGGCAATGAGTAAAGCTGGTACTGACCAATTGCAATCTCAATCAAGGAGTGACTTCTTATGAACATGAATGCAGTAGGTATCGATGTCTCCAAGTGGAAAAGCACTGTAGCGATCCTCCGTCCTGGCGGAAAGGTTGTTGTAAAACCTTTCGATGTTCCCCACTTCTCCGCT
>CALWDM010000102.1 GCA_944376695.1 uncultured Mediterraneibacter sp. | reverse complement strand
GAAAACCCCCTTTTTCTTTAGAGTAACACAAAGGGGAAATATATAAAATAAACTTTTCCGGTTTATCCGGGTTAGGAGTGATAAGATAAATTTGCGGTTCGTTTTTAGGAGTTGAGGGGAGTGTCATAAATGAAAGATAATACAACTTGTGCTTTTGAACAAAAGGCTGTTGAAGTGCGACATGCTTTGGAAGCAGGATGTTATCATTGTGCGTTGGCTCTGGCTTTAACTTTTCCAGATATTTGTGGCAAAATAGCTTACCCGGAAATGCAGGGAAAATCGCAGGTGGGACAGCGTTATAAACGATGGTTTAAGGAATATGTTAGAGATTTTTTCCGTTTTTATGATGCAAGTGCAGTTTTGATTGATGAGGAAGCTTGTTACGCCTTGAGATGCGCATTTTTGCATGAAGGCACATTTGATTTTAAACATAGTTTTATTAAAAGGTTTCATTTACATGTTGATCAAGATGATAAGCGGTTCCGCCATCGGGAAAAGGTAACATTGTATTCGGACGGGATAGATATTGATGTGGATGTTTATGAATTATGTATGGATATTTGTCATGGCGCAATGAATTTTTATGATTCGATAGAGGATAAAACGCTATTTCAGGACGATATAATTATAAATGTAGGTAAACAAAACTTATAATTTAAAAAAGCAAATTTTGGAAAAAAATGACATCTGATTATAGCGCAGATGACATTTTTGTGGATATGCTCGGAGAAATCCGGGCATTTTTCATGCTCATTTTCAGGAGGTGGTGACACATGGCGAGCCGGATCAAGGGCATTACGGTGGAGATCGGCGGCGATACCAGCGGGCTGGAAAAATCGCTTGCCGCAGTGAACAATTCCATAAAGAAGACCCAGAGCCAGCTTCGGGATGTGAATAACCTCCTGAAACTGGATCCGTCCAATACCATCCTTCTGGCACAGAAGCAGGAACTTCTGCAGTCTGCGATTGGAGATACAGAAAAGAAACTGGAAGCCCTGGAACAGGCCCAGGAGGATGTGGCGAAAGCTTTTGAGCGGGGCGACCTGGGGAAAGACCAGTATATGGCATTCCAGCGGGAAGTAGAGGAAACCAGAGGTACTCTGAACCGATATAAGGCGGATCTGTCTGGTCTGCAGTCAGAGCAGGAACGGCTTTCTGCCAATACGGAACGGCTGAATAAGCTGTTCGCGGCTACGGGTTCCAGTGTGGATGATTATGCGGACGTGCTGGGGAGCCGTTTGGTGACGGCGATCCGGAATGGGACGGCTTCTTCTGACCAGCTGAAAAACGCTGTGGAGAAGATCGGGAAAGCGGTCACTGGCGGGAAGGCGGATATCAAACAGCTGACCGCCGCCCTGGATACGGTGGATGACGGGCAGGCTGTCCGAAACCTGATCAACGATCTGAATGATGTGGGTGACGCAGCCCAGAACGCTGCGGATGATATCGGGGAGATTGCCCAGGCCACCAAGGGTGCGGCCCTGATGGAAGCTGCCGACCAATTATCCGTGGTTGGGGATAAGATCCAGGACGTGGGCGATAAAGCGGTGAACGCCTACGCGGAGACAGAGACAGCGGTTTCCAAGGTGAACGCATACTTCGGGGAGACCGGGGAGGCGGCGGAAGCCAGCGCGGAGATTGTGAAAAATGTGTATGGATCCGGTGTGGGCCAGAGCATGGACGCTGTGGCGGAAGCGGTCATCATGGTTAAGAAAAACCTGGGTGATCTGGGAGATACCGACCTGACCAACCTGACGAAGCAGGCGCTGACTCTGGAAGAACTGTATGGGATTGATATGAATGAAACCCTCCGGGGCGTCAACTCCCTGATGAAGCAGTATGGCCTGACCGCCCAGGAAGCTATGGATTATATCGTCCGGGGTACCCAGAACGGTCTGGACAAGACCAATGAGTTAGGAGACAATCTGTCCGAGTACGCCGGAAAATTTGAGCAGGCGGGGTATTCCGCTTCTGAGTATTTCCAGCTTCTGCAGAACGGCCTGCAGGGCGGGGCGTACAACCTGGACAAGGTCAATGACGCCATCAATGAGGTGACTACCCGTCTGGCGGACGGGACCATCGGGGATTCCATTGACCTGTATTCCCAGAAAACCCAGTCTCTGTTCCTGGCATGGCAGAACGGGGAGGCTACCCAGAAGCAGGTGATCGATTCCATTGTGGCGGATATCGGAAACTGCACCAGCCAGCAGGAAGCCCTGAACATGGCGGCGCAGGCATTTGGTACCATGGCTGAGGATGGAAACCTGAAATTTATTACTTCCCTGACTTCCGTGGGAGAGACTTATGACAGCGTGGCCGGATCAGCGGAAAATCTGTTCAGCCAGACACAGACGCCTATGCAGGAGATGGAAGCCAATACAAGGAAGCTGCAGCAGGCACTGGTTCCTCTGGGGGAAAAGATCGTGGAACTGGCCAATGTGGTGCTGCCGCCCCTGGTGGCCATCATCACAGCAGTGAGCGAGGTATTCGGCATGCTGCCGGAGCCAGTGCAGAACTTTGTCATCATTCTGGGCGCATTGTTAGTGGCATTTACAGCATTGACGCCGGTGATCGCGGCCTTGGCGGTGTCCTTCGGGGCACTGAACATTTCCCTGCTCCCGGTGATCGGGATCATCGCTGGGGTGGCGGCGGCCATTGCCGGAATCATCGCCATTGTGAAAAACTGGGGAGCGATCACGGAGTGGTTCGGGAACCTGTG
>CALWDM010000101.1 GCA_944376695.1 uncultured Mediterraneibacter sp. | reverse complement strand
GCTTACTTTGGTGAGACCGGGGAGGCGGCGGAAGCCAGCGCTGAAATTGTGAAAAACGTGTACGGCTCCGGCGTGGGCAAGAGCATGGATGCGGTGGCGGAAGCGGTCATCATGGTCAAGAAGAACCTGGGGGATCTGGGAGATACCGACCTGACCAACTTGACGCAACAGGCGCTGACTTTGGAAGAATTGTATGGGATAGACATGAACGAGACCCTCCGGGGTGTCAACTCTCTGATGAAGCAGTACGGCCTGACCGCCCAGGAGGCCATGGATTATATTGTCCGGGGTACCCAGAACGGATTGGATAAGACCAATGAGCTGGGGGATAACCTGTCTGAGTATGCCGGAAAATTTGAGCAGGCGGGGTATTCGGCTTCTGAGTATTTCCAGCTTCTGCAGAACGGCCTGCAGGGCGGCGCTTATAACCTGGATAAGGTCAATGACGCGATCAATGAGGTGACCACCCGTCTGGCGGATGGAACCATCGGGGATTCCATTGACCTGTATTCCCAGAAAACACAGTCCCTGTTTCTGGCATGGCAGAACGGGGAAGCTACCCAGAAGCAGGTAATCGATTCCATTGTGGCGGATATCGGAAACTGTACCAGCCAGCAGGAAGCCCTGAACATGGCGGCGCAGGCCTTTGGCACCATGGCTGAGGATGGAAACCTGAAATTTATTACTTCCCTGACCTCCGTGGGAGAGACTTATGACAGCGTTGCCGGATCTGCACAGAAGTTATTCAGCCAGACACAGACGCCTATGCAGGAGATGGAAGCTAATACGAGGAAGCTGCAGCAGGCGCTGATTCCTTTGGGGGAAAAGATCGTGGAGCTGGCCAACGTGGTACTGCCGCCCCTGGTGGCCATCATCACAGCAGTGAGCGAGGTGTTTGGCATGCTGCCGGAGCCGGTGCAGAATTTTGTGGTGATCCTTGGGGCTTTGCTGGTGGCGTTTACTGCCCTTACGCCGGTGATTGCGGCCCTGGCGGTCTCCTTTGGGGCGCTGAATATTTCCCTGCTCCCGGTAATCGGCATTATTGCCGGGGTGGCTGCCGCCATTGCCGGGATTATCACTATTGTAAAGAACTGGGGAGCGATTACGGAATGGTTCGGTCAGTTGTGGCAGGCGGTATCGGAAAAGCTGATGGAATTATGGAACGGGCTGGTGGTCTTTTTTACGGAGACGATCCCGGCGGCGTTTCAGAAGTTCATCGGCTTTTTCTCAGCTATCCCGGACTGGTGGAGCGGTTTGTGGTCACAGGTATCCTCCTTCTTTTCGGATACCTGGAATACGATTTTGCAAAACCCGGTTGTCCAATTAGTGGTGGATACGGTTACCTCTTTGTGGGAAAATGCGAAAAATACCCTGCAGGGCATCTGGTCGGGGATCTGCGACATTGCCGCTGGTGCCTTTGAACTGCTGAAAAATGTGATTCTTGCGCCGGTACTTCTGCTGATCGACCTGGTGACGGGGAATTTCTCACAGTTGGCTTCTGATGCGGCCGATATCTGGAACAATATCAGAAATGCTGCTTCCCAGATCTGGTCAGGAATCCGGCAGGTGGTGACTTCTGCGGCTTCGGGGCTGAAGCAGGGCGTGGAGACTGTGCTTTCGGCTTTGTCCCAGTTCGCCTCTCAGATCTGGTCGGCGATGAAGCAGACAGCCTCTTCTGTCTGGAACAGCATCAAGACCACGGTGGTAAATATCGCATCCGCACTGCGTGAAGCGGCGGTGACCGCCTTCCAGCGGATGGTCTCCGGGATCGGCTCTGCCCTTTCCGGGCTGTATTCCGTGGTCTCCAATGGATTTTCTTCCGCCATCCGGTTTATCACCGGACTGCCGGGGCAGGCGTTCCAGTGGGGGAAAGATTTCATCCAGGGGCTGATCAACGGGATTTCCAGCATGATCCAGAGTGTGATAAACACGGTTTCCGGTCTGGCTGACCGAATCCGCTCCTTCCTGCACTTCTCGGCTCCGGATGAGGGGCCGCTATCTGATTATGAAACCTGGATGCCAGACTTCATGAAGGGGCTGGCTGGGGGCATTGAGAAGAACCGGAACCTGGTGGAGAAAGCTGTCCAGGATGTGGCGTCGGATATGGTGATCTCACCGAAAGTGAACGGGGCAGAGTATGGTTATGCCGATGACGCTCTATCCGGCGGGAATATGTCCGACTTGATCTCCGGGATTTCTTCTGCGGTGTCAGAAGCATTGTCAGGATTTTCCGGCTCGCAGGGGAACATTGTGATCCCGGTATATGTGGGCGGCACGCTTTTGGATGAACTGGTAGTGACAGCGCAGGCAAGACAGAATCTGCGGTCGGGAGGGAGGTAACCTATGGCATTTATACAGTATCTAACTTTTGACGGGACAGCCCTTCCGCTGCCGGATTTTTATGAAATACAGATGGATGATGTGGAGGCGGACTCCGGCGGGGAGACGGAGGCCGGGACGGTGCAGCGGGATGTGGTGCGCGCAGGCGTGGTGAGCATCCCGGTGACATTTTCTGTTTCGGCAAAGTGGCTGAAGATCCTGACGGAGTTTAAGCAGCAGGACAAGATTACCGTGGGGTATTTCGATACGGAGACGCTGGCGGTAAAAACGGCGGAGATGTATATCGAAGGATATAAGGCGGCTTTGGTGAAGGATACTTCCAAGAAAGGGCTGTGGACGGTGAGTTTTACGCTGAGGGAATTCTGAATGCGTATTCTTTTTTGAGGGAAATTGTGGTATATTTGAGAAAAACAAATTGGATTTTTACAGCGAGGTGAAAAAGGTTGAACTATGCTGAATATGGGAAAGGAAATAGTAATGTAATTATCCTCCTACATG
>CALWDM010000100.1 GCA_944376695.1 uncultured Mediterraneibacter sp. | reverse complement strand
TTCGTGGAAGAAAGTCTTCCAAGTGCAGTAGAGGGGATGTCAACGTTACTCGAAGCGAACAGGACGAATTTTGTTGATGTTGACCAACAGATCGCAGACAGCATCAGTGGAAGTTAATTGAACAAATAGAAGAAGAGCAGCCCGCCCATACGGTAATGCATATGGACGGGCTGTCTTAAGACAGTGATAGGGGGATCGCCGATGGCCTTTCGTATATTAAACGAGAACGAATTATTGCTGCTTACTGAGGAACAGACAAAGCAATATGAAAGAGAACTTGATTTATACCAAAAGCGAGCAGCTTTTGTGGAACAATTGGAAAAATATGAGAGCGCAGAGATTAAGCCGTTTCAGCCCAAACTGGATTTTGTTGCCCCTGCCGTAAGCCCGGATATTGCGCCATACCATCAGCGTGAGTATAAAGTAAAGTTGCAGGAACCGTGCGCAAGACCGGAGGTGCAGCTTCGTTTTACAAAGCTGGAGACGGCATCTGAGCCTGAGCTGCCGTCTGTGAGTGTCAATACAGTAAAAAGCAGAAAGATCTGTGAGATAGAAAATCCGGCTCCCATACTGCCTGTTTTTCACAGGCTGCCGAAGCTGGATATCCATGTCAGAGAACCAGATATAGTACACGCTGAATTACCAGAAACCCGGCAGGCGCACTTAAGTGATATCGGACAGATCTGTATGGAGAAAGTACATGTACATATATCAGAAACTGCCCCACGACCGCCAAAAATGGCTGCTGTGCCAGAGAATCTCCCGGCAGATTTCAGAAAGTCCGTGGTCAGCCTTCCGGCCGTAGCTATGCCGCGGCCGAATTTCCCGGATTTGGGCACTCTTCCTGAGCAGAGACATCTGAAGCTGCCGGATGTTCCCACAGAGGTAAAGGTTCAGGAAGCAGCAGCACTGCCAGAGCTGCATATATCCGCCCTGCCTGTTGTACAAAAACCTGAAATCCGTGGGAACAGGAAATTTGCAGAAATTAAAATAGATCTGCAAAAAATGGTAAGCTTCCATGTACCAGAGGTAAAAGCTGTGACATTCATACAGCCGGATACCAAACCGCAGGGGCTACCTGTGACAGGAAAAATGCGGGTAAAAGCCCCGGTACTGAATCCATTACAGCCGATTCAGGTGAAAAAAGCAGAACCTCCCGCAGTAAAAAGCGCGGCTGTAAGGCAGATTTGTTTTCATGCCGTGAGCGTGGATATCTCTCCGGGAGCGGCGGTGAAGATACCGGACGCATATACTGCCCTGGCAGAGTTCTTTAAGAAAAATACAAAGAAAAAACAATAGAGGATAGTTGTATGAAAAACAATGAAATTCTGGTTTCGGCGAAATTTGAAGGAGATGGACTCTCGGAGGAGTTTTCCTTTCTGGTTCTGAAAGATATCACCCTGAAAGCGCTGATCCAGGCAATCTATTATGGACTTAAAAAGCTGGATGGACATGAGAAAACCTTCGATCTTCTTACAGAGTATCTGAAAACAAGAAAGGAACTGCAGGTACTATACAACTCCAGAGGTGATTTTAATGTCATTGATTTTACCGATACTGCAGATGAACAGCCTGTATATGACAAAGCCCTGGATGAGCTGGGGATCGTGACCTCAACCTGTCTGTATTTCACGCTGGATACTGAGGTAAAGCAACAGGCTCTGTTCAGGCGCGTAGAAACAAGCTATATATTACGGTCGGGAGATTCGCTGGAATATAATATCAGTACGCGAAGGCTGAATGTCATCGAGTCCTCGGTGATCGATATCCTGCCGCCGGGAGAAATACCGGCAAAGGATAAGGGGTCTATTCTGGATGTCCTGATTCCTACGCTGCTGTCCACAGGCGGGATGCTGGGCGCTCGTTTTCTTATTATGCGTTTTTCAGAAAGCGCGGCCAGCATGGGGGATACCATGCTTTTAATGTCGGGTGCTATGGGCATCGTAGCTTTAGTTACATCGCTTTATAATTATGTGAAGAAGAAAAACGAGCACAGGGCAAGTGTTGAGGAATGGAAGACTAATTATGAAAATTATATCCACAGGATGATCAACACGATTAAAGAGTGGCAGATAAGTGATATCAAATACCTCAACAGTATGTATCCCAACATGGGTACGCTTTTTAAAAATACTGCGGAGATCAATGGTGCTCTTTTTTCCCGGTCGCAGAATGACAACGACTTTATGCGGATCACACTTGGGACGTCTGATGAAGTGAAACCGCTCTTCGAGATACGCAGTGAGAAGAAAGACAACATCTTTTATGACATTTATTATAAAAAAACCGGGGACAGGATTAAGATCAGGATTCCTTCCAAAAAGGAGACAAAAAGGAGAAAAAGCCTGACTACGTCAGAGCGGGCGAAGGAGGATAAAAATCAATTTCTTCTGACAGACCTGCCATATGTCTTTGCAAATAAAGGTGTGGACAGTGAAGATGTTAATGAGGTTGTAGGATTTAACTATCTCCGGAGCGATGACGGTACGAAGCCGCCTCTGCTTCTTGATCTGCGTACCAGCGGCGTATTAGGCGTTGTATCCAATGACGACCAGACGTCGAGGAACTTTATCCAGCACATTGTCTTTGAACTGGCATACTATCATTCTCCGGAAGATCTCCAGTTTGTATTCTTTTTTGACAGAGAAGACGATGCGGCCAAACAGAATGAAGTTCTAAAAAACTATAAATACCTGCCGCATGCCAATGAGCTGTTTGAGGGGATATCACAGTTTGTTTTTGACAAGAACAGTTCTGGTCTGGTATTTGGACAGCTTCTCAGTATTATGAACGAGCGCGGCAAGGCCGACAGTGAAGAAGGCGAATCTACTCCGCAAAAACAGACTCAGATCGTGTGCATTGTTTTTGACGATTACGATATTAAGGAAACCGGTTTCTCAAAGTTCCTTCCAGAGGTCCCAAA
>CALWDM010000099.1 GCA_944376695.1 uncultured Mediterraneibacter sp. | reverse complement strand
TTTGGGACCTCTGGAAGGAACTTTGAGAAACCGGTTTCCTTAATATCGTAATCGTCAAAAACAATGCACACGATCTGTGTCTGCTTCTGCGGCATCGCGTCTCCCTCTTCGCTGTCCGCTTTGGCGCGCTCGTTCATAATGCTCAGAAGCTGGCCAAATACCAGGCCTGAACTGTTCTTGTCAAAGACAAACTGTGAGATTCCCTCAAACAGTTCATTCGCGTGCGGGAGATATTTATAATTCTTCATGACCTCATTCTGCTTCGCCGCGTCTTCTTCTCTGTCAAAGAAGAAGACAAACTGAAGGTCTTCCGGAGAGTGGTAATACGCCAGTTCAAAGACAATATGCTGGATAAAGTTTCTCGACGTCTGGTCGTCATTGGACACGACGCCCAGGGCACCGCTTGAACGCAGATCAAGGAGCAGCGGCGGCTTCGTCCCGTCGTCACTCCGAAGATAGTTAAATCCCACGACCTCATTCACATCCTCACTGTCCACGCCTTTATTCGCAAAGACATACGGAAGGTCTGTGAGCAGAAATTGATTTTTATCTTCCTTCGCCCGCTCATCTGGTGTCAGGCTTCTCCGTCTTTTTGAGTCCTTTTTCGAAGGGATCCGGATCTGGATCCTGTCCCCGATTTTCTTATAGTAAATATCGTAAAAGATATTATCTTTCTTCTCGCTGCGTATCTCAAAGAGCGGCTTCACTTCATCCGACGTCCCGAGCGTGACGCGCATAAAGTCATTGTCATTCTGGGACCGGGAAAACAGAGCCCCGTTGATCTCCGCCGTGTTTTTAAAGAGGGTATCCATATCAGGATACATGCTGTTGAGATACTTGATATCACTGACCTGCCACTCTTTAATCGTGTTGATCATCCTGTGGATATAATTTTCGTAATTGGTCTTCCATTCCTCGACGCTGGCCCTGTGCTCGTTTTTCTTCTTCACATAATTGTACAGGGATGTGACCAAGGCCACGATTCCCATGGCCCCTGACATTAAAAGCATGGTATCCCCCATGCTGGCCGCGCTCGGGGAGACGCGCATGATAAGGAAACGGGCCGCCAGCATCCCGCCTGTGGAGAGCAGCGTCGGGATCAGGACATCCAGAAGAGAGCCTTTGTCCTTTGCCGGGATCTCTCCCGGCGGAAGGATATCGATCACTGACGACTCGATGACATTCAGCCTGCGGGTACTGATATTATATTCCAGCGACTCTCCATCCCTTAAGATATAGCTGCTTTCCACACGCTTAAACAGAGCCTGCTGCCTGACCACGGTATCCAGCGTGAAATACAGGCAGGTGGAGGTCACGATCCCCAGCTCATCCAGAGCTTTGTCATAGATCGGCTTTTCATCCACTGTCTCTGTAAAATCAATGACATTAAAATCACCTTTGGAATTGTATAATACCTGCAGTTCCTTTCTTGTTTTCAGATACTCTGTAAGAAGCTCAAAGGTTTTCTCATGCCCATCCATTTTTTTGAGCCCGTAATAGATCGCCTGGATCAGCGCTTTCAGAGTGATATCCTTCAGGACCAGAAAGGAGAGCTCCTCGGAGACCCCTTCTCCTTCAAATTTTGCCGAGACCAGAATTTCATTATTTTTCATAAATATATCCCCTATTGTTCCTTCTCTGTATTTTTCTTAAAAAGCCCCTCCAGCACACCGCGCGCGTCCGGTATCTCCACCGCCGCGCGTGGAGAGATCTCCACACTGACAGCCGGGATACGGATCTGCCTTACAGCTGTGTTTTTCACCGCGGGAGGCTCTGCCTTTTTCACCCTGACCGGCTGTAACGGATGCAGTGCCGGCACTTTTACCTCTGTCCTTTCCAAGGAGCGGACATGGATCTGCGGTGCCTGGAAGCTCCTTGCTGTCACACTTGCTTTTTCGATCACCGGCAGCCCTGCCGGGCGGACTTCCGGCTGTACAAACGATACACTTTTTGCCTCCGGCACATGGATGTCCGGCGCCTTCTGCTGCTGTATCTTTATTTCTCCAAATCCCCCGATCTCACGGATTCGGGGCTTTTGTACGGCAGGCAGGGCGGACAGATTTATCTCCGGCATCCCTGCCGGTTCCGGCGTCCTTACCTTCAACTCTGCCGGGACTTCCGGAAGCTTCAGCTCTCTCTGCTCCGCAGGGATACGCACATCCGGGAAGACCGCCTGCGGCACGTCTACATCCGGGAGGCCGGCCGCGGACTTCCCGAAATCTGCCGGGAGGTTTTCCGGCAGTGCAGCCATCTTCGGCGGCTTCGGCGCGGTAATTGAGATATGGCCAGATAGATTTTCCATACAGATCTGCCGGGGAACATTTAAGCACTCCTGCCGGGTTTCAGGTAATTCCGCATGTACTTCATCGAATTCTCTGATGGGAAGATCGATCTCTGCCGGCTTAGGAACCACAGGCAGGATTGGCTCCGGATTTTCAATCTTACGGAGCTCCCTGTTTGCTGCTGCAGTGACACTCACAGCCGGCATTTCCGGTTTAAGGTCTACATCCATCTTATGAAAACGAAGCTGTACCTCCGGCTTTGCAGCAGGTTCCTGCAGCTTTACCTGATACTCGCGCTGATGGTATGGCGCGATGTCCGGGGTTTCCGGCGGAGCAGTAAAATCCAGTTTCGGCCGAAACGGTTTGATCTCTGTGCTCTCATATCTTTCTATCTGTTCAACAAAAGCAGCCCGCTTTTGATAGATGTCAAGTTCTCTCTCATATTGTTCTCTCTGCTGCCCGGTAAGCAGCGATAATTCTTTCTCTTTTAATATCCGAAAGGCCATGGATAAGCCCCCTCTCCTGTCTTAAGACAGCCCGCCCATATTGCATTTTCGCATGGGCGGGCTGCTCTTGTTCTGTCTGTTCAATTAACTTCCACTGATGCTGTCTGCGATCTGCTGGTCAACGTCAACAAAATTCGTCCTGTTCGCTTCGAGTAACGTTGACATCCCCTCTACTGCACTTGGAAGACTTTCTTCCACGAA
>CALWDM010000098.1 GCA_944376695.1 uncultured Mediterraneibacter sp. | reverse complement strand
AACGAAGGGGCAGTTCACTGGAATGCCAAAACTGCTTTTTCGTTTACCCCATCATCGATTCTAACCTAACAAATTTATAATGGTTCTTTCGCAGGCACTCCTGCTTTCCTCGGATATTTCCCCGGTGTATTTTTCACCTTATTGATCTTCACCAGAGAACGTCCGATATCTGTATCCGGCAGCATAAACTTATCAATCTTTACTATTTTACCTCCCAGTATACTGACCGCAGTTTCAGACTGTCTGATTTCTTCATCCGACTCGCCGCTTTTATAGGAAACAAAGGATCCCCCATTTTTTACAAACGGAAGACAGTATTCGCTCAGTGTTGAAAGATTCGCCACTGCTCTGGATACGCAGAGTTCAAATTTATCCCTGTATTCCTGCTTTTTTGCGTAGTCTTCTGCTCTGCCGTGGAGCGTCTCAATTTCTTTCAGACCCAGTTCTTCGATCACTTCATTCAGAAACTTCAGCCTTTTATTAAGTGAATCGAGAAGCGCTGTCTTTATGTGAGGAAATACAATTTTAATCGGTATTCCGGGAAATCCTGCTCCGGTGCCCACATCGATCATTGAGTATATCTTTGACATATCATTTAATCTCACAATCGTAAGACTGTCAGTAAAATGCTTAAGATTTACTTCATCATAATCAGTGATTCCTGTAAGATTCATAACCTTGTTGCGCTCCACAAGAAGTTCATAATAGCGTTCAAACTGCTCTCTCTGTCCCGGTGTGAGAACAATCCCGAGTTTTTTTAATTCTTCAGCAAATCTATCCATAAAAGTCTGTCCCTTTTCTTTATTTTTTACAATATTTATGATAACTTTAAATATACAAAGAGCACTGATATATCTGCCGGAGATACCCCGGAGATCCTGGATGCCTGTCCGATGGAAGCAGGCCGGATCTGATTCAATTTCTGCTTTGCCTCTGTGCGAAGACTCTGTATTTCATCGTAATTGATGTTTTCCGGTATTTTCTTATTTTCCAGCTTTTTAAACTGTTCCACCTGACGCATCTGACGTTTTATATATCCGTCGTATTTAATGTTAATGTCTACCTGTTCCTGTACATCATACGGGAGTTCCGGCCTTTCCACGTCGATTTCCCTGAGTTTTTCATAGGAAAGCTCAGGACGCCGGATAAGTTCGGCAAGTGTTGTACCTGAGCTTAAAGGCGTGCTCCCGTATTTTTCCAGCACCTCCCTGACTTTTAAAGAAGTGCCGATATTTGTATGTTCCACGCGTTTCTGCTCTTCTTCTATCATGCGTTCTTTATCCAGCAGTCTCTGATAGCGTTCTTCACTGATCAGGCCCACTTCATATCCGATCCCCGTCAGCCTGATATCTGCATTATCCTGCCTCAGAAGAAGTCTGTATTCTGCTCTTGACGTCATCATGCGGTATGGTTCATGGCTTTCCTTTGTCACAAGATCATCAATGAGCACCCCAATATATCCCTGGGAGCGGTCAATGATAATACCTTCTTTTCCCTGCAGCTTCCTTGCCGCATTGATTCCCGCGATCAGCCCCTGTGCAGCCGCCTCCTCATATCCGGAGCTTCCGTTAAACTGGCCTCCGCTGAAAAGGCCTTCTATATTTTTAAATTCCAGCGTACTCCTCAGCTGCCTTGCGTCAATGCAGTCATATTCAATGGCATACGCATTTCTTACGATCTTTGCATTCTCCAGCCCCGGCACGCTTCGGTACATCTTATACTGAACATCCTCAGGGAGTGAACTTGACATTCCTCCTACATACATCTCATTTGTATGAAGTCCCTCCGGTTCGATAAACACCTGATGTCTGTTTTTATCCGGAAATTTTACGACCTTATCCTCAATCGAAGGACAATATCTCGGCCCTGTCCCTTCTATGGCGCCTGAAAAAAGAGGCGACCGGTCAAGATTTTCCCGTATGATCTCATGGGTCTTTTCGTTCGTATAAGTAAGCCAGCAGGATATCTGATCGATCTGAACGCTTTGCGGATCAGTTGTAAAAGAGAAAGGAATCACTCTCTCGTCGCCTTTCTGCCCCTCCATTTTACTGAAATCTATAGAATTTCCGTCAATCCTTGCAGGCGTGCCCGTTTTAAACCGATACATTTTTATTCCAAGCTTTTTCAGGCATTCTGTCAAATGATTTGCGCTCTGAAGCCCGTTCGGCCCCGTATCAGTACTTACATCGCCGTAAATGCACCTTGCCCTTAAGTATGTCCCCGTACAGAGCACAACGGCCTTACAGGAATAAATACAGCCCGAATAGGTCTGTACTCCTGTTACCTTTCCATCCTCTGTAAGAATATCCGTAACCTCCATCTGCCGGATATCCAGATTATTCTGATTCTCCAGTACCTGCCTCATGGCCCGGCTGTAATCCGCCTTGTCCGCCTGAGCCCGCAGAGAATGAACAGCCGGCCCTTTTGATTTATTGAGCATCTTTGACTGAATAAATGTCCGGTCAATGACTTTTCCCATTTCTCCGCCCAGGGCGTCTACCTCTCTGACAAGATGCCCTTTCGAACTCCCTCCAATATTCGGATTACACGGCATAAGCGCGATACTGTCCACACTCACAGTAAACATTACAGTCCGAAAACCGAGACGCGCTGCGGCCAGCGCAGCTTCGCACCCCGCATGTCCGGCTCCGATCACCGCGATATCATATCCGTCATTATTTTCCCATACAGAATTTGCTGAATATTTCATTTATCAAATCTTCTCCTGCCGATTCTCCCGTAATACTCCCCAGCGACTCATAAGCATCCATCAGATCAATAGAATAAAAATCTTCTGGCATTCCCGCATAAATGCTCTCAACTACTTTTTTCATGCTTTCTTTTGCATCTGTCAGAGCTGTTTTCTGCCTTATATTAGTTATACATATCTGATCATTAAAAGAAATTATTTTATTTACAAATATATCTTTTATTTTCTTTTCTAATTTTTTTATTCCTTTTTCTTCTTTTGCGGACACTGATATCACAGGGAGATCTTTTTCACCTGCTTTTTCATCCATACCTTTTATCTTATCTCTGATCATATCCTCACTGACAACAGTCGTAAGGTCGGATTTATTCAGAAGGACAACTGCATTTTTATTCCGGATAAGAGAAATGATTTTTTCATCGTTTTCATCCATTTCTCTGGAAGCGTCTACAACATAGATAATCAGATCAGCTCTTCCGGCATATTCTTTTGCCCGGTCAACCCCCATCTTTTCGATCACATCTTCTGTCTGCCTGATTCCGGCAGTATCGATCACATTCAGGCTCAGATCGCCCAGGCGTATCTGTTCCTCAAGGATATCCCTCGTCGTTCCCTCAATATCTGTTACGATCGCTCTCTCATGCCCCGCCAGGACATTCAGCAGAGAGGATTTTCCCGCATTTGGTTTTCCCAGTATGACAGTATTAATTCCTTCTTTTATCACTCTCCCGTCTTCAGCAGAGCTTATCAGTTCTTCGAGCTCCCGGATAATTTCTTCTGAAGCTTCCTTTAATGTATCCGCATATCCGTCTGTCTCGATATGTTCCGGATCATCAAGCGCTGATTCTATAAAGGCAGTATGGTAAATTATTCTGTTTCTTATATTTGATATTTTATTCTTTACACTCCCTCTCAGCTGGCTGATCGAGCTTTGAAGGGCAAATTCGTTTTCCGAGTTTATTACGTCGATCACTGCCTCTGCCTGTGAAAGATCCATTTTTCCGTTCAAAAATGCCCTTTTTGTAAATTCTCCAGGTTCTGCCGGACGGGCTCCGTTTCTGAGCACTGTTTCCAATACTTTTTTCACTACAAACGTACCGCCGTGACAGTTGATTTCCACTGTATCTTCCCCTGTAAAAGTTCGGGGAGATCTCATTGCCATGACCAGAACCTCATCCACCGTCTCTCCGTCATCAACAATATGTCCGTAATGGATCGTATGACTTTCAGCCTGAGACAGTTTTTCTTTTCCTCTGTAAACGCTGTCAGCAACGGCAAAGGCATCCTCACCGCTGATACGCACGATTCCAATGCCAGAATTCGTCATTCCTGTTGAAATTGCAGCAATCGTCTCATTTTTCATACCTTTTCACACTCCGTTTCTCCTGAATAAGAAGGAGTTTCAGGGAGATTCTCTCTCTTAAATCGTTTTTAAAAAATAGGCTTCGCCTATTCAGCTCCCCTGCCCCTCAATCATGAGGGGTTAGGGGTTTCCTTTTGTTACTTTTT
>CALWDM010000097.1 GCA_944376695.1 uncultured Mediterraneibacter sp. | reverse complement strand
CACCGCAGATACGATCAAGCCAAGGCTGGAAGGCTGTGGCGCTGACTGCCATAATGTGGCATTCATTAATGAGGAAACCCATAACGGCCTGACACTGGATGATGAAAGGATCCGGCAGGTCATTATTGACTTCCGTCCGCGTTTGGTGGTGATTGACCCGATACAGGCATATCTTGGCAATGATTCGGATCTGCAGATCGCAGGAAGGGCAAGAAAGCTGATGCAGCGGCTGGGGATGTGGGCTTCCGTGTATGATTGCGCGGTGGTTCTCATCGGTCATTTAAATAAAAAAGAAGGTTCCAAGGATCTATACAGGAGTCTCGGAAGCATCGATCTGATCGCCGCTGCCCGAAGTGTCCTTCAGATGGAGCGGGATCCGGAGGATCCTGATGTCCGCATTGTACGCCAGATCAAGAACAGTCTGGCTCCTACAGGGGAGGATATCCGCTTTGAGATCCGTCCGGAAACAGGCTTTCGTTGGCTGTCATGCGAAGACAGCATACAGCAGCCGGTGCAGATGGAACGTCCGGTATTTAAAACCAAAACAGAGAAAGCCGCATTTCTCATCAAAGAAATCCTTTCTCAGGGCGATGTAAGATCAAAGGAAATGTATGCCAGACTGAGCAGAGAAGGAATCAGCCATAGAACTGCGGAGGATACCAAAAAAGAGATCGGGATCCATTGCTACCGGAAGATGCGGCAGTGGTATTGGAGCCTGCAAAGCGGGGGAGGTGAAATAGGATGACGGATCAGGAGAAACAGCTCAGTAACGAGGAGCGCAAACGGAAAATCCGGGAGCGGTATAAAGGCGTTGACCGGGACGCTTTGGAGCTGATTCCGGCAAGGGAGATCGTCAGCTTCAATGAGGATACATCTTTTAAACGCGTTGCGGCGTACTGCCGTGTTTCTACAGATGATCCAAACCAGACCTCGTCCTATGAGCTTCAGAAAAACCATTATGAAGAATATATCAAAGAACACCCGGGCTGGGAGCTGGTCGGCATTTATGCGGACGAAGGCATTTCCGGCACGTCCCTGGCACA
Source organism: uncultured Mediterraneibacter sp. (assembly GCA_944376695.1). Taxonomy (GTDB): domain Bacteria; phylum Bacillota; class Clostridia; order Lachnospirales; family Lachnospiraceae; genus Mediterraneibacter. Next base: position 3,327 of record CALWDM010000097.1, on the reverse strand, counting down.
CCGGGAGGAATTCAATCGGATGCTTGAAGACTGCTATGCAGGGAAGATCGACCTGATTGTCACAAAATCCATTTCCCGGTTTGCGAGAAACACGGTGGACGCGATCAGCACGGTGCGGAAACTGGCGCAGCGGAGCAATCCTGTCGGGGTTTTGTTTGAAACGGAGAATCTTTATACTTTAAACCAGACCAGCGAAATGATCCTGACAGTCCTTTCGGCTGCCGCCCAGGAAGAATCCCATACCAAGAGCGAGATCATGAACATATCGATTGAGCACCGCTTTTCAAGAGGCATCTTCCTCACCCCGGAGCTGCTGGGCTTTGACAAGGATGAGGATGGAAACCTGGTAATCAATGGCGAGGAGGCGGAAACGGTAAAGGTGATCTTTTACCTTTATCTGAATGGCTTCTCCTGTAATGACATCGCGGGGCTTTTAACAGAGTACGGGCGAAAGACCAAGCTGGGGAATACAAAGTGGACAGCAGGGTCCATCCGCAGCGTCCTCCAGAATGAGCGCCATTGCGGAGATGTTCTCGCCAGAAAGACCTGGACACCCAGCTTCCTGGATCATAAATCCAGGAAAAATAACAATGACCGGAACCAGTACCGGCTGCGTGACCATCATGAAGCAATCGTATCCAGGGATGTATTCCGCGCGGCCAGCCGCCTGCAGGCATTCCGGTGGTATTGCACCAAGAACCGGCCCCTTCCGGTCTTGAGCGTTGTGGATGACGGCATCCTCAAAGGGTATGTGCCAATTGATAAGGACTGGACCGGGTTTTCTCCGGAGGAATACCGTACAGCGTCTGAAAGCTGTATGGGAACAAAAGCAGAGATGGCGCAGGAAGCAGCAGACGCCGCACGGCTTGACCTTTCCGGATATGAGATCGTCCGGGCACAGTTCTTCTCAACCATACAGAATCCCGCACTGACCATTTCAAATGGGAAGATGCGTTTTAATACAGCCTGCCTGAAGAAATTTCAGGATGTGGAATATGTGGAGCTGCTGCTCAACTCCGTGAACCGCTGTATTGCCATACGGCCATGTGAAAAAGAAAATCCGAATGCGATTCACTGGGGAAGGTTAAGGGAATCCAGATGGTATGTCAGCCAGGTTTCCTGCAGGGGGCTTGCCAGGACTTTGTTTGACATCATGAACTGGGAAGATGGGGTGAAATACCGGTTCCGGGGAGAGTTTATCCAAAATGGGGAAGATAAGCTGATGCTGTTCCAGCTTGATGAGCCGGAAATGATCAAGGTGGAAGAAATCGTCCTTCCTCCGCAGGAAGCGGATGAGCCGGAAGAGAATGCCGACGTCACGGAAGTCGTGATTAAGAAAAGAATGCTGGTGTTTCCAGAGGAGTGGGAGAATTCTTTTGGAAGGCCGGCCTCATCCCTTTCCGGCATACAGATGCTCACACAGGAGCATTACGCGAAGGATTGGGATGTGCTGCGCCCCGCCAGGGAATTAGATGGGGACGATGTGTTCACTGCGGAGAAGCTGCAGGGGATGATGCAGGAAACGGAGAAAATAATGGAAGGATGGACGTTGAATGAATGAACTGCAGAACATAGATGCGGAGCATGAATCCGCCGTAGCGCAAAGGACCGCTGAGTTGGAAAATGAGTTCTCTTATGACGGGTACCAGGTCGTGCGCAAAGAATTATTCGCCCATCTGAGGGATCCCGCCATTACCATCCGCAAGGATAGTGTGACCTTTAACACGGCCTGCATTAATGGCATGGAGGACGTTGTATATATCCATATGATGTTTAATAAGGAATTAAAGCGCATTGTCGTGGAGGGGTGTGACGAAAACGACAAAGATGCGCTCCGTTGGTGTGTAGCAAAGCCGGATAAGCGAAAAAGCAGAAAGATGATGGGACGGCCCTTCTCTAAGCTGATCTACCGTGAGATGGGCTGGGAAGAAGGCTGCCGGTATAAGATCCTGGGATACCGGATCCAGTTTGAAGGGAAAACGCTTTATGTGTTTGACCTGAATGTACCGGAGGTGTTCCTTGAGAAAAAGAGGAAAAAGAAAACGGATGATGATATAAAAGCGTCAGAGCCTGCAACGGTTCAGGCAGAGGAACAGCCGGAAGTAAATACCCGTAAGGGATATTATCCGGACGATATTGCAAATACATTTGGAGTATCGGTAGAACAGCATCGGGAGGAAACTGCCTTCCACCATATGGACGGCTATGTTTCCGTAGGGGTGCTGACAGGATCGCCGGACAGACGTGGAGAGGCACAAGGACAGCGGCCGTTTGCCGTGCCGGATGCAGGCGATTGAGGATTGTGCGCTTCAGAATGGTGATCACAGGGGACAAGTGCGCCCTTTTGGGGAGGCGGTAGAATGAGTGATGAGAAGAGTACATACTGGGACGTAAAGCAGCCGGGAATCTCGTTCAATCTTGGCAGTGGGCGGATTGCGCTTTACCGGGCCACGCTGGAAATCATGGGATATCCAGAGTTCTACCGGTTCCTGTTTAATCCGGGGAAAAAGATGCTGGCTATCCAGCGCTGCGGGATCGATGATCCGGGAGCGCATAAACTGCCGAGGATCATCAAACGGGAAACCTGCGATGTGAGCAGCAAGGATCTTGTCAGGCTCCTGTATAGAAGCTGCCTATGGAATCCTGATATGACTTACAGAATACCGGGAGCGGGTTATCCTGGCTCTTTTGCCGTGACCTTTGACCTGCATAAAGCCTTTGAGATAAACGAAAAATGAGTGCAGGAAGAACGCCATGGCTGTGGGAGACATATCTTCCTGAACCATTTTACTATGAATTGAACATTTCTGTCGGGGGTAAAGTCTCCCGTCTGAGGATGATATTATCATTCGCATTATAAAGCGAAAAGAATGATAATATCATTTCTGATGGAAAAAATGAACTTTTCAGTCCCATAGACCCTTTTGACCGTTGGTTGTAAAACTGGCGGTCTTTTTATTTTTGCCAAAAATGAGAAAATTGATGAATATTTCAGAAAATGAAGCTCATTCGGCGATTTATTGCTCTAAAAATGAGTATTTTGCGCGTCGATGCCGCCATTATAAAGCGAAAGTATGGATAGCCGAACCTGCATCCTTTTCTACAGTATTTCGTGAACACCTCACAGATCGCGCGATAGCACGTTGGCTGTATCGCAAGTTACGCAGTCTTAATATTTCTCGATAATCGGTCATTTGTTGTACCTCCGCTTTGAAAATAGTCGCAGACTGTCGCCTGCGCCATCTTCATTATAGCGAAGGGTGGCTCACTGTGACCGGCGAGGTGGCTCAAAAAGTGCGTGCGGATGGCTCACTGTAGCCGATTTTT
>CALWDM010000096.1 GCA_944376695.1 uncultured Mediterraneibacter sp. | reverse complement strand
CGTGCGATAGAAGATTCGAACTCCCGACCTTCTGGTCCGTAGCCAGACGCTCTATCCAGCTGAGCTAATCGCACATAAAGCGCTGTCTTGTTCACAGCAAAAATAATTATATATGACAAAGAGAGGAGTGTCAAGAGATTTTTTGAAGTTGGAATATTCAGACAACTTTGGGGAAAGGGGTCAGACCCCTCTAAACGAGGGGGAAAAACCAAAGCTGGAACAGACGGTAAGCCTGTGTTACAATAGCAGAGACGTCTGTAAATGATCCATATCATGATATATGGCATGGCAGAAGAGTAGCAAAACAGAAGAATAGCAGAATGAAAGAATGACAGAGAGGACAGCACACATGGATATCAATCAAAAGCTGACAGAAGAACTGGGAGTGAAACAGTGGCAGGTCGACGCCGCTGTCAATCTGATAGATGAAGGAAATACGATCCCGTTTATTTCCCGGTACAGGAAAGAGGTGACAGGGTCGCTTGATGACGAGCAGCTCAGGAAGCTGTATGAGCGTCTGGTCTACCTGCGCAATCTGGAAGAGAAGAAGGAGCAGGTCTTATCCAGCATCGAGGAGCAGGGCAAGCTCACGGAAGAGCTTAAGGCGCAAATCCTGGCTGCGGAGACACAGGTGGCGGTGGAGGATCTGTACCGCCCGTACCGCCCGAAACGCCGCACCCGCGCGACGATCGCGAAGGAAAAGGGGCTGGAGCCGCTGGCGGCGTTTATCCTGCTCCAGAGGACAAAGGAGCCACTGGAAAAGACTGCTGCGGAATATGTCTCAGAGGAAAAAGGCGTGGAGAGCCCGGAGGATGCGATACAGGGAGCTGCGGATATTATAGCGGAGTCGATTTCGGACAATGCGGATTACCGCGCTTGGATCCGAAATGCTACGGCAAAGAAGGGAAAAGTCATTTCCGCGGCAAAAGACCCGGAGGCTGAGTCTGTATATGAGATGTACTATGAGTTTGAAGAGCCGGTGGCAAAGCTGGCAGGGCACAGAGTACTGGCGCTGAACCGCGGGGAGAAGGAGAAGTTCCTTACCGTGAAAGTGGAAGCGCCTGAGGAGGATATCCTCCGCTATCTCGAGAAAAAGACGGTCCGCACGGACAACCCTTACACCACGCCTGTGTTAAAGGCTGTGGCGGCGGACAGCTACCAGAGGCTGATCGCCCCGGCGATCGAGAGGGAGATCCGGAATGAGCTAACGGAGAAAGCGGAGGATGGAGCCATCGAAGTTTTCGGGAAGAACCTGCACCAGCTCCTCATGCAGCCGCCTATTGCCGGCAGGGTCGTCCTGGGATGGGACCCGGCGTTCCGTACAGGATGCAAGCTGGCAGTCGTCGATCCCACGGGGAAGGTCATCGGGACCACGGTCATTTACCCGACCGCTCCGACCACGCCCCAGAAGATCAAGGCGAGCAAGGACCTTCTGAAGAAGATCATACCAAAGTACCATATCTCTCTGATCTCCCTGGGAAATGGCACCGCATCAAGGGAGTCCGAGCAGTTCATCGTGGAGCTGTTAAAAGAGATCCCGGAGGAGAAGGTACAGTATGTGATCGTCAATGAGGCCGGCGCGTCTGTCTACTCGGCGAGCAAGCTGGCGAGCGAAGAGTTCCCCAAGTTTGATGTAGGTCAGAGAAGCGCGGCGTCTATCGCAAGGCGTCTCCAGGATCCGCTGGCAGAGCTGGTGAAGATCGACCCGAAGTCCATCGGAGTAGGGCAGTACCAGCATGACATGAATCAGAAGAAGCTGGGAGAATCCCTAAACGGCGTGGTGGAGGACTGCGTGAATAAAGTGGGCGTGGATCTAAATACCGCGTCAGCGCCGCTTCTTTCCTATATCTCCGGCATCAGCGGTACGGTAGCGAAAAATATCGTGGCGTACCGGGAAGAGAACGGGAGGTTCTCCGACCGCAGAGAGCTTCTCAAAGTGCCGAAACTGGGACCGAAGGCCTTCGAGCAGTGCGCGGGCTTCATGCGCATCACAGGGGGCAAAAACCCTCTGGACGGGACCGGTGTGCACCCGGAGTCCTACGGGGCGGCGGAGAAGCTGCTTAAAAAACAGGGATATACGCCGGAAGACGTAGCGGAACACAATCTGGCAGGGCTGTCCCTGACGATTAAAGATTACAAGAGCCTGGCGGAAGAGCTGGGAGTCGGTGAGATCACGCTCCGGGATATTGTAAAAGAGCTGGAGAAGCCGGCGAGAGACCCCCGCGACGAGATGCCGAAGCCGATCCTGCGCACGGATGTGCTGGAGATGAAGGACTTAAAAGAAGGCATGATCCTCAAAGGCACGGTGAGAAATGTGATCGATTTCGGCGTGTTCGTGGATATCGGCGTGCACCAGGACGGCCTGGTCCATATCTCCCAGATCACGGACCGGTATATCAAACATCCGCTGGAAGCTGTGAGCGTGGGAGACATCGTAGATGTAAAGGTGATGAGCGTGGACCTGAAAAAGAAAAGGATCCAGCTGACCATGAGAGGGATCAGATGAATCCAGAGTCTGTCTCCAAAGTCTGTCTCCAAAATCCTGATGTCAGGTGTCTTAAAAGCCCTGACGTCAGGCATCTTAAAAGCCAAATGTCAGGTGTCCAGGAGCATCCGGGCAAGTTCCTCCGGAGTCTCGGGATGATACTGCGCCGGGATATGGGCATCCTCATGCACTCCCCACATCGCACAGGCGAAGTCAACGCCTGCGGCGGAAGCGCATTTCCCGTCGCCTGAGCTGTCCCCGACATAGAGGATTTCACTGCTCCCGGCTCCTGTCTCCTCCATGTATTTCAGGAGTGGAGCCGGAGAGGGCTTGTGCTCTTCTGTGTCGTCCGAACAGATCTCGACAGTAAAATAAGGGCGGATGGGGAGCGGATCCAGAACCAGGTCCAGCTCTTCGTGTGTCCTGGATGTGACGATGCCAAGAGTACAGCCGGCATTTTTCAGCGCGTCCAGCAGTTCGGGGATGCCCTCAAAGGGCTGCATGAGGTCGCTGTGTTTCGCCTCGTTTTCCACCCAGAGGGCGACGGTCTCCTCTGCTCGGTCCGTGATGCCGAAATATTCCATATTCCCCAGGGAAGTCCGGCCCAGGACATGTCCCATCTCTTCGATCTCCGGGGAAGAGCCTGTGACGGCGAGGAGAGCCTCGCGCAGGGAATAAAGGATACAGCAGGCTGTATCGAGAAGGGTTCCGTCTACATCAAAAACGATATGTTTATAGTTCCTGTTCATAGTTGAAAGTCTCCGTTCTGCCGCCTGTTTGGCAAAATTTCCCTACGCCGTGGTATCCCTTCGGATCAGCACCGGCGGGATGATCCGGTGCACGGGCTCTGTCTGCGGGGCGGGCCTGCGTTTCTTCCGCTCCTCCATCTGTTCGGAGAGAAGCTTCATCGCCTCGTTTGCGATCACGCTGATCTGCTGTCCCACTGTGCTGATCGGGATGACGGCCTCCCTGGAAATAGGTGAGTTGTCAAACCCGATGATCTGGTAAGTATCGGGAAGGCTGCCGTATCTCTGGATCAGGATGTTCAGTAAGACATTGGCATGAGTATCATTGGGCATGAAGATCCCCTTCCGTTTCCCCGGGTATTTTTGTTCAAGCTGGTCTGTCAGCGCGGAGATCCGCTCCCTGTTTTCTTCAAACGTATTCCCCAGGTGGGTGAGGATCAGCTCATAGGGCAGATGATACTCTTCACACGTATCCACAAATCCCCGGATCCGGCCGGATGCAGGCTGGCTGTCAGGCATATCCGCGTTTACATGGAGGAGGATATCGCATCCGCTCTTGCGAAGAAGACCCGCCGCCTGGACTCCGCCCATGTAATTGTCTGTGTTGACGCTGGATATAAACTGGTCTTCACGCTCGATGCCGACCACAGGCACCCCGTAGGAAGCCAGCTCACTGGAGGGGACGGTCCCGCTCAGGACGATCATGCCTTCGATATTGTAGGCAAGCAGCTCCTCAATATATTTGCGCTCCACATCTGCTTTTTCATTCCCGGCGAAGACAAGGAACTTGTAGCCGTAAGTCCCGTAAGTGTCAAGGATCTGGCTGAGTATTTCTGAGTAGAAGTGCATGTACAGGTTGGGGATAATGAGCCCGACAAATTCCGTCTTTCCGCTGGCAAGGATGCGGCCCACTTTGTTTTCCTTATAATCCAGTTCTGTCAGGGCGTCCGCGATCTTCTGCTGGTTCTCCAGTGTGAGGGAATCCGGGTCGTTAAAATAGCGGGAGATCGTTGTCTTGGAAAATCCCGTGTATGCCGCGATATCTGCGAATGTTACTTTTTTCTGTTTCATGTCTTTTTGCTCCTTTGGCTTAACGCAGACTGTGTCCTATACGATCACAGCAAATACAGTATAACAGAAAAAAGCGCGGGCAGGCAATAAAGTGATCGGTTACAAAACCGGTTTTGTTGTAGGATTACAATACATTTGTTACAACTGAATATTTAAAAAGCGAGGATAGACTCTTTTGTGTTATATTTGAATC
>CALWDM010000095.1 GCA_944376695.1 uncultured Mediterraneibacter sp. | reverse complement strand
ATAGTTTTATAGTTTATCAAAAAGTGACATTATCTCAAGAGAATCCTAAGGTGACATTATCATAAGTGAATAACACAAAATCCGATCAGCAGATGACTTTTCTTCCCGCCTGTGTTAGAATAGCAGGAAGAAATCTTATTGCGTAAGGAGTTCTCTTATGTTTCGTCTGTGGGGAAAAGAATTTAAAGATAACAGAATGCTGCGGGACATCGTGATCTGCGATGAGAGCGACGACACCCGCACGCACAAGATATTTAACGCCCTGGATCAGATCTGCTATGAATTTGATCTGAGCAAACCGCTCTGGCTGGACGCTACGATCGCGGAGTTCAAGCGCCATGCAAAAGCCAGGTTTTACCAGGATAATTTTGTAGATTCCATTGATTTTGATTATCTGGAAATACAGGTGATAGAGGAGTGATCCCTCTGTCACCTGTTTTTTGCAGCCCCCGCTTTCTTCCTGCTCCATATGCCGTCACTGGCTGCGGATCGCTTCCAGCGGGCTCAGCGCCATCGCCCTGCGCGCCGGGAAGTATCCCGCCGCTGTGCCTACAAATACGGCAAAGGCGGTCGAGACGAGGACAAGCCACACCGGCACAAAGGACAGATTGCCTGATATCCCCATGCTCCCTCCCGAGACAAATGTATTGACCAGAGCCGACATGGCCAGGCTTAACAGATTTCCAATGATGCCCCCGGCCAGCCCGATGAATGCGGCTTCCATCAGGAAAAGCTGTCTGATATTTTTCAGTCCGCATCCGATCACCTTCATGACTCCGATCTCCTTCGTCCGCTCATAAATGGACATCATCATCGTATTCGCGATACCGATCGCCGCCACTAAAAGCGATACCGCTCCTATCCCGCCCAGGACAGCCTGGACCATCGCAAACTGTTTTTTCATGCTGTCAATGTACTCTGCGTTTGTCTCTACATTATAGCCCATACTTCGGATCGCGGCGGACAACTGTTCTACCTGTTCCATATCGTCTGCCTGGACTTTTGCAGAGCTGTATACAAATTTACTGTATGGCTTTCCGCTCTTTGTGGAAGGCTGCCCGGGTATCACACGGCCCCTGAATTCCTTTCTCAGATATTCTCTTAATTTGTCAAGGTCACAGTATACTTTAAACGAATCTGTATGATAGCTGTCCATACCGCCGGACACCACGCCGCTGCCTTTTACCACATATTTTTTCGGGGCAGCCTGCGGCTGTGTCCCCTGGGCCCCGCTCCCGGACGTCCCCCCGGACATCCCGTCCCCGCTTTCCGCGGCTCCGGCTCCCGGGGTATTCCGGGACTGATAATAGCCATCCTGGTCAAGGATCAGAAACAGGTTGTCATTCTTCAGGTCAATGTCCGGCACTTCCCCTGTATCCCAGTATGCCTTCCCTGTCCCTTTGTCATAAAAATTTGTAAGGACTGCATTTCCGTATACCAGCTCCAGCTGCGCGCTGTCTCCGTCAGGCAGTTTTCCGCCCGGCTCAAGCTCCAGATTGAGCGATTTCAATCCTTCCGGTGTCATGCCGCACAGCTCAAGGCTCCCCTCATATCTCCCCTTTACTGCCACAGCGGACAGATCAAGCACTGGTTCCGCGCTTTTTACATGCTCCAGTGACCGCAGCTCTTTGATCAGGTCGTCTGTGACATATTTCTGTTCCTCCCCGCCGGAGGCATCCCCGGATGCTCCTGCGGCTCCCATGGGACCGTCCGTCCTGCCGGTCACTGTAAGTCCCGTGGTCCCGCCGTTTTTCTCAACTTCCGCGTACATGGATTCCTGGAGCCCAAGCCCCAGGGAGATCATGACTACGATAGAGGCAGTTCCGATCACAACGCCGAGCACAGTGAGGAAAGTCCGCAGTTTTCTCCGCTTCAGGCTGTTAATGCTCATCCTCAGTAAATCGCTCCACCTCATCGAACATCTCCTCCTCTTCCGCTTCATGGTTCTTTTTCTTCCTGCGCTTTCTAAAGACCACAGTGCCTCCCGCCGCGGCCGCAATGACTGCCAGGACCGCCACAGCCAGGCCGGCCGGGCTTCCGCCTTCCTCCGGCACAGCATCCGGCATCATCCCTGCGTCTTCAATTGCCGTCTCTTCCAGGACCGTCATCTGAAACTTCTGTTCTGAGGTGCTTACATTCCCCGCATCGTCCTCATAGGTCAGAACAAGCTTACATTCTTCGCTCCCTTTTGTCGCCTTCTTTGCGGTTACGATGGCGTCGATGGTCCCTGTCGCCCCCGCATCCAGATTCCCGATGAACTGCTCCTGCGTATCGATCACATTTCCTTCAAAGCGCGCTTTGACATTGTACATCTTTACACGTCCCAGGTTATACAGGCTGCAGGAGATATTTGTCTCCTCGCCGACGGATACCGTATCCGGAGCGATCTGCATCTTGCTGAATTCAAATCTGGCTTCCTGACGAACCGGGATCGCCAGACTGGACTGCGCTTCATACTGAGCCGCCGCGCTGTCCTCGTATTTCATGCTCATGCTGATACTGTACGGCTTCTGCACCAGGTCTGCCCTGGCGTTAAGCTCAATGGATATATCTTTCGTGCCGCCAGCCGGGATACTGTCCAGATAAATGGAGCTGGAACCTGATGCCGGAAGGAATGCCGGCGCCTCCGCCGCTGCTTCTGTCCCCGACGAAGGCGCCTGAAGATCAAAAAGCAGATTTGATACTCCCGTCCGGGACGATGTATTTTTCAAGTGTACGACCAGCTTAAAGTTGCTTCCGGCGCGCACTTCCCCCGGCTCTGTACTGAAACCGGTGACAATGACTCTCGGCACAGAAGCGCCGGCGGAACCGCCTCCCCCGACAGCTGCCGGCTCACTGTTATATACGCTTCCCGCTTCCGGCTCTGCTGCCGGTCCATTTTCCCCGGACCCCGCCGTCTGACCTTCGTACCACTGCCCGCCGGAAGTCTGCCCGCCGGGAACCTGGGCATCTCCTGACGGCTTCCCGCTGCCCTGGCTGTCTCCGGAGGCCGTTCCCCCGGAGGGATTTCCTTCCGTGGAACCGGGTTTGGCCTCAGTTTTTACAAAGACATATTTTTCCGCTTCATACGCTTTTTCACCGTCATCATATGTGATCTGAAACGTCAGTTTATATGCCTTTCCGGTCACACTTTCCTTCACTGTGAGAGGCACATCTCCGCCGCCCCATACCGCGTCCGCTTTTCCCCCTGCCGGTACCGCTCCCAGATCCTGGTCATAATTAAGCTGGTCCAGCTCAAACGGCCAGTCAGCCTCTGACTTTATGACCGGAGCGATCCGCACATTCTGCGCATCTGTATTTCCTGTATTTTTTACGCTGATCCGGAGCTTCGCTCTCTCACCCGCGCGGAAAACCGGAGTTTCCTGTCCGTCGCCTACGCTGAGCTGTATACGGGCAAGAGTCTTCCCTGCTCCTGTCTGCATTCCCGCCTGTGCTCCTGCTTTCGCTCCTGTCTGCACTCCTGTCTGCGCTCCCGCCTGCACATCTCCCGCGTACACCGCCGAAGGCAGGGCCATTGGCAGTAAAAACGCCGCGCACAACACTGCGGCTGCTGTCCTTTTAAATATAGTCCTCCTATTTGTTCTCATTCTCACTGTCCCTCCTGTTTTCCTGTATCCGTACGATCTTCCCGTCTATGATATGTACCACCCGGTCTGCATACTCTGCCTCATGGGGATCGTGGGTCACCATGACCAGGGTCCTTCCCTGTTCCCTCACGATCTTCTGCATCAGGCGCATAACTTCTTCCGAAGTATGGGAATCCAGATTTCCCGTCGGCTCATCCGCAAAGATGATCTTCGGATCTGCCACAAGCGCCCTGGCAATCCCCACTCTCTGCTGCTGCCCGCCGGACATCTGATTCGGCATATGCATCTTGTGCTTTCCCAGGTTTACCAGCTCCAGCATCCTGTCCGCTTTCTTCATCCGGGTCTTTCGCACTTCACCCCGGAACGTAAGAGGCAGGGCTACATTTTCCAGCGCATTCATCGTTCCCAGCAGGTGGAATGACTGAAAGATAAACCCTACGTTTTCCCTGCGGAACCTTACCAGCTCATCCTCCTTAAGCTTTTCAATGTGCCGCCCGCTTATGACAACCTCGCCCCGGGTCGGCCGTTCCAGCCCGGCAAGCATATTCAGCAGGGTAGACTTGCCCGATCCGGAAGTACCCACGATCGCGCAGAATTCCCCCTCCCTGATGCAAAAGCTTACGCCGTCCAGCGCGCGCACAGCCGAATCGCCGATGCGGTACAGCTTATACAGATTGTTTACACATATAATATTTCTCACAGCATCCTCCTTGTAATTATATGGTAAACGCATATTAACTTACATTTTCTAATATTTTGTAAGGGAAAAATTGAAGAATTTCTTAAAAGAAAGGAATCTGGATTTGTGGGGGAGCCTGGCCGATTGGTGAAATGTCCGAAAACCGTTGATGTGATGGGTGGCGTTTTCGCGACGGACGGGGATATGGCTCTGGTTCCGGTTCCGTAATCTGGGAAAGACATAAAAAGAATGGGATACGGCTAAGGACAATTTCAAAGCGGAAGATTCGCCTGCGGCTCAGGCATCCG
>CALWDM010000094.1 GCA_944376695.1 uncultured Mediterraneibacter sp. | reverse complement strand
ATAGTTTTATAGTTTATCAAAAAGTGACATTATCTCAAGAGAATCCTAAGGTGACATTATCATAAGTGAATAACACCGCCCGCGTAAATGCACTTGTCCGTTGAAAAATCCTCCGTTATAATATATTCGCATATATTTCTGTGAACAATGAGGAAAAGAAGAATTTTATAATGCCATTGAAAGGATGGATTTTTATGTCAAAGAATAATGACAAGACGAATGTCATGCGCATATTGGACCAGAAAAAGATTCCCTATATCAGCCACAATTATCTCAATACCGGGGCAGTCAGCGGTACGGAAGTCGCGGAAGCGCTCGGGGAGGACCCTGACATGGTATTTAAGACACTGGTCACGGTGGGAAAGTCAAAGACAAATTATGTGTTTGTCGTACCGGTGAATAAAGAGCTGAACTTAAAAAAAGCCGCGCAGAGCGTAGGGGAAAAGAGCATCGAGATGATCAGATCAAAAGAGCTCCTTCCCCTGACCGGGTATATCCACGGCGGCTGCTCGCCCATCGGGATGAAGAAGCAGTTTAGGACAGTCATTGATAAGAGCGCTCAAAAGCAGGAGAGGATCATTTTCAGCGGAGGGAAGATCGGGTATCAGGTAGAGATGACATTAAAAGACCTGGAGAAAGTGATCCGTTTCCAGGTGGAGGATGTAGCTGAATAAAGCGTAATTGTGAAAAAAGGACGCGGAGGGATAATGATATGGTGATTTATTTTTCAGGCACAGGGAACAGCCGCTATGCGGCGGAGGTGGCGGCCTCAGAGACAGCGGATGAGATCCGGGACGCAGGTGCTTATATCAAAGAGGGAAAAAGAGGCGATTTTTCTTCACAGAGACCATGGGTATTTGTAAGCCCTACGTACTGCTGGCAGCTGCCGAGGCTGTTCGCTGAGTTTATCAGAAAGTCCAGGTTCTCCGGGACGCGGGATGCCTATTTTATTCTTACGTGCGGCGGGGAGACAGGAAATGCGGGAGAGAAGATCGCTGCGTTCTGCAGAGAAAAAGGGTTCCATTACAAGGGGATGCTGGAAGTTGTCATGCCGGAAAATTATGTGGCATTGTTTTCGGTGCCGGAGGAAGAGGAGTGCCGCAGGATGACAGCGGATGCCGCACGGAAGATAAAAGACAGTGTCAGATATATCCGCGAAGGGGCAAATTTCCCCGAGGTAAAACCAGGAGTCCTGGACCGGGTCAAGAGCAGCGGGCTGCTAAATGCAGGTTTCTATGGTTTTTTTGTGAAGTCAGAAAAGTTTTATGCCACGGATGCGTGTATCTCCTGCGGGAAATGTGTGAAGAGCTGTGTGCTGAACAATATCCGCCTTGTAAACGGAAGACCGGAATGGGGAAAAAAGTGTACCCACTGCATGGCGTGCATATCGGTCTGCCCCGAAGAGGCGGTAGAGTATGGGAAACATACAGTTGGAAAGAGAAGGTATCTGTGCTATGAGAAGGCAGAGGGAATCCTCTGAGAAGACAGAAAGGCCCGCCATAGCAGGAAGGCCTGACAGGACAGGAAGGACGGAGGTGGAATGTTTGATGGAAGTATATTTTGGAACGAATTTCTGGGATGACAGGAAGACGGGAGCACCCCTGGCCAAGATCCCTGTGCATGGGGCTGCGGAAGGGGATATGCTGGCATGGGGGAATAAAAAAGTGCGTATCCCCGCAGTCTATGTAGGACAGGAAGGGGCTGTCCTTGATCTGTGCATATGCGTGCCTCTGCCGGATATTTCAGAATATATGGAAAAATGGAAAGACAGGGAATATCAGGATCTGTCGGATGAAGAGCTGGAGCAGGCGGAGAACGAGTCTCCGTTTGGCGGACATTTCGACGTTTTATTATCACTGGATGGAGCACGACTGAAAGGTACATTCGGGTGCGGCACTGTATGGAATCCGCTGCTGCCGGATGGGGATATGGATCCGGAGACAGAGACCCTGATGGAAGCATACGGATGCAGCAGGGAGTACGGATGGGGCTTCCACAGAAATTGTTTTGAATGGGACGGGACTCCGGTCCTGAAGCCCGGGAAGCTGGAATGTGTCCTTGTTCCCCGAAAGCAGTCTGTGACTGCGGCGCATTTTGTGACAGATATATCGGACGGAACGGGGGACGTATCGGGCAAAATGGGAGATGGAAAAAAGCAGGAAAGAAAAATACAGCTGGTCCACCCCGTGTCCGGCGATATCCATACTCTGACGATCCTCTCCTGTGAAGCAGGAAAACATGAAGGAGACTGGGGAGATCCGGGCGAAGAACTGGAATATCCTTCCTGTTATCAGGAGATTACTTATACGGTGGAGCCGGATATTCCGACGGAGGAACTGACCATACAGGACTGCGCGAGAGGGGACCAGCCCCGCAGGAAAGAGGCCGGGGATAAATATACGGGCGCTTCTCTCCTTACTTCCAGTGCAGCGCTTGTGCCTGTATATACAGCGGAAGAAGGCAGAGGAACTGAAGAGAGGTTCGCATGGTCTTCTTTGAATTTTGAGCCTGTGGACCGGGCAGAGTGGAGAGCTGTTTTCCACATAAAAAAGGAGAGAGATCTCCATATGCAGGCGGATCTGGCGTCTGTAAATTTACAGTACCGGACAGAACGGCATGGAGGGCGGTATGGAGAAAAGTAAAAGTATAGAGAAAAGTAAAAGTATGGAGAAAAGTACAGGAGAACATGAGCGGAAAATACGGGTGTTCAGTTTTACCCGTACAGGGACGGCTTTGAACAGAGAGATATGTGGTATACTCCGGGGGATGGGAAAAACGTGTGCCGGATACGCCGTGAAAAAGTATGCGGACGGAGAGACGGCTGCTCTGCCGGAGGATATCAGAGCTTTTGCCGGAGAAGAGTGGGGAAGGTATGATCTTATCTTCATCGGAGCGGCAGGGATCGCGGTGAGGTACATTGCCCCGTGGGTCAGGGATAAGTTTACGGATCCGGCGGTCCTGGTGCTGGATGAGAAAGGACGGTATGTGATCCCGGTATTGTCCGGGCATGTGGGCGGTTCTGTCAGGCTTGCCGGAGAGCTTGCCGCGGAGACCGGGGCTGAGGCGGTGATCACGACAGCGACGGATGTGCAGGGAAAATTCGCAGTAGATGTATTTGCCAGAGAAAGCGGTCTCTATCTGGAAGACAGGGAAGGAGCCCGCGCCATCTCAGCGGCAGTGCTGGAAGGAGAGAAGATCGCCCTTTTCGCGGACTCCCCAGAATACCGGGTAAGAGGGGATATCCCCGGTGAAATCCGACTGTGTGAAACATGGGAGGAGGCGGTATCCTTCCCGCACAGGATCCTTGTGGCGGACAGCGCCAAGGAGCCGGGAGAGGGGACGCTCCTTCTGCGTCCGAGAAATGTGGCGGCAGGCGTTGGCTGCCGCAGAGGGATTTCAGAGGAGCTCCTGGAGTCCGGGCTGAAGAGCTCACTTGCAGAGCACGGACTTGTAATGGGACAGGTAAACGTTCTGGCGAGCATTGACCTGAAAAAGGATGAGCCTGCCCTGCTCGCCCTGGCTGAAAAGTACAGGATCCCATTTGTTGTATACACTGCCGCAGAACTGGGGGAGATACAGGCGGTCACATCCCGGTCTGATTTTGTAGAGCGTACGGCAGGGGTAGACAATGTGTGCGAGAGGGCGGCCCTTCTGTGTGGAAAGGGCGGAAGGCTCATCCAGGGGAAACGGCTGGGAACCTCTATGACCAGCGCGCTGGTCAGGACCCCGGTGACACTGGAATTTGATTCAAAGGTAAGGAGACGGGTATGACAGAGCAGAGCAGTATGAGAACGAAAAGTACGGAGCCGGATATTCTGATTTTTGCCGGGACCACTGAGGGGAGGAGACTGGCAGAGTATGCGGAGGAGATTGGAGCAGCCTGCTATGTAAGCACAGCCACGGAATACGGGAAAGAGATTCTGGGAGAACGGCCGGGAATCCGGGTGTTATCCGGGCGGATGGATCAGGAACAGATCGCAGACTTTGTGGTGGAAAAGAGAATCCGTCTGGTGATTGATGCGACCCACCCTTTTGCCTGCGCTGTCACAGAAAATATTCGCGACGCATGTGAGGGCACAGGGGTAAGGTATGTGAGATGTCTGCGGGAAAAGGGGGTAACAGATGTTGGGAATCAGATGGTCATGGTGGATTCTGTCAGGCAGGCGGTGGAATATCTGAAAACCACGCAGGGCAATATCCTGATCGCTACCGGGAGCAAAGAGCTGCGTCTGTACACAGAGATTCAGGGATACAAAGAGCGCTGTTTCGCAAGAGTGCTCTCCACGCCCGAGTCGGTGAAAGAGAGCGCAGAGCTGGGATTTCAGGGGCGGCATCTGATCGCCATGCAGGGGCCGTTTTCCCGGGAAATGAACCTGGTTCTGCTGCGGTACGCAGACGCGGCGTATTTCGTCACGAAGGAGTCGGGAAAGGCAGGAGGTTTTGAGGAAAAACTGGAAGCGGCGCATCAGGCAGGCGCCGTGCCCGTGGTCATCGGAAGGCCGGAGGAGTCGGGAGAAAGCCTGGAGAGGACGAAGGAGATCCTGCTGGAACAGTTGGGCGAGACAGGGGAAATTGATTAAAAAGAACATTTGTTCTAAAGTGACTTGAGTTTCCGCAAACTGCATTGAAAAGATAGATATGTCCTCTCCAAGTACCAATCTGCCGTTTTTTTGAGAGTTC
>CALWDM010000093.1 GCA_944376695.1 uncultured Mediterraneibacter sp. | reverse complement strand
GAACTCTCAAAAAAACGGCAGATTGGTACTTGGAGAGGACATATCTATCTTTTCAATGCAGTTTGCGGAAACTCAAGGAAGGCAGGTGAAGACTATACAGTTGAAGAAAGCGGCACTGAGGCTTCATGGAAAGAGTACCGGTATACGATACATAAGGAAAACTTTGAGCAGGAGGGGCATTATACTGTGACCATCGACTCAGAGGACCGGGCTGAAAATCTTATGAATAATAAGGTGAAAGACAGCGCTATTGAGTTTGTAATTGATAAGACGAAGCCAACGGTTGTCATAACCGGGGTTGAAGACAATGCGCAGTACAGGGCTGATTCCAGAGAGCTGACTGTTGATGTGGCGGATAATATTGCGATGGGTGGTGTTGATCTCTATATTAATGGGGAAGACGCGCCGGCAGAACACTATGACGCGGACACTATACAGCAGTCTGGCGGGAAGCTGTCTTATATGCTCCACAGTGACTCAAGGTTCCAGGACATAAAAGCAGTGGCGTGGGATGCTGCGGGAAATGAGGCGGTTACAGAGGACATCAGTATTCTGGTAACCTCCAATCTGCTGATTCAATACATAAATAATCTGCCGCTTGTTATTGTCTCTGCTTTTGTCCTGCTTTTACTGATCGGACTGATTCTTCTGGTGATAAAACGCAGAAAGGATAGGGACGAAGAAGTTGACAAGATCACAGTTATCCGTTAGAATCACATTTACGGACAGCGACGAATGGGATTAGTATATATGGGGAATGCTTCAGAGAGGGGGCGTTTGGTGAGAGTCTCCGCAGGACCATATAGAACCGGCCCGGGAGCTTCTGCATGAAAGTGCAGCGTAGAGCCTGCGTTAAGGGCGAAAGAGCGAACCGCGCGGAAGCAGATCATTTTATAGAAGAATTGTGAAAGCGCAGTTAATTAGGGTGGTACCGCCGGGATATCCGGTCCCTTGTGTGAGGGACTTTAGATGTCCCGGCGTTTTGTTTTCAAGTCTGAGCTGAGAAGCAGCGGAATCGAGCTGCCGCATGCGTAAAAGAGCATGTATTGAAGGAAAATCAGAACGCATCTTAAACATTAAACTATATTTCAAAGGAGAAGAGGAAATGGCAAAAGAAAAGAAACTGGTACAGTCGATCACTTCCAGAGATGAAGACTTCGCGCAGTGGTATACGGATGTTGTCCGCGAGGCGAAGCTGTGCGATTATTCAGGGGTAAAGGGATGCCTGAATTACCTGCCAAACGGCTATGCGCTCTGGGAGAATATCCAGGTGGATCTGGACAAACGTTTTAAAGACACAGGCGTGGAGAATGTTTATCTCCCGGTGCTGATCCCTGAGAGCCTGCTCCAGAAGGAGAAGGACCATATCGCGGGATTTGCTCCGGAGGTGGCGTGGGTGACACATGGGGGAGCGGAGCAGCTCCAGGAGAGGTTCTGCATCCGTCCCACATCTGAGACTCTCTTCTGTGACGTGTGGAGCAAAATCGTGCAGTCTTACCGCGACCTGCCGAAGGTCTGGAACCAGTGGTGTTCCGTCCTTCGCTGGGAGAAGACTACGAGACCTTTCCTGCGTTCCAGGGAGTTCCTGTGGCAGGAAGGACACACGATCCATGCCACATATGAAGAGGCGGAAGAGCGCACAAAGATGATGTGGGAAGTGTACAAGAGCTTTGTTGAGGAAGACTTGGCGATCCCGGTCGTTGCGGGAAGAAAAACTGAAAGTGAAAAATTCGCGGGCGCTCAGGACACATATACAATAGAAGCTCTGATGCATGACGGTCAGGCGCTTCAGTCAGCGACCAGCCACTTCTTCGGCAATTCCTTCCCGGATGCGTTTGACATCAAATATGCGGATAAGAACAATGAGCTGCACAGTGTGTATGAAACGTCATGGGGACTGTCCACGAGGATCATCGGAGCCATCATTATGGTACATGGAGATGACAGCGGTCTCGTGCTTCCGCCAAGGATCGCGCCGGTACAGGTGAGAGTCATTCCGATCGCGCAGCACAAGGAGGGTGTGCTGGATAAGGCAAACGAACTGCTTGGCGCGCTCAGGGCAGCAGGCTATCGCGCAAAGATCGATGATTCCGAGAAGAGCCCGGGATGGAAATTCAGCGAGCAGGAGATGCTCGGCATCCCCGCGCGTATCGAGATCGGACCGAAGGACATCGAGAATGGGCAGGTCGTAGTAGTGCGCCGTGATACAAGGGAAAAGATCGTTGTGGAGATTGATGAGATCACGACAAAGCTGGGAGAGATTCTTGAGACTATCCAGAAAGACCTCTATGCGAGGGCAAAGGCATTCCTTGACGACCATATCAGTACGGCTGTGACAATGGATGAGATGAAAGACGCAGTCCAGAATAAGAAGGGGTTTGTCAAGGCAATGTGGTGCGGCGAAGAAGCTTGCGAGGATGAGATCAAAGCTCAGGCAGGCGGCGTAACGTCCAGATGTATTCCAATGGAAGAAGAACATCTCTCCGATGTGTGCGTGTGCTGCGGCAAACCGGCGAAGCATATGGTTTACTGGGGAAGAGCGTACTGATCATCGTGAAAGGACGGAGAGGATATCCCTGCCCTGCCGGAACAGGAACAGGAGCGTAAAAAGCTGTTGAGCTGTTCCGAAATGCGTCATATAATAATAGAAATGTCGGGAAAAACATTTTCAGAAAGGCAAGGGACCGAAAGTGATCTATAATAATGTTCTTGAAGCAATGGGAAACACACCTCTCATCCGTCTGGAGCGGATGACGGAAGAGGGGAGCGCGCAGATACTTGTTAAATTTGAAGGGCTCAATGTGGGAGGTTCCATAAAAACAAGGACCGCATACAATATGATCCGCGACGCAGAAGAAAAAGGGCTGATCAATGAGGACACGATCATCGTAGAACCGACCAGCGGCAATCAGGGGATAGGACTGGCGCTTGTCGGGGCTGTGCGGGGATACCGGACAAAGATCATCATGCCGGATTCTGTCAGTGAGGAGCGAAGGAAACTGGTACGGCATTATGGCGCGGAAGTGATTCTGATCCATGACGCCGGGAATATCGGGGCGTGTATCGGGGAATGCCTGGATACAGCCCTTAAGATGGCGGAGGAAGACCCGAGAGTGTTCGTACCCCAGCAGTTTGAAAACCCGGCGAACCCGGCAGTCCACAGAAACCGGACCGCGGTCGAGATCATGGAGCAGGCGGACTGTACGATCGACGGATTTTGCTCAGGGATCGGAACCGGAGGGACCATCACCGGCATCGGAGAGGCGCTCAGGGAAAAGAATCATGACATAGTGATCTGGGCGGTGGAGCCGGAGCATGCTGCGATCCTGTCCGGCGGCTCGATCGGGACGCATCTCCAGATGGGGATCGGAGACGGGGTGATCCCTGAGATACTGAACTTGGATATTTACGATGATATCTGTATTGTGACAGACGGGGAAGCGATTCAGACTTCCCGGGATCTGGCGGCCAAAGAAGGGATTATGTGCGGGATCTCGTCCGGCACAAATGTGGCGGCCGCGCTGAAGCTGGCAAGGAAGCTCGGGGAAGGGAAGACAGTGGTCACAGTGCTGCCGGATACAGCCGAAAGGTATTTCTCCACACCGCTGTTTGATGAATAAGAATAATTAGAAAAATGCAGAAAGATCAGTTTCCCGGAGCGGCTTTTTCGGGGGACTGGTCTTTCTGTATGATAATGAAAAAGCGACTGTCCCGGCAATCCAAAGGAGGAACCGTTCGGATTGTTACAATAAATTCTGTTAAAATCCCTTGACTTTCCAATATAAACGTAATAAACTGGTTTAGCGTGCACTGAAAGGCATCGTTCTTTTTGTGCGCTTAAATGGATAATGACAGGATTATCCGCAGCCACTTGCGGCATGAGCCGTGAGACAACGAATAATTCATAGGAGGTGAAAAGGAATGCCAACATTTAACCAGTTAGTCAGAAAAGGACGTCAGACTTCTGAGAAAAAGTCTACTGCACCTGCGCTTCAGAAAGGATACAACTCCCTGAAGAAACGTGCGACAAACGTGTCCGCACCCCAGAAGAGAGGTGTGTGTACAGCTGTTAAGACAGCTACGCCGAAGAAGCCTAACTCAGCTCTGAGAAAGATTGCCAGAGTTCGTCTTTCTAACGGAATCGAAGTGACAAGCTACATCCCGGGCGAGGGACACAACCTTCAGGAGCATAGCGTTGTTATGATCCGTGGCGGAAGAGTTAAGGACCTGCCAGGTACAAGATACCACATTATTCGTGGTACACTGGATACGGCAGGCGTTGCAAAAAGACGTCAGGCTCGCTCCAAATACGGCGCGAAGAGGCCGAAAGACGCGAAAAAGTAGTGAACACTTAATGAGTTCAAGCGTAAGCGAAGAACGAATTTAGTGTGAATACTGTTCTTCGGAACTTGGCGATGCATAGAACACTTGGCGAGGTGTTATCGAGCCTGGTGAGAAAGCAGATACTTGAAGCGTAGCAGAGAGTATCCTCATGCGAGCCTGGTAAGAAGAACTATCTTGGCGGATTGACGTGATGTAACTAGAGTGTTAAATCGTATCACAAACAGAACTATGATTATCGTAGGTTGCGGTTAATATAAAGTCCCGCGGCCGCGAGCACATGCTATGCGATTCCATAGAGAGACACATGTGAGTACCGATGAATTAATCCCGGCAAGACCGGAAAATATGATTAAGGAGGGAAGGACCGTGCCACGTAAAGGACATACTCAGAAAAGAGATGTATTAGCGGATCCGATATACAACAATAAAGTTGTTACCAAACTTATCAACAACATCATGCTGGATGGTAAGAAAGGCGTAGCACAGAAGATTGTATACGGCGCATTTGAGAGAGTTGAAGCAAAGGCTGAGAAGCCGGCGATCGAGGTGTTCGAGGAAGCGATGAACAACATGATGCCGGTTCTGGAAGTTAAGGCAAGACGTATCGGCGGTGCAACATACCAGGTACCGATCGAGGTTCGTGCTGACAGACGCCAGGCGCTTGCTCTTCGCTGGCTGACAATGTACTCCCGTCAGAGAGGCGAGAAGACAATGGAAGAAAGGCTGGCCAATGAGATCCTCGACGCAGCGAACAACACAGGCGGCGCTGTGAAGAGAAAAGAAGATATGCACAAGATGGCAGAGGCAAACAAGGCGTTCGCCCACTACCGTTTCTAAGGCCAGAGCATTCAGCGATGCATGAAGCGTTTGGCGAAGTTTTTTCGGGCTTAGTGCGAAAGCAGATACTTGAAGCATAGCGGAGAGTATCCTCATGCAAGCCTGGTCTCGAAGAACTACCATATTAAGGAGAGAAATTATGGCTGGAAGAGAATATCCATTAGAGAGAACCAGAAATATCGGTATCATGGCGCATATCGATGCGGGTAAGACAACG
>CALWDM010000092.1 GCA_944376695.1 uncultured Mediterraneibacter sp. | reverse complement strand
TTTTCGTTGAGCAACCGAATTGTATCGCCTTCACAGCCGTTATAATACACCGGGAACTTAAAGCTGATCTGCTTTATGATGCGCCCGCTGCCGTCCCTTTCAGGATACAACTCGATTGTCTTGATGAACGTTCTCATAAATTCCTTCTTTTCAAGATCCGTCATCTTTCCATATATCTTATCAAATTCCAGAAGGAATTGATAGACCTGTTTTCCGGTGATCTGCTCCCCGCAGGAAGCGGAAATCTTCATCTCCACATCCGAAAGCATCTCCTCCAGTTCTGAAATCCGGGCATACAGGTTATCCAGGCGTTCCTGCATATCCTGATACTTCCGCTCATAATGCCGGTCATTCACATCCAGCTTGTCTAACATAAGCACCAGCTTCTTTTTGGCGCCCACCACCTGCAGGAGCTTTCCCTTCATCTGCTCCCGTTCTGCTTCCAGGGCGGAGACATCCACCTTCTCATGCAGCTTGTCCTGGATGAAATCCCGGAACTTTTCCATCGCCACCATATCACGGATGATCTGAACCACTTCCCCATTCAGTTCGTCCTGATTCAGGGAAGGTTTAAAGTCGCAGAAATGTTCTTCATCAATCTTCTTCCTGTGCTGGCACCTGTAATAGAAATCATCCTTGTACTCCCCGGTCTTCTTATTTTTCCTCCGTCTCACCGTCCCGGCCATCCCTGAACCGCAGACCGGACATTTCAGGATCCCGGATAAAATATGCTCATGGTCCAGGCTGTGGGTTTTATTCCATTTCACGCCCGTGACCTTACGCTTCACCCTGGCTGCCTCCCAGGTTTCCTGGTCAATAATCGCCTCATGGAGTCCCTCTGCCAGAAGATACTCCTCCTTCTTTACCCGCCGGTACTGATCCCTTGTCCCTTTTACCTTTTCCGTCGCGTTCTTCCCGTACGCGATCTTGCCTGCGTAGACCGGATTATCCAGGATTTTCAGGATCGTGCTCCTGGTAAAATGGCTTACCTCCTGCTCACGCAGCTTCTTTTTGGAATACCCGTGCTGGTTCAGGTACTTGCTGATGGAATCCGCCCCCATGTCCGTATGAACAAATTTTTCAAAAATCAGCCGGACAATCTCCGCTTCCTCCGGGTTCACGAGCAGCGTGCTGTTTTTGGAATCCAGGAGATACCCGAAAGGCGCCTGACCTCCGTTCCATTTCCCTTCCCTGGCTTTCTGCCTGCGCCCTTCCATCGTCTGGACCAGGATATTTTCCCGCTCGATCTCAGCCACGGCAGACAGCACGGTGATGGTCAGTTTCCCGGAATCTTTGGAAGAATCAATCCCGTCTTCCACACAGATCAGGTTCACGCCGTAATCCTGGATATACTGCAGGGAATTCAGCACATCCGCCGCATTCCTGCCAAACCGTGACAATTTGAACACCAGGATATAACTCACCCCGTCCCGGTCATCCGCCACATCCTGAAGCATCCGCTGGAATTCCGGCCTTCCGGTAATGCTCTTGCCGGACTTTCCGGCGTCACAGTATTCCCTGACAATCTCCATACCCTGAAATTCCGCGAATTTCACCAGCCGGTCCTTCTGCGCGTCCAGACTGTAACCATCCACCTGCATGGCGGTAGAAACCCTGATATAAAGGTAGCATTTTTCTTTCTTCTTCACGCTTCCGCCTCCTCATATTCTGCCGTCTCCGGCACCATCCGGAAATGCTTCAGGGCGTCCAGGATCGCAAGTTCCTTTTCCTTCGGGCATTTCGGGACGCGCGCCTTCGGATCTTCCGGATTATTGTAGTTTTCTCCCATCTCTATGCCGTATTTCCGCTTGATCTGGGCGATATACAGGGAGGATACTTTCAATCCGGTCTTTTCCAGGACATACGCTTTGATCTCCGCATAGGTTGCTTTCGCTTCCGGCACAGTCACCGGCAGTTTCCGGCAGTCCAGTTCAAAGGATACTATTTCATCCGGAAGTTCCGGATCCCCGGATACTGCTTCCCCGTCATAGAAAACCGGGAACCGGAAGGCGATGGATTTCAGGATCCTCCCATCATCCTGCTCTTCCGGGAACACCTCGATCCGCTCAATGAACTGCCGGCACAGTTCCCGCCGCTCCGCGCAGGTCATTTTCCTGTAAAGCCGGTCAAAATGGTCCAGGATCCGGCTGATCTGCCCGGAAGAATGGATCCCTTCTCGGACTGCGGCCAGTTTTTTCCTCACCTTCCCGATTTCCGCCTCCAGCTGCTCGATCCGGTCATAGGCGGCGTCAATCTTCTCCTGAATGGCATCATAAGCCTTGTCATATCCCTCCGCCAGGACATCCAGATGGTCAAGTTCCCCGCCCAGTTTGTATTTCAGGTGCTCCTGGCCATGCAGCCTCCTGCGCAGATCTTTCAGCTTCCCCTCTAAAGCCGCTTCAGATGAGGAATCTCCCACAGCCCCCGCAAAAGCCTTCTGGAATTCTTCCGTCCGTGTCAGCTGCACAAGGATCTCCATCACGGCGCCATCCAGCTTCTTCTGATTATAGGTGTGCTGGAAACCGCAACGCCGCCCCTCGGATTTCCGGTAATACCGGCAGGCGTAATAATGGATCGGCTTGTAATGCCCGCCTCTGTTCCGGTTGATGGTTTTGCTTTTTTTTACCACCAGCCCTGCCCCGCACACGGGGCATTTCACCAGGCCGGACAGCATGCTGATTCGTTCCGGTTCATCCTTTTCATAACGGACGGCCCCCTGCTTCCTCTTAGTCTGCACCCTTTCCCACATTTCTTCCGGGATGATCGCTTCCTGCTTCCCCTGGACTGTGATTTCTTCCCTTTGGTCTTTTTCTGCTCTACCCCTGTTCGTCCTGCGGAAATATACGATCTTCCCGCAGTAAAAGGGATTGTCCAGCACACCGGCCGCAAAGTCCCGGTTAAAGGGACAGGAGCGTCCTTTGGAAATCCGCCGGTACCCGTGGTCATTCAGCCACCGCACCACAGTAGCCAGCTGCATTTCTGGTTCCAGATACTTGGCGTAGATCAGCCGGACAATCTCCGCTTCCTCCGGCTCCACTGTCAGGCAGCCGCCCTCATTCCGGTATCCGAAAGGCGCGGGGCCGCCCGCCCAGCCTCCCTCCATCACCTTCTGCATCCGCCCGGCCATAAACTGCACCCGGATGTTCTCCCGTTCAATCTCCGCCACAGCGGACAGGATGGCAAGGGTCAGCCGTCCGCCCTGGGTGGAACTGTCAATACTGTCTTCCACACACACCAGATCCACGCCATAGTCCAGAAGCGTCTGGATGGATTTCAGAACATCCGCGGCGTTTCGTCCGAAGCGGGACAGTTTAAATACCAGCACATAAGAGATCTGATCCTTTTCACTGGCAATATTCTCCATCATCTCCATAAAGGCAGGCCTTCCGGCAATGCTCTTCCCGGACCTTCCGGCGTCACAATATTCGCCCGCGATTTCAAGGTTCTTATACTCCGCGTACTGATGCAGGCGTTCCTGCTGGGCTTCCAGACTGTAGCCTTCCGTCTGAGCAGCCGTGGAAACCCGGGTGTAAATGTAGCATTTCTTTTTCACATCCTCACCTCTTTCGGTTGCTCACTGTCACACGGTTTCCCGTGCATGATTAATATATCGGAGTCCGGCATCCCCGCCAACTCGCAGGACGCACAAGATTTCCTGTAAAAAACTATGCGGAACGCACAGAAAAATCCGACAGCCTGGAGGACTGCCGGTAAGGACGTGATTTCAGGATGTTTTTTCTGCAGATCCCTGCGTCTTTTCTTCGTCCAGTTCTTTCAGTATTTCAGCGCCGTACTTCTGGATCATCCGCGCCATAAACTCGGCGCAGCGCTCCATGTTCAGGGCGGCCTGTTTTTATGTATACATGCCTGTGTTGACCAGTTCCCTTCTTTCCATGAGGTTCCCGCCTCTCTTGCCGCAGGGATACGCCCTGCTTTGTTTTCTCATGTCACAGGCAAAGAAAAAGCCATGTATTTTACCCTGAGTTTAACAAAAGATCATTATGATATTTTCTGAAAATAATCTCGCAATATTTCCAGATCAACACTCCGGCTCCGTTGCCGCAATATGTGATACAACATAACACAGTCCATTAAATGCCGTAACGATGCACCCGCACAGGGTGTATTTTTGCACACTCCTCATAACTATGCCGTATGCACCGTTACGGTGTTACGCTGCGTACAATCCAAAATTCTGATCTCAACCAACTCATCCTGAAACTGTTGACAAATTTATTGTCAATGGTTATAATTTATACAAACAGGAGGCGCGAATATGGAAGAAATAATTCGTATGCAAAAAAACTTACTTTTAATTCGACGTACTGTTGGATGGACTGCCGAGGAGTTTGGTGAAAAAATCGGTGTCACCAGACAGACTATTAATAACATCGAAAGTGGTCGCAGCAAGCTGACCAAAACACAATATATCGCCATGCGAAGCATTCTTGATGCTGAAATGGTGCAAAAGCCAGAAGATACTGAAATGCTGAAGGTTCTTTTAGATGTGCTTGTAGACCACCCAGATAACTATAATGACGGACAGCGTAGTGAGCTTTTAGCGAAAGCAAATATGATGGCTCCTTCCATCCTGGCAGGTACTACCACCCGTGCGGATGTGTCTAAGGAGTGGATAAAAGCTGCCGATGCTGTGGTTGGTGCCGGAGTTCTTATGCGTCCTCTCGGAATCGGTGCTGGCATTGCCGCCGTCAACGTGTGGCTTGCTAAATTAATCACCGATGGAAAAAAGAAATCGAAAAAGGACAAGGAGTAATCTTATGGGCGGATATGTGAAAAAGAAAAGGGACATGGTCTTCCAGAGCGTGGACTCCCTCCAGCAGGTCGTAAATGTTGTAAATGAGGCAGCCGCTGCTGTGAACGATTCTAAACGGACAATCAAAGAAAGCGCAATTCCCGAAGTTCTCGCAGGTGCCCTCGGCGCTGGAATTGGAGGTGTAGGATCCTTCGCTGCCCTCTATGGTCTGGGTGTTGTTGGTTTATCCGCTGCCGGAATAACATCTGGACTGGCGGCTGCCGGTGCCGTGGTCGGCGGTGGTATGGTAGCTGGTGTATTTGTTTTGGCAACCCCTATCGCAGCTTTGGCTGCCGGAGGTGTTGGTGTTGCGGCACACCTCAAAAATAAACAGTTGCGCCAAGAGAAAGAACGCCTTTATAAAGAAGTTCTTGCTCGCCACGAAGCAATTATCAAGGCATTAAAAGATGAGGCAGATGCTACACAGGAGCGTCTGGATTATTTGCAGAGTTTGAATATACTACTCCAGCAAGCCGTGAAGGATTTGAGCCACGACTTGGGGGTGGCTTAAAGGAGAGCTTCTATGGGAAAGCAAATCAAATTACCCAATATTAATTTTGCTAAGGCTGGTATCATCTTTGTTGAGACGGGCAAGACCGTAGGCTCATTTGTCAGCAACCATGTGCCGGAAGTCCTTACTACTATCCTTGCGGGTGTAACTATCGATAACATCCGCATCCGTATGGAACGTAAAAAAGACCAAAAAACCTTTGATGAAAACGCCCACAAACAACAGCAAGTTATCAGAAAACATGAGGCTGAAATCAATATGCTGAAGGACGAGGCAGAACAGAAACAGGAAGCCTTGCAAAAGGTTGAACAGTTGGAGCAAATTGTAAATAACCTAACCCGGATAAACCGGAAAAGTTTATTTTATATATTTCCCCTTTGTGTTACTCTAAAGAAAAAGGGGGTTT
>CALWDM010000091.1 GCA_944376695.1 uncultured Mediterraneibacter sp. | reverse complement strand
AACAGGAATTTTTATCGGACGGAAGGTGACGCGGACTTCCGGGAGAGGGTTAGCCGTTCGATTTGGCCCAGCAAGCTGTGCCTCTCTTGTGATAAGTTTCTGCCGGCAAGAGTGGTTTTATCTTTTGGCGGGAAAGTTCGTCTATTGTTGTATGTTTTTGCTGGCTGGGGAGCGGTTGTCTTTTGCCAGGAAAGTTCCCTTCTCGCTACGTTTTTAAACGCTGCATTTGTCGGGGAACCTTCCGGCTTGAGTAAACCAGAAAACAGCGAAGCGCCTTTTTCGAAAACCTTTCAGCACGGGTGTGTGGGTGTCTGAGGTGACTGCGGAGGGGCTTGAAAAAACTTGAAATGCGGAACTATGTGTTGAAAGCAGCAGGGGGCTTGTCTGAGGCAACGCCGAGTTGCGCCCTGCTGCTTTCTGTTTTTAGCATAGTTCCGGATTTCTTAGTTTTTGCTGCCCCGGAGCCCCGGAGCCGAAGCCACCCACACACCCGTGCTGAATACGTCTTCGATATCTGCGCTTCATTGTTTTCGGACGTTTGACTCTACAGATGGCTCCCCTACAAATCCAGATTTACTCCTTTGGAGCAAGTTCATCGATAAGTTTCTCGATCATCATTTTCTTGAGATATACGTCAAAGCTTAAGCTGCACAGAAAGGCGAACAGTCGCAGCTCCTCCCTGTCTTCTCCTTCCGGCATGCTCTGGAAAGCCTGTCCTGACTTTTCATACGCTTCCTGCACGGACGCTTTCATAGGCTCGATGCGGGATTTCTCGATCTCGCAGACCTCCCGGTATAGCTTGGAGAGAGAAAGGGACTGCTCACCGGAAAAGTATTTCTCGCGCAGAGGCGTCAGAATCGTCTCAATATCCTTGATGGAAAGGATATTTTTGAAATAGTAGATCAGGATCAGGAGAAGAACATGCTCCTTAGAATATTTTTTCTTCACTGACGGCGGAAGCAGATTGTTTTTTGAATAATTGTTGATCATGGTCTTGGTCAGGATCTTGTCCTCGCTGTAACGCCTGGTGGAGGAGAGATGCTCATCCATAAAAGTAGTCACCTGATCCATGTACAGGTCAATGTTCGGGATCTCTTCCGGCCGGATGTAGTCAACATGGTCCAGGCTTTCAAGGATGCTGTTTAATATATCATTTGTGTCGATTTTCATTTTATCACCTCGGTGTATTCATTATATAGTAACCAAAACTATATAGCAAGTGGAAAATCTGGTTGACTTTAGCGAAAACATGTTCGATAATAGACAGGAGTCACAATAAATTTTATGGATGCCAGACATTGATCCACAGGACGTTAAGGAGATACAGATGAGCAGATATGACACGCTGAATGAACCGCAGAAAGACGCAGTATTTCATACGGAAGGCCCGCTTCTCATCCTTGCGGGGGCAGGCTCGGGAAAGACCAGGGTGCTGACCCACCGCATCGCATATCTGATCGAGAAGATGGGGGTCAACCCGTGGAATATCCTTGCCATTACTTTTACGAACAAAGCGGCGGGAGAGATGCGCCAGAGAGTGGATGACCTGGTAGGGTTCGGCTCAGAGAGCATCTGGGTGAGCACATTCCATTCAGCGTGCGTGAGGATCCTGAGGAGGTACATAGACCGGCTCGGATATGATAACCGGTTTACGATCTATGACACAGACGATCAGAAAACACTGATGAAGGAAGTGTGCCGCAAGACAGATCTTGACACAAAGCGTTTTAAAGAAAGGATGCTCCTGTCCGTGATCTCATCTGCGAAAAATGAAATGATCATGCCTGAGGAGTTTGAGCTGAACGCGGGGGGTGACTTTGCGCGGCAGCAGATCGCCAGAGCATACCGGGAGTATGAGGCGCAGCTCCGTGCAAATAATGCCCTTGATTTTGACGACCTGCTCGTAAAGACCGTGCAGCTTCTCGACACGCAGCCGGATGTAAGGGAGAGCTATCAGGAGCGGTTCCGTTATATCATGGTGGACGAGTATCAGGATACGAATACCGTGCAGTTTAAACTGGTCAGCCTGCTGGCGGGGAAATACAGGAACCTCTGTGTGGTCGGAGATGACGATCAGTCGATCTATAAATTCCGGGGAGCAAATATCCGCAATATCCTTGATTTTGAGAAGGAGTACCCGGACGCCCGCGTGATCAGGCTGGAGCAGAACTACCGTTCGACCGGGAATATCCTCGATGCGGCAAATGGCGTAATCCGCAATAATAAAGGGCGCAAGGACAAGACGCTCTGGACTGATAACGGCGTGGGCGAGAAGATCGCTCTGAGGCAGTTTGACACAGCTTATGATGAGGCGGAATTTATCGCAGAGGATATCAGAGAGAGCGTTTCGGAAGGGGCGTCTTACAATGACAGCGCGATCCTTTACAGGACGAACGCACAGTCCCGTCTGTTCGAAGAAAAATTTGTGGCAATGAATATCCCGTATAAGATCGTAGGGGGCATTAACTTCTATGCCAGAAAGGAAATCAAGGATATCCTCGCCTATTTAAAGACTGTAGATAACGGACAGGATGACCTTGCTGTGCGCAGGATCATAAACGTGCCGAAGAGAGGGATCGGACTGACCACGATCAACCGGATCCAGGAGTCGGCGGCAGCAAGAGGCATCGGATTTTATGAGGCGCTCCTCGCGCCGGAACTCATCGCCGGAGTGGGGCGCAGCGCGTCAAAGCTGGATTCTTTTGCAGCGCTGATCGAGTATTTCAAGGGGCAGGCAGAGAGAGAGAGCCTGACGGACCTTTTAAATGAGATCATAGAGAAGACGGGATATATTGAGAGCCTGGACGGGGATACCCCGGAGGAAAATGCGGCGCGGAT
The DNA here is from genome assembly GCA_944376695.1 of uncultured Mediterraneibacter sp. Classification (GTDB taxonomy): domain Bacteria; phylum Bacillota; class Clostridia; order Lachnospirales; family Lachnospiraceae; genus Mediterraneibacter. The sequence continues at coordinate 3,092 of CALWDM010000091.1, read as the reverse complement.
ACAGAATATCGATGAGCTTGTCAGCAAGGCCGCCGCTTATGAGGAGGACTGCGCGGACCGGGATGAGGCGGCCACATTGAGTGGGTTCCTGGAAGAGGTGGCTCTTGTGGCGGATATTGACAGCCTGGATGAAAACCAGGATTATGTGGTGCTCATGACTCTGCACAGCGCCAAAGGGCTGGAATTCCCGCGGGTCTATCTGGCAGGGATGGAAGACGGACTGTTTCCGAGCTATATGACGATCACAGGAGATGATCCCGAAGAACTGGAGGAAGAGCGCAGGCTCTGCTATGTGGGCATCACCCGCGCAGAGCAGAAACTGACCCTTACCTGCGCGAGAAAACGGATGGTAAGAGGGGATGTACAGTATAATAAAATGTCCCGGTTTATCAGAGAAATCCCTATGGAGCTGCTGGAGACAGGCAGCGGTAGGACAGGAAGCGGCAGGGCAGGCAGCGGCAGGCTGGCGTGGAATCCGGGAGAGGAAGAGATTTCTATCGAGAATGGAAGCTTCGATAAAGACATTTCCTGGGGCAGAGATCCGGTATATGAGAATGCAAAAAAGGCACTTCGCGCAAAACCTTATCAGGTGGGCGCGGCGAATGCCGGCACAGCAGGGAAAACCTCATTTTCCTCCCTTCAGAAAGGCAGCCAGCTTACAGCCCAGAAGGGCGGGGCGCTGACCTATGGAGTCGGAGACCGGGTCCGCCATGTGAAATTCGGAGAGGGAACTGTGCTGGACATCAAAGAAGGCGGCAGAGATAAAGAAGTGACCGTAGAGTTCGACACTGCCGGCGTCAGAAAGATGTTCGCCATGTTTGCCAAACTGGTGAAAGTAGGATGATCTGAATTTAACATTTTGGAATAAACTAGTAGTAATCTGAAAATGTTAGTGGTATAATATCAGAAAGTAAGCGCTGTCTCAGAGACAGGGAAAGGACGTGTATTATGAACAAAATAGAAGAGATGATCGCTGAATCAAAATTAAGTGAGATCCTTCATAAAAATGAGGCAGAAAAACAGAAGAATACAGTGATCTGGGTACTTGCGATCATAGGCGCGGTCGCAGCAGTTGCAGGAATCGCATATGCTGTATACCGTTTCTTTACGCCAGACTATTTGGAAGATTTTGAAGACGATTTCGATGATGATTTTGACGATTACTTCAGCGAGGACGATCAGGTATAATCGACTGGGGAAAACGGAAAAGAGCAGAGCAGGCAGGATGTGGGAAACAGCACCCTGCCTGTTTTGATGTGTATGGATGCAGGAAAAATGTGAAAAAAATGTGAACGGGGTCAGACCCCTTTTAAAAGGGGTCTGACCCCGTTGGGGAGAATATTCTGACAACTTGGAGGAAACGATGAAAAAAGGGCAGGTATTTGAAGGAATTATTGAAAGAGTGGATTTTCCAAATAAAGGAATTGTTTATGTCGCGGCGGAAGATAAATATGTTACAGTAAAAAATGGCATCCCCGGGCAGAAGATCTGTTTCATGATCCATAAGTTCAAAGGTGGAAATGCGGAGGGAAGGCTTCTTGAAGTCCTGGAAAGGTCGCCCCAGGAAACCCGCCGGCCGGTCTGCAGTATCTTTCCGGAATGTGGGGGATGTATGTACCAGACCATGCCTTATGAAGAACAGATGAAGATGAAGGAAGGGCAGCTCCGGCGTATCATGGACAGGGAGGTGAAAGGGGATTATGTCTTTGAAGGCGTGAAGCCCAGCCCAAAAGAGTTTGGATACCGGAACAAAATGGAATTTTCTTTTGGGGATGAATACAAGGGTGGTCCCCTCTCTCTGGGACTGCACAAAAAGGGGAGTACATATGACGTGCTCACAGCCGCGGACTGTAAACTGGTGCATGAGGATATGAATAAGATTCTTGTGTGCGTGCTGGAATATTTCAGGAAACGGAATGTGAGTTATTATAAGAAGATGCAGCATACAGGATATCTGCGCCATCTGCTTTTACGGAGAGGGGACGCGACAGGGGAACTCCTTGTGAATCTGGTGACGACTTCACAGGAGGAGCATGACCTGCAGACTCTGGCGCATGACCTGCTCGCTCTGAAGCTGGAAGGGCGCATCGTCGGTATCCTCCATATCCTGAATGATTCTCTCGCTGATGTGGTAAAGAGCGATGAGACGCGGATTCTCTACGGACAGGATTTCTTCTGTGAGCGGCTTCTCGGTCTGGAGTTTAAGATCACTCCGTTTTCTTTCTTCCAGCCGAATACAGGAGGGGCGGAGGTATTGTATGAGACTGTGAGGGAGTATATTGGTGATGTCCATGATATGACGGTTTTTGATCTGTTCAGCGGAACCGGGACGATCAGCCAGGTGCTGGCGCCTGTGGCAAAGGAGGTCGTCGGGGTGGAGATCGTTGAAGAGGCGGTTGAGGCTGCAAAGGAAAATGCCTCACGGAACGGTATTTCGAACTGTAAATTCATAGCAGGCGATGTATTTGAGGTGCTGGATCAGATAAAAGAAAAGCCGGATGTGATCGTATTGGACCCGCCGAGGGATGGGATCCATCCTAAGGCGCTGCCGAAGATCCTGGAATATGGTGTGGACCGGATCGTGTATATCTCGTGTAAGATGACAAGCCTGGCGAGGGATCTGGAGATGATGCAGCTTGCGGGGTATCGGGTGGAAAAGATGACGGCGGTGGACCAGTTCTGTGAGACGGTGCACGTTGAAACAGTCGTGAAATTATCCCGTAAAACCGCGGATTCTTAAGAAGTACAAGTGTGAAATACGCCGTTCTCCGCCAGTATGGTCCCGTGGGTGTGACTGTACAGCACGCTATGATCCAGGGCGCTGCATATCCTTCATCAGCTATGCAGCCTGCCGACTTAGGTACGAGAATGGTCTGGCACTGGAGAAGCCGGGGCAGAGGCAGCGAAACACGACTTTTGACGTACCTGATCGGGAAACTGCGAGGAGGTCCCGGTGATGCTGAAATAGATATTGTGCGCTGTCTGCGCTTATGGTAGTATATGGACAGGAACAATCGTGTTGCAGGGTGGCTGACCTCTATTCTTACAGAGTGGTCTCGGAAACTCTTGAATAAAAAGTGAATACGACTGAA
>CALWDM010000090.1 GCA_944376695.1 uncultured Mediterraneibacter sp. | reverse complement strand
AAGCCCTTTTATGAAAGTGACATTTTCTCAAGTGAAACTTAAAATTAAAAAGTGACATTTTCAAAAGTTATTGACACCATGATTTACAAAATATGTGACAGCCGGATTTCCAAAATGTCTGACAGCCGGCTCCCGCCTGCTGCGGGCGTCCGGCAGCATAAAGACGGACAGGTTCCGCCCCATTTCTGAGGCGTCCCTGTCCTGTCCCGATCCCGGATTTAAAGCACTGTCTATTTTACAAGCGCAAGTGTCTCCCGCGCGATGGCAAGCTCCTCATTTGTCGGAATCACAAACACTCTTACCTTTGATCCCGGCTTTGTGAGTTCAGTCAGTGTTCCTCTCAGCCCGTCATTTTTCTCCTTGTCAAAGTCAACACCGAGATAGCCGAGATAGCTGCACACCTGCCCTCTTACATAATCATCATTCTCACCGATTCCGGCAGTGAACACGATATCATCGACCCCGTTCATTGCAGCCACATAGGAACCGATGTATTTTGCAACTTTATATGAGAACACGTCCATCGCAATCTTTGCTTTTTTATCGCCGGCGTTCATCGCGTCTGTCAGGTCGCGGAAATCACTTGACAGACCGCCCGAGAGACCGAATACACCGGACTTTTTATTAAGAATATCCATCACGCCGGTAATGTCAAGATTTTCTTTCCGGGCGATAAACTCCATGATGGCCGGATCAATATCGCCGGAACGGGTTCCCATTACAAGTCCCTCCAGCGGCGTCAGTCCCATGGAAGTATCAACGGATTTTCCGTTCATGACAGCTGTCACGCTGGAGCCGTTTCCAAGATGGCACACGATCGTCTTGAGATCTTCGTACGGTCTCTCCATGATCTCAGCAGCTTTTTTTGAAACGTAGCTGTGGCTGGTGCCATGAAAGCCGTAGCGTCTTATTTTATATTTGTCATAGTACTCATATGGAAGACCGTACATGTAAGCCTTCTCCGGCATCGTCTGGTGGAAGGCCGTATCAAATACTGCGACCATCGGCGTGCCCGGCATAAGCTTCTCGCACGCCTCCACACCGATAAGATTTGCAGGATTGTGAAGCGGAGCCAGCTCGTTGCACTCTGCCACAGCCTTCTTCACTTCCTCTGTAATGATCACGGATGAGGCAAATTTTTCTCCGCCGTGGACCATGCGATGGCCGACAGCCCCGATCTCATGAAGATCTTTTACTACGCCTGTCTCAGGATTTGTCAATGCTTTGATAACATACTGGATGGCCTCTGTATGTGTGGGCATCGGCTTGTCCGATTTTTCTTTTTCTCCGCCTTCCGGCTGATAAGTCAGTCTGCCGTCGATCCCGATCCTTTCACAGATACCTTTTGCCAGCACTTCCTCGGATTCTGCATTGATGAGCTGGAATTTCAGTGAAGAGCTTCCACAGTTGATTACTAATACGTTCATTTTTTTCCTCCCAAAGGTTTTATTATTTTGACGTCATCCCTGTACTATTCCAGCGCCTGAGCCTGCACTGAAGTAATGGCGACTACACCGACGATATCCTCTGCGCTGCACCCGCGTGACAGGTCGTTGACCGGAGCCGCGATTCCCTGAGTCAGCGGGCCGTACGCTTCCGCCTTTCCGAGTCTCTGGACCAGTTTGTATCCGATATTTCCCGCGTCCAGATCCGGAAAGATGAGTACATTGGCATGTCCTGCGACCTCGCTGCCCGGCGCTTTGGAAGCGCCCACCTCAGGAACGATCGCCGCGTCGAGCTGAAGTTCACCGTCAAGCTTCAGTTCCGGCGCGAATTCATGCGCAAGCCGTGTTGCTTCGACGACTTTGTCCACATCCGGGTGCTTCGCGCTGCCCTTTGTGGAATGTGAGAGCATTGCCACCACCGGCTCTTTTCCTGTCAGAGTCTTAAAGGATTCTGCGGAAGAAAGCGCGATGTACGCCAGCTTTTCCGGATCCGGATTCTGCTCCAGTCCCGCGTCTCCAAAGATAAACGTTCCATTCGCGCCCATATCACAGTCCGGAACTACCATGAGGAAGAAGGCGGAAACAAGCTTTGTGCCCGGCTTCGTCTTCAGGATCTGAAGGCACGGACGGAGTGTGTCCGCTGTGGAATGACACGCTCCGGATACCATTCCGTCTGCATCACCCATCTTTACCATCATAACGCCGTAGTACAGGTAGTTATTGAGAAGAAGTTCCCTCGCCTGCTCCTCTGTCATTCCCTTTTTCTGTCTCAGCTCGACCAGTTTCGCGATATAGCTCTCTGTCTTGCCGCTTGTAGCCGGATCCACGATCACTGCCCCGGAAATGTCATATGTACCTTTATTCTTCTCGATCTCCTCTTTGCTTCCGACAAGGATCAGATCCGCGATCCCCTCTTTTAAGACTGCCTCCGCAGCCTTATAAGTTCTTTCGTCCTCTGTCTCGGGAAGAACGATCGTCTTCTTATCCGCTTTCGCCCTTGCCTTGATTTCATCGATAAATCCCATGATTTAAAAGCCACCTTTCATTTTTATCACATATGGTTTATTATAGCGCAAAGGTTTTTTGTATACAAGGGATTTTATGTGCATTTTTAAGTACAATCAATTATTTTTGCAAGCTATGTTTATGAGATTGTCACAAAAATAACAATCTTATATTCTGAACACTGCTGTCACAATATTAAAGTATACAAGTATCGTACATGTATCGAGTATCGTCGTGATCAGAGGAGCCGCCATGATCGCCGGGTCAAGTCCGATCTTCTTCGCCGCGAGCGGAAGGATGCAGCCGATACATTTCGCCATCGCCACGACCGCGATCATCGTCACTCCGAGGGCCACTGCGAGCATCAGATTTCTGTCATACATAATGCAGATCCTGATCCCGTTGACAACAGCAAGGAGGACGCCAACGATAAGCGCCACTCTGATTTCCTTGAAGATTACCTTAAAAATATCCGAAAATTCAATTTCTCCCACAGCCAGCCCGCGGATGATAAGCGTGGAGCTCTGTGACCCGCAGTTTCCCCCCGTCCCCATGAGCATGGGGATGAATGTGATCAGGACAGGCATCGCTGCCATTGCGTTCTCATAATACCCAAGAATCTCCCCTGTCACCGTCGCGGAAAGCATGAGGAGCATGAGCCACGGCGTACGGTTTTTCGCCTGCTGGAACACAGAAGTCTCAAAATAGGAGTCTTCATTCGGGCTGACGCCGGCCATGATGCTGATATCTTCTGTTGTCTCATCCTGGAGGACGAGCATTGCATCGTCAACCGTAACGATCCCGACCAGGCAGTCCTCATGGTCAATGATAGGGATTGCCACAAGACCGTATTTATTGATCATATTTGCCACGTGCTCCTGGTCGTCCAGAGTCCTTGCGTAGAGCACATTTTCGTCCATGATATCCCCGATCAGACGGGATTCGCCGGCTGTGAGCAGATCCTTGACGTCCACCATCCCGATCAGCTTTTTCTTCTCTGTGACATAACACGTATAGATCGTCTCTTTGTTGATGCCAACCTGACGGATCTTTAAGATCGCGTCCGCCACGGTCATCTCCCTGCGCAGGCTGATGTACTCGATGTTCATGATGCTCCCCGCGCTGTCCTCCGGATACTGGAGGAGACTGTTGATTTTCTGCCGTGTCTCCTCATCTGTCGCCGCGAGCAGGCGGTCCACTACATTCGCAGGCATCTCTTCCAGAACGTCGACCGTATCGTCAACGTACATCTCTTCCATGACTTCTTCCAGCTCGGAGTCCGTCAGCGCATTGATCAGGTCCTCGCGCATCTCGCTGTTCATGTCCGTGAACACTTCCGCCGCCTCTTCTTTTGCCAGAAGGCGGAATACAAGGGTGCGCTGCTTCTTTTCAAGTTCTTCCAGACATTCCACGATATCCACCGGATGCATGGTTTCCAGTTCTTCCTTCAATACTTTAAAATTATGCCTTTCCAACAGTTCGCTTATCTGCCCCACATCCAGCCGGTTTTCTTTATCCATGCCGCACTCTCCCGTCTTTTTATTCTGCCTGATCTTACTCTCAGTATAAGTTTTCCCTGTAAGAATCCATCTTTTTATAGTATAATATGGTAGAAATTGATATACAAGGAGATTCTTATGAAAATTGTCGGCCTGATTACAGAATATAATCCATTTCACAACGGACATCTTTACCACATAAACGAAGCGAAACGCGTCACAGGCGCTGACGCCGTCATCGTTGTTATGAGCGGCGATTATGTACAGCGGGGTATGCCCGCAGTCATGCCAAAACATCTGCGCGCGGAAATGGCCTTAAAATGCGGAGCTTCGGCTGTTTTTGAGCTCCCCGCCTGCTATGCTGCGGGCAGTGCGGAATATTTTTCCATGGGAGCAGTTTCCCTGCTGGACAGTCTCGGGATCGTGGATTCCATCTGCTTTGGCAGCGAGTGTAATGATCTGGACTCTCTGTCTCATGTGGCGGACATCCTTGCCAGTGAACCCGACGATTATCGCAGTCTTCTCAAAAAAAACCTGAAAAAAGGAGTATCCTTTCCATCCGCAAGGCATGATGCATTACTGGAATATACCCATGCGCCGTCGTACGCTGCGCTCCTGAAAGATCCGAACAATATTCTCGGGATCGAATATCTCAAGTCGCTGAAAAGGCTGGGCAGCCGCATGGTCCCCTTTACCATCCGGAGAGAAGGCGCACACTATCACGATACAACGCTCTCTCCGGAGCACCTCAGCTCTGCTTCCGCCATCCGCACTCTGCTGGCCTACACAGGTTCCTCTCTCCATACCGGGCGTTCCGGCGGCACTTTTGAAAACACAGCTTTTTCAAGCATCCTGGGGGAACTTGAGGATCAGGTCCCCTCCTGCTGTCTTGAACTTCTCAAAGACTATCACCGGGTACAGTATCCGGTCTATCAGAATGATTTTTCTATCCTTTTGAAATATAAACTGCTCAACAAGCATCCCGAAAGCCTGATCCGTTACCAGGATGTATCCGAAGACCTGGCAAACCGGATCTGCGCGCAGCTCAATAATTTCTTCAATTATAAACAGTTTGCCGAACTTTTAAAGACCCGGGATACCACCCAGACGCGCATCAACCGGGCTCTCCTTCACATCATGCTCGGTCTGAAGAAAAACGATATGACAGAATATATGGAAAACGGGCGTCATTTCTACGCCCGCCTGCTCGGCTACCGCAAAGACAGCGCAAAGCTCATAAACAGAATAGCAAAAGAAAGTCCGCTTCCTCTGCTGGCACGGTTGTCGGAAAGCGAAGAACTCCCCTCCATCGGGCAGAAAATGCTCAGAAATGACATCCTTGCATCCAATCTGTATATGTCCGTGGTAACGGATAAATACAAGACAGCGTTTTTGAACGAATACAAGCAGGGGATCATAAAAGTGTGAAATCTGGATTTGTGGTGGAGCCATCAGTAGAGTCAAGCGTCCGAAAACAGTGAAGCGGGCGTATTGAATCCGTATTCAGCGCGGGGGTGCGGGTGGCTTCGGCTCCGGGCTCATGGGCAATAAAAACTAAGAGATCCGGGAGCATGCTAAGAGCAGGGACAGGCAGAGGGCAACTCAGCTTCGCCTCGGACAATCCCTCTGCCTGTCCCAACGCATGTCCCCGGATCTCAAGTTTTTATAAGCCCATTCCGCAGTCGCCTCAGACACCCGCACCCCCCGCGCTGAAAGGTTTACGAAAAAGCGCTTCGCTGTTTTCTGGTTTTGCTCAAGACGGAAGGTCCCCCAGCAAATGCAGCGTGTAAAAACGCTGCGAGGAGGGAACTTTCCCGGCAAAAGATAACCTTCCCCTCTCGCCCCCGTTTCTAGATCCTGCATTTGACTGCGGGGACCTTCCGATCGGATGCGCGCAGAAAACCACCCATTTGATGCGCCTTTCGCGGCGGACGGGGGTATGGCGGCGGTGACTTGGAGTAATCTGCCGGAAAGACTTAAAGGAATGGGATGCGGCGTTAATTTCAAAGCGGAAGCCTGAGCTGCAGGCGAATCTTCCGCTTTGAAATTGTCCTTAGCCGTGTCCCATTCCTTTTACGTCTTTCCCAGATTACGAAACCGGAACCCAAGCCATATCCCCGTCCGCCGCGAAACCCTCCTGCATCAAACCAACGGTTTTCGGATGTTCATCCAATCGTACGGCTCCTCCACAAATCCAGATTGAACAAAATCGCTGCGCGATGGCCTGCGGAGGCTGTGGTGTAGCGATTTTTTCTTTCTTATGA
>CALWDM010000089.1 GCA_944376695.1 uncultured Mediterraneibacter sp. | reverse complement strand
ATAGCTTTTATAGAATATCAAAAAGAGACAGAATCTCAAGTGAATCATAAGGTGACATTATCACAAGTGAATAACACGCAGACATTCTTCGTTCTTGATATCATAAAAAGAAATTGGTATACTATAGTAGTTATGAAACAACGGACAGGAGGAATAAAGTGAACGATCTGGAAATGTACCGGGAGCAGCTCGCATTGTGTGATGATAAGATCATTGACGCGCTCGTGAAGAGAAACGCCATCATTGAGAAGATCATGGCGTATAAAAATAAGTACGGGATGCCGATCCTGCAGCCTGCTCAGGAGGCGAAGCAGCAGAGACGGCTGGATGAAAAACTGAAGGATAATAAGTATCAGGAAGAGATCCAGGATGTGTTTAAGCGGATCTTAAGGAACAGCAAACGGATACAGGCGAGGAAGCTTTTTTCTTATAACATCGTGCTGATCGGGTTTATGGGTTCAGGGAAGTCAACAGTGTCAGATTATCTGAGTACCATGTTTGACATGCGGCTGGTGGAGATGGACCAGGAGATCTCAGAGCGGGAGGAGATGAGTATCCCGGATATTTTTGCCACTTATGGAGAAGAATATTTCAGAAATCTTGAGACAAGCCTGTTAAAAGAGCTCCAGACCGGGAAGAACTGCATCATATCCTGCGGGGGAGGAGTGGCCCTCAGAGAAGAAAACGTCAGGGAGATGAAGAAAAACGGAAGAGTGGTCCTGCTGACTGCGAGCCCTGAGACGATCTATGAGAGAGTCAAGGACAGCAACGACAGGCCGCTTCTCGACGGAAATAACAATGTGGAATATATCGCGGAACTGATGGAAAAGCGCAGGGAGAAATATGAGGCTGCGGCTGATGTGGTCATCCAGACGGATGGGAAAACCATTCTGCAGATTTCAGAGGAACTGCTCACAAAGCTTGCGGAGTTGGATAAAAGATAATGTTTGATAAATTTTTTCCGGACGAATATGTGGCTTCCACATATGTCATCCCATTTGAAAAACTGTATGAAGAAGGTTACAGGGGCGTCATATTTGACATTGACAATACATTAGTGCCTCACGGCGCGCCCGCGGATGACAGGGCGAAAAAGCTGTTTAGCAGGCTTTCAGATATTGGCTTTTCCTCATGTCTCATCTCAAATAACCAGGAGGCAAGAGTGAAAATGTTTAATAAGGATATCGGGACGCATTACATTTCCAATGCCTGCAAGCCCTCGGCAAAAAATTATATCCGCGCCATGCAGATTATGGGTACGGACAGGACAAACACACTTTTTGTGGGGGACCAGCTCTTCACTGACGTGTGGGGCGCAAAGCGGGCCGGTATCCATAATATCCTTGTCAGGCCGATTCATCCGAAGGAGGAGATCCAGATCGTATTAAAGCGGTATCTGGAGAAGATTGTCCTCTATTTCTATAAAAAAAGATTGAAAAATAACAGAAATTAGTATAGAATCTTAAGATAGAGCGTCTGCTCAGATGCACGATTGAAGGAGGAAGACAAATGGTCGCAGCAGGAGATTTTAAGAACGGCATTACCGTGGAGATTGACGGAAATATTTATCAGATTTTGGAATTCCAGCATGTAAAACCGGGAAAAGGTGCAGCTTTCGTTAGAACGAAATTAAAAAACATCATCAGCGGAGGCGTGGTTGAGAAGACATTCCGTCCCACTGAGAAGTTTGAGAACGCGCATATCGACAGGAAAGAGATGCAGTATCTTTATCAGGACGGCGATCTTTATAACTTTATGGATGTGGAGACTTACGACCAGATCGCATTAAATTCAGATGTGGTAGGGGATGCGCTGAAATTCGTAAAAGAGAACGAGACAGTTAAGATCTGTTCCCACAAGGGAAATGTATTCTCTGTTGAGCCGCCGCTGTTCGTTGAACTGGCGATCACGGAGACAGAGCCGGGCTTCAAGGGAGATACAGCTCAGGGAGCTACAAAGCCGGCAACTGTCGAGACAGGCGCAACCGTTATGGTGCCGTTGTTCTGTGAGACTGGCGATGTTCTGAAGATCGATACCCGTACAGGAGAGTACCTGTCAAGAGTATAAAGCTCATAATGGGTGTAATAGCCTGAAAAAAGTATACAAAAATAAGTTGTCAAAGGATGTGCTGTTTTGTGCGGTACATCCTTTTTCAGTTCAGCGGAAGAAAAGCAATAGGGAAAACTGCAAGAAATTACAGAGAGGTATTTTGTTAATTATTCCGCATTGCTTTTTGCCTTAAGCCCGTCTATAATCAAGTTCACATAATATAATTCAGATCAATTTATTCGTGTTCAGATCAATGTATCGAATCGAACTGGTATATTTCATACCAAATCTCTTATTTAATCTGTGATGGTTCCCGTTAAGGAAGGAGAAGAATGAATTACAGGGAATTTGCAGGCGCAGTTGAGAAACAGATGAACTACAAGTTAGAAGGAGGTGTAAGGGCAAGCCTTTATACGGCGGTAAAAAACAATGCAAAAGAACGCACCGGGGTTGTGATCGAGTCTCCAGGTATCAATATTTCTCCCACGATCTACCTGGAAGAATATTTTGAAGATTATCTGAAAGGAAAAAATCTTGAAATAATCGTGAGCGAGATACTGGGATTTTATGACAGTATAAAGCAGGAGGCGTCCTGGGACTGTGAAAGGCTGAGGAGCTACGACGGAGTAAAACAGAGGATCGTCTTTAAGCTGGTAAATACGATGAAGAACCGGAAGTTTCTGGACACAGTTCCGCATCGCTCCTTTTTTGATCTGTCGATCGTATTTTATGTGCTTTTTGAGGTGACAGAAGAGGGCACGGCAGCAATGACAGTTTCTGACAGCCATGCGAAACAGTGGAAGGTTACCGCAGACATTTTGTGGGCAGATGCGGTTCGGAATGTGCGAAGACTCCTTCCGGCGGAATTTGTCACAATGAACCATGCGCTGAGGGAAATGCTGATGGAAAAGGGGGAAAATACAGGTCATGAAAAGGAAGACGGGAATTTGCTGCCCGGAAATAATTCAGAAAGGGACGGTATGTATATCCTCTCGAACGTCCTTCGGAGCTACGGCGCGGCATGTATTGCCTATCCGAATATCCTGGAGATGATCGGGGAGATCCTCCAGGGGGATTACTATATCCTTCCAAGCAGCGTACATGAAGTTGTCGTTGTACCTTATTCTGCCGGGCTGGATATCGCAGAATTGGATGAAATGGTCCGGGAGATCAATGTGACACAGGTTGCCGAAGAGGAAGTGCTGAGCAATCATGCTTATCTGTACCGGAGGAGTACGGGCATGCTCTGTGGAGGAAATGCACGGAGAAAGGGGAGGGCGGCAGGATGAAAAGGATGATAAAGTGGAAATTGTCTGCCGCGATCCTGCTTTTTATTACATTTGTCATGTGGATGGAGACGGCCGGCGGGATAGAGACAGCCGCTGCGGGGGAGACAGTCCGACTTACTGTCGGGAGAGAGGTCTATTACGGGACACACAGCACCAACTATTTTCTCGTGGATGGAAAAACTGCGTACTGTCTTGAACCGCTGAAGGATACGCCGGATTCCGGACAGTATGCCGTACAGCCTCTGGAGCGCGGAGCGGTGAGAAAGGGGCTTTACTATGTGTATGGGGGTCCGGGCTATGCCGTTTATCAGGAAAAATTCGGCAGTATCGGGACAGGAGGCAGGTACACAGAGGATAATCAGTATTGTATGAGCCATTGTATCTTGTCTTATCTTTATTCGGGAAGTGATTCTGCGTTTGCCGGTCTGGACAGCGGCACAGCCGCAGAACTTAAAATGGCGGCAGAACGCATTGAAAACCTTCCGGAGCCGCCGGAGGCGTTTTATGCATTTCTCTTTAACACAGGCGGCGACGGGCAGGTCATGGGCGGCAGCGGCAGGGACCGGACCGGGGCAATAGAGATCAGGAAGAGATCAGACCGGTCGGAGTGGACGGAAGAGAATCCGTGCTATTCCCTGAAAGGGGCTGTGTTCGGAATATACCGGCCAGGAGAGTTACAGCCTGTCTGGAAGGCGACAACAGACGAAAACGGATACGCAGAGCTGAGAAATATTCCTGTCGGCGTCTATGAGATCGCGGAGATAGAAAGCCCGAGCGGTTTTTCAATTGACAGCAGGAGAAGTGAAATCCGTGTGGAGGAGAACTCGGTATATACTTATGAGTGTGTCAACAAAGCAAAATATTACCCGGTGCAGATACTTCTGGAAAAGACCGATGCCGAAACCGGAACAAAGAGCCCTCAGGGAGCAGGCTCTCTTGAGGGAGCTGAATTTGAAGTAAAATATTATTCCGGATATTATGATTCTGATCCGGGCGGGCTGTCTGTCCTTCCGGAACGTACCTGGAACTTGCGGACGAATGTGGACGGGGAACTCCGATTTACTGAGGAGAGTAAAACAGGAGGAGATGAATTTTATAAAAATGACGCTGGAGAAAATGTGCTTCCTCTGGGCACTGTTACGATACGGGAGGTGAAGGCGCCGGCAGGATATCTGCTCAATGAGAATATATATGTGGAGGAGATCCGGGAGGAGGGAAGCGGCCCTGAAGATACAGTATATCATGTGCCGGAAGTGCCGGAACAGATCATACGCGGAGATCTTCAGCTTGTGAAATTCCGTGAAGATGAAGATGAAAACCAGGATCAGAAAACGGCTCTTGAAGGAATCATTTTTACAGTCACCTCAAAGACAACGGGAGAGCAAATTCAGATCATAACAGACGAAAACGGATATGCTTCCACACAGACAGAGGAGGGGGGAAGGGGAGGACTTGTATATGACACCTATGTTGTGAGTGAAGAGAACGCGCCCGAGGGACTTCTTCCAGTGGAAGATTTCGAGATCACAGTCAGCGAAGAAGGGAGGACGCTTTATTATATACTGGAAGATAAGAGGATCCTTTCCCCGGTCCGTCTTGTAAAAACAGACGCGGACAGCGGAGAGACGATCCCCCTTGCGGGAGCGGAATTTCAGCTGCTGGATGCAAATAAGGAACCTGTCGTTATGACGGTGCATTATCCCCAGGAAACGGTGCACAGTACTTTTCAAACAGACGAGAGCGGCAGCTTTGTCCTGCCGGAAAGGCTGGCCGCAGGAGTCTATTATTTCCGTGAACTGAATGCTCCTGCCGGGTATCTGCTCAATGAGGAACTTATCAAGTTTGAGGTCAGTGAAGACCAGGAATGGGAAGAACCGTTTGTGGTAGAATTCTCAGACAGACCAGCCAGGGGAAAGATCCATATAAAGAAGACAGATGCGGATACGGGAGCGCCTGTTGCCGGGGCAAAATTTGAAATCATCGCAAAGGAGGATATCCGGACTCCGGCAGGGAGCGTGAGGGTTCCCGCAGGAAGCAAAGTAAGCACCATAGTTACAGATGAGAAAGGCGAGGGACAGTCGGACAGCCTTTATCTGGGAAGATATGAGATCCGGGAGACAGAACAGCCTTCAGGGTATGTGCTCCCGGAAGAGAGCTGTGAGGTAGAATTGGAATATAACGGACAGGAGACAGAACTCGTGAGCGCGGCGGCAGAGATCACAAATAAGCCCACAAGAATAACCCTGAAAAAGAAAGAAGAAGGCACGGAAAACAGTCTGAAAGGCGTAAAATTTGCCGTCTGGAAAAAGGAGACGCCGGAGGAAGAAACGCTCTATGTTACGGATGAGGAGGGCGGTATCGAGATAAAATACCTGACTCCGGGAACATATTGTGTCCAGGAAAGAGAAAGCATTCCCGGATATCTAAAAGATGATACAGTCTGGGAATTTACAGTTGACAGTACAGGCCGGATTGAAGGAAAGGAGTACATGGAATATGTGATCGAAAATAAAAAGACAAAAATCAAAGATACAGAGGCACTTTGGAAGGAGAGTGGAGAAAAAGAAATCTATGGAGGGGAAGAGCATGTGATCGCAGATTCTGTCAGTCTTCAAAATCTTGAACCAGGGCAGACGTATACGCTGAAAGGAGTTCTGGCGGATCCCGGGACTGGCGAAATACTGACAGAGAACGGAAGGCCAGCGGCCGCAGTGAATACATTTACTGCGGAAAATCTATCTCAGGAAATACAGATGGAATTTCCTGTGGATACTGCGCGCACCGGAGAAAGACAAATCGTTGTATTCGAATCTCTATATATC
Source organism: uncultured Mediterraneibacter sp. (assembly GCA_944376695.1). Taxonomy (GTDB): domain Bacteria; phylum Bacillota; class Clostridia; order Lachnospirales; family Lachnospiraceae; genus Mediterraneibacter. The sequence goes on along the minus strand of CALWDM010000089.1, from coordinate 282 downwards.
GGAGACTCATTAATCTTTACACATGCGGATCCTGGCAATAAGGCACAGACAGTCTCGATCCTTGAAAAGCCGGAGCCGTCCGTTGCTACGGGAGACGGCGTGGGAAAAAGATCAGAAACCGCCGTATTATTTGCCGCTATACTGATACCGCCGGCGTACATGGCGGTGTGCTTCAGGCGAAAGAAGAGGAGTAAAAAGAACGTGTAAATGTAGGTTTGTCAAACATATGTTACACCATGCTGAATAAATTCCTTCAGGATAGTCTGTGGGGATTTCCAGCCC
>CALWDM010000088.1 GCA_944376695.1 uncultured Mediterraneibacter sp. | reverse complement strand
CTTATACATCCCTTTTATTGAACGATAGAATCCAATAAATATATAATAAAGTCTTTTCTTTAAATAATCAATAGATTTTTCTTATTTTTCTGATATTTTTATACGCCTTTTTTATACGACTGACAAGCGCCTTTTTATGGCAGAGATTCGGTCAGGCTGCGGGCACAAACCGGATAGACTCTGACTCAGGATCATAGTTCTCAAGGTGTAGCGTTCCTGCGGTATCCGGATACAACTCTGTGAGTTTGTCCAGGATCGGCGGCACCTGCTGCAGCTTTTCTTCATAATTTCCGCTGCCCAGGAGCACCTCTACGATCCCAAAATAAACCTGGACGCCGCTGTCCGCGCAAGCCATTTTGTCTGGTGTGAGATCAAATTTTTTCAGATTTTTTGAAACTTCAACGATTTTTCCAAAAATCGTGTCATCTTCAACAGGAAGCTTTGTCCCCAGCTTTACTTTTGACGCATCGAATGCCAGATTCTCAATATAAGGAGTGCCTTCGATCAGTTTATTCGTTCTCAGAGATACAATGCCCGAATCGTCAAAATACAGATATGCTCCCTCATAGTCAACATATCCTGCCATTTCCTTTTCTGTCACTTTCACCCTGACTGTCCACGGATTTTTCAGGGTGATCTTCATACTCTCCACCCCGGACGGCAGATCCGCGTCTGTGAGGTTATATTTTGCCATGATATACAGTGTATTCACAGAAAACCTGTCATTCTGTATCCATGTGGTGATCGTATTCTCTCCATAATATGAATTGCCTTCTACCACAAAAGAACGGGTCCGGAACAAAAATACAGACGCAGCCGCAAGGACGGCAAGCCCGGCGATGACCGAGACTACAATCAGCCATGTCCTTTTCTTTTTGTGCTTTCTTCTCTTCATCCAATTGCCTCCTTCGTCCGTTCAGCCGCGCCATTCGCAAAACCGCACTTCGTGCTTACTGCGGCTCCCGCCGCTTCCTGTCGCGTCCTTCCGTTCAGCCGCGCCATTCGCAAAACCGCACTTCGTGCTTACTGCGGCTCCCGCCGCTGTTTTGCTCATGAGCAGGCGCTCACCCCATATTTAACTCTGCACCCAAAACCATGCGAGCATGGTTTGTGTGCGCAGAGTTAAATATGGCTGAACTGGTTATTTCATTCTACCAGACTTGATACGCTTAGGACAAGTCCCATTTCCATGAGGAGGAACATGACGGAGGTTCCTCCATAGCTGATAAACGGGAGCGTAATCCCTGTGTTGGGAATGGAATTCGTCACAACGGCGATGTTCAGGATGACCTGGATCATCATGTGCGCCATGGCTCCTGTGGCAATGAGCGCTCCCAGAAGATCCGGCGTCCCTGCGGCGATCACAAACAGCCGCCAGATCAGGATCAGAAACAGAATAATAATGATCCCCGCCCCGACAAGCCCCAACTCCTCGCAGATGATGGAAAAGATCATGTCATTCTGGGCCTCGGGAAGGAACCCCAGCTTCTGCACGCTGTTTCCCAGCCCTCTGCCGAAGAGGCCGCCGCTGCCGATGGCATAAAGCCCCTGGAGCGTCTGGTATCCTTTTTCATATTTTTCCGGATGCTGCCAGATCGCGATCCTCTCCAGACGGTAGCTCTCCATAGCGAGGAAGACTGCCATAAAAGCCACTCCTGCGCTCCCCATCCAGATAAACTGTGAATACTTCGGGCTTGCCACAAAGATGAGTACTACCGCAATGCCCAGTATGATAATAGCAGTGCTTAAGTTGCTCGCGCCCACCAGCCCGACCACGGGAAGCACAGGCAGCATCATAAGGATCAGCGTCCTGAACCTGTGCATCTTCCGGACATTTTTACTTACCAGCCAGGCAAGGAAGAGGATGACCGCCACCTTTGCAAACTCCGAGGGCTGAAAAGAAAAAGGGCCCAAAGACAGCCATCTTTTGGACCCGTTATACTCATCTCCGAACAGCATCACAGCCACGGAAAGGGCAATCGCTGTCAGATATCCAGGAATCGCAAGGGGTACCCATTTATGGTAGTCGATCTGCGCGATGACTATCATACCAAGCAGGCCGATCAGTGTAGCAAATCCCTGCTTTTTTACATAATACAGGGGATCATGGAATTTTACCCTGCCATTGTAGGCGCTGGTACTGTAAAGCACTGCAAGGCCAATTACCACGAGGATCAGGATCACAGCAGCCAGCGTCTCGTCATACCGCCTCTTCCTTTTGGAACGCTCCAATAAACTCCACTCCCTACAACTGTTTTACTAGTTCTCTGAATTTATCTCCGCGTTCTTCGTAATTTTTAAACATTCCCCAGCTCGCGCATGCAGGCGAAAGGAGCACCGCATCCCCGGGCTGCGCATATTCTACACATTTCTCAAAAGCTTCCTCAAATGTATCTGCCAGCACAATGTCCGTAAAGCCAAGCTCTGCCGCTGTCTCAGCGATCTTTTCCCGGGTCGCCCCGATCAGGACCAGCTTCTTCACCTTCCCGTCAAACGCCCGGATCCATTCCCCGTAAGATGACTGCTTATCATAACCGCCGCCGATCAGCACTGTTGGGCGGTTCATGGCCCGGATCCCGCGTATCGCCGCGTCCGGGTTCGTGCCCTTGGAATCATTGTAGTAGGCGACTCCGCCCTTCTCTGCCACGAACTCGATCCGGTGCTCTACCCCGGTAAATTCCTTTAACGTCTTCCGTATCACTTCCATCGGAGCGCCGTATGCATACGCCATAGCGACTGCTGCCATGGCATTTTCATGATTATGCGTGCCCAGGATCTGAAGCTCGCTGACATCGCAGACCGGAATTTCCTCATCTACATTGCAGACAATCGTGGTCCCGTCCAGATATACACCTCTCTTAAGTTTACGCCGGCTGCTGAAATATAGAACATCCGCGGATACCTTTTCACCGAATTCCCGGAGGACGTCATCCTCATAATTCAGCACGCAGGCATCTCTCTCTGTCTGATTCTCCGCGATCCGCTCCTTCGCCGCAATATATGCTTCCATTGTATGATGGCGGTTCAGATGATCCGGAGTAATATTAAGTATCGCGCTCACCCTCGGGCGGAAAGTATGTACAGTCTCAAGCTGGAAACTGCTCATCTCTGCTACGATCACAGAGTCCTCCTTTGTCTCGGGCACAATGCTCGTATATGGGTTTCCGATATTGCCCACCACAAAGGTGCTCTCCTTCCAGTTCCCCATGATCTGTCCCAGAAGAGCCGTTGTGGTCGTCTTCCCGTTTGTCCCCGTAATGGCAAGGACATCTCCTTTTCCAAGCACATAGGCAAGCTCGATCTCTCCCCATATGGGGATTCCCGCCTCTTTCATCCGATTCACGACCGGAAGGTCCGTCGGCACCCCCGGGCTCATCACTATCAGCGACAGGCCGCCCAGAAGCTCTTCCGGAAACTCTCCCAGCACCACGCTGAGGTTCTCAGGATCCCCGCAGTCATCAGCGGTCTGCCCTGGCGCCTTCCCATTCACGGAGTCTGTTTCCGTCAGGTTCTCTCTGATCTTCCCTCTGATGTCTTCCGCATCCAGCTTCTCATTCCCGTCATAGAGAATTACCCGGGCGCCTTTCCGCAGGAGGAGTCCTGCTGCCGACTCTCCACTGATGCCGGAGCCAAATACAAGTACCTTTTTCCCTTTGATCTCCATTTGTTATACCCCCATTAACGCAATCAGGCAGAGGATCGCCGTAATGATGGAAAACACAGCGACAACTCTTGTCTCCGACCACCCGCACAGCTCAAAATGATGATGGATCGGGGCCATCTTGAAGATCCTCTTTCCGCCTGTCTTTTTAAAATATGTGACCTGGATGATAACGGACGCCACTTCCGCCAGATAAATAAACCCGACGATAATGATAAACAGCGGCATCTGGAGCATGTATGCCGTCCCGGCCACAAAACCTCCCAGCGCAAGGGAGCCCGTATCCCCCATAAATACGCTCGCCGGATATACGTTGAAAAGCAGAAATCCGAGCAGGGCTCCCACTACCGCGCAGGTGACCGGCTCGATACCGCTCTCTGTTCCGATGGCCACCACGGTAAAGAACGTTGCCACCAGCACTGTCACACTGGAGGCAAGGCCGTCCAGCCCATCCGTAAAATTCGTCCCGTTGACCGTGCCGATCACTGCGACAAACAGGACCGGAACCGCCACCCAGCCAAGATCCAGATAATACCCGTCGGAAAACGGCACAAGCATGGTCAGCGGAATGTCCGCAACTTTTACCAGATAAAAGGCAAAAATCGCCGTGACCACGATCTGGAGAGCCATCTTCTGCATGGGCATCAGGCCGTCAGAACGCTTTAACACTACCTTTAGGTAGTCATCCAGAAATCCGATCAGTCCGAATGCGACTGTCAGGAAGAGGATCGGGATAATCTTCGGATAGTCTTTTACATAAAACAATGAGGTCACGATCACCGAAATCAGGATCATGATGCCGCCCATGGTCGGCGTACCTGCCTTTTTCAAATGAGACTGCACACCCTCCGCGCGCTCAGTCTGCTTCATCTTCAGTTTTCGCAAAAAAGGAATGATTACCGGTCCCAGCACAAGGCTGACAGCAAATGATATCAGCACCGGTATCACTACATGACTGCTCATAAATCCACCTCTTCATCTCTTTCGTTTGTCAACCTGTTTAGTATAAACCATGGCTTACTTTTTTTCAATCCCGAGATACGGCAGCACATTGTCATAAATGCTCCTGAGCACCGGCGCCGCGATGGTCCCGCCATAGTAAACGCCCTGCGGGTCATGGATGATGACCATCCCCAGAATCTGAGGATCATCCGCCGGCGCAAACCCCAGGAAAGAGGAGATATACTTATTGGCGCTCCTGGGAAGCGTCTGCGATGTGGCGGTCTTGCCGCCTATGGAATATCCCTCCAGATATGCATTTTTCCCCGATCCTTCCGAAACTACGCTCTCCAGCAGCATCCGCATGGTCTCGGACGTCTCCTTCGAGACAATGCCAGACTCCACTTCATAATCAAACTCTTTCACTATGCTGCCGTCTCTGTCAAGGATCGCCGTACCTACATGGGGAGTCACTCTGTTGCCCCCGTTTACGATGGAGCTGACTGTCACTGCCATCTGGATCGGCGTGACCTGGAAGGACTGGCCAAACGTCATGGTCGCCAGCTCCACGGTACCAATGTCCTCCTTCCGGTGCATGATCGTCCCCGCCTCCCCCGGCAGATCGATATTGGTCAGCTTCATCAGCCCGAACTCTTCAAAATAATCATAGAACCGGTCTGATCCCAGCCTGAGCCCGATATCCATAAACACCGGGTTGCAGGAATTCTGGATGCCCTGGACAAAGGTCTCCTGCCCGTGCCCGCCTACCTTATGGCACCGGATCTTCCGGTCCTCCACGATCTGGTAGCCGGGACAGAAAAACGTATCTTCAAGAGACACCACTCCCTCTTCCAGACAGGCGGAAGAGGTAATGATCTTAAACACGGACCCCGGCTCGTAAGTATCGTTGATACAGCGGTTTCGCCACATCTGATTGAGTTCGTCCTGGAGCTCCTCATCGGTCAGGGAAGCCGCATCTGTCCCTGTATTCAGCTCATAGGGCTCGTTCAGGTTAAACTCCGGGACATTGACCATTGCGTAAATCTCTCCGTTCTGCGGATTCATCAGAAGGATAGACACGGCCTCCGCCTGCTTCTCCTCCATCACTTTCTCCGCCGCCTGCTGGCAGTAGGACTGGATATTATAGTCCAGGCTGACCCGGAGCGTCTCACCCGGCGCCGGCTCGATCCGATCCTCCGCCACCCCATTAAGCTCCACTCCTCTCGCATCTGTGACAGTCAGGATCGTCCCGTTTGTCCCCTTCAGATACTCCTCATATTTCACTTCCAGGCCGATAATCCCCTGATTATCCCCGCCCGTAAAGCCCAGGACGCGGGAGGCGAGTTCATCGTAAGGATAATAACGCTTATAATCCTCATCCACCTTCACCCCGGCAAGGTCATAGCCGCGGATCCTGTCCCCGGTGGCTTTATCCACATTTGTCCTGATCTTCTCCATGGAAGATACCTTTTCCACCTTTTTCCTGACCTCCGCCTCCTCCAGTTCCAGCTCCCGGCTCAATACAGAGATGACTTCCTCCGGTTCTTCCACCTGGCTGTGGATAACAGAGATTGTACATACCGTGCGGTTTGTCGCCAGCACCACTCCGTTCCTGTCCACGATCTCTCCCCTGGCTGCTTTGATCTCACGCTCCCTCTCGTGGAGATCCTGGGCAAGCTCCTGATAATAGTCTGCGTCAAAGATCATCAGATAGACCAGCCTTCCGATCAGAGCGGCAAGTACCAGGGCAGCGCAGAGAAAGACGATCATGATCTTCTTTTTGTTGTATGTCTTAGTTTTCTTCATATTATAAAAACCATGCAAAAGATGTTGTTACAGCTTATTACATCGTAAGCGCCAAATATTCCTGCGGATTTCCTGATCCCCAAGTTTTGCCTATAATTGTAGTCGATAGATATTTAGAC
>CALWDM010000087.1 GCA_944376695.1 uncultured Mediterraneibacter sp. | reverse complement strand
GCGGCACAGGCCTTCGGTACCATGGCTGAGGATGGGAACCTGAAATTTATTACTTCCCTGACTTCTGTGGGAGAGACGTATGACAGCGTGGCCGGATCGGCGCAGAACTTATTCAGCCAGACACAGACGCCCATGCAGGAGATGGAGGCGAATACCCGGAAACTGCAGCAGGCGTTGGTTCCCCTTGGGGAAAAGATCGTGGAACTGGCTAATGTGGTTCTGCCGCCTTTGGTGGCTATTATTACGGCAGTGAGCGAGGTGTTCGGCATGCTGCCGGAACCTGTGCAGAATTTTGTAGTGATCCTTGGGGCTTTGCTGGTGGCGTTTACTGCATTGACGCCGGTGATTGCGGCTTTGGCGGTCTCCTTCGGGGCGCTGAACATTTCTCTGCTCCCGGTGATCGGCATTATTGCCGGTGTGGCCGCAGCCATTGCCGGAATCATCGCCATTGTAAAGAACTGGGGAGCAATCACGGAGTGGTTCGGGAATTTGTGGCAGACAGTATCCCAGAAGCTGATGGAATTATGGAACGGGGGGGTGGTTTTCTTTACGGAGACCATCCCGGCGGCGTTCCAGACCTTCATCGGCTTTTTTTCTGCCATCCCGGACTGGTGGAGCGACCTGTGGTCGCAGGTATCCGCGTTTTTCACGGATACCTGGAACGCGATCCTGCAGAATCCCATTGTCCAACTGGTGGTGACAACGATTACTTCTCTGTGGGAGAACGCGAAAAATACCCTGCAGGGCATCTGGTCGGGGATTTGTCAGATTGCCTCCGGCGCCTTTGAACTGCTGAAAAATGTGATCCTGGCTCCGGTGCTCCTGCTGATTGACCTGGTGACGGGAAATTTCTCCCAGCTTGCATCCGATGCGGCCAATATCTGGAATAATATTAAAAATGCCGTCGCCCAGATCTGGTCAGGAATCCGGCAGGTGGTGACTTCCGCGGCTTCGGGACTGAAGCAGGGCGTGGAGACTATACTTTCGGCGCTGTCCCAGTTTGCATCTCAGATTTGGTCCGCCATGAAGCAGACAGCGTCTTCTGTCTGGAACGGAATCAAGACCATGGTGGTAAATATCGCCTCCGCGCTGCGTGAAGCGGCGGTTTCCGTCTTCCAGCGGATGGTCTCCGGGATCGGCTCTGCCCTTTCCGGTCTGTATTCGGTTGTGAGCAATGGATTTTCTTCCACCATCCGGTTTATCACCGGGCTGCCGGGGCAGGCGTTCCAGTGGGGGAAGGATTTTATCCAGGGGCTGATCAACGGGATTTCCAGTATGATTCAGGGCGTGATTAACACGGTTTCCGGTCTGGCTGACCGGATCCGCTCTTTCCTGCACTTCTCGGCTCCGGATGAGGGGCCGCTGGCGGATTACGAGACCTGGATGCCGGACTTCATGAAGGGACTGGCGAGTGGGATTGAGAAGAACCGGAACCTGGTGGAAAAAGCTGTGAAGGATGTGGCTTCGGATATGGTGCTCTCTCCGAAAGTGAGAGGGGCAGAGTATGGGTATGCCGGAGACGCTTTCTCCGGCGGGAATATGTCCGACCTGATCTCCGGGATTTCTTCCGCAGTATCGGAAGCACTGGCGGGATTCTCCGGCCCGCAGGGAAACATTGTGATCCCGGTATATGTGGGCGGCACGCTTTTGGATGAACTGGTGATAACGGCGCAGGCAAGACAGAACCTGCGGTCAGGAGGGAGGTAAGCGATGGCATTTATACAGTATCTGACCTTTGACGGCACAGCACTCCCCCTGCCGGATTCTTACGAAGTACAGATGGATGATGTGGAGGCGGATTCCGGCGGGGAGACGGAGGCCGGGACGGTGCAGCGGGATGTGGTGCGCGCTGGCGTGGTGAGCATCCCGGTGACGTTTTCCGTGTCGGCAAAATGGCTGAAGATCCTGACGGAGTTTAAGCAGCAGGAAAAGATCACCGTGGGATATTTTGATACGGAGACGCTGGCGGTGAAGACAGCGGAGATGTATGTGGAGGAGTATAAGGCTTCTCTTGTGAAGGATACGTCCCGGAAAGGGCTGTGGACGGTGAGTTTTACGCTGAGGGAGTTCTGAAAATGTATTCTTTTCCGGTGCAAATTGTGGTATATTTGAGGAGAGTAAATTGAATTTTGGAGGACGATATGGAACAATATGCCTATATTACTTTGAGACAAAAACCCGAACTAAAAGAAGAAGCTGCGGCATGGTTTCATGACAAATGGGGAGTGCCGCAGGCGGCTTACCTTGAATGTATGGAAGCCTATCTTAATAATAAAACAGAATATGGCTGGTATCTGTGTTTGGATGGCGGACATATTGCGGGCGGTCTTGGAGTAATTGAAAATGATTTCCATAACAGGAAAGATCTTACGCCAAATGTATGCGCAGTTTATACAGAAAAGGAATATCGCTGTCAGGGAATTGCAGGACATTTACTTGACATGGTTGTGAAGGATATGAAGTCTAAGGGAATAACCCCGATTTATTTGATCACTGACCATACAACCTTTTATGAAAGATATGGCTGGGAATTTTTATGTATGGTTCAGGGCGATGATGAACCTGATATGACAAGAATGTATATTCACAGATGATTTTCGCCTATGAGCCGAGAGAGGATTTATGAAAAAAATCAGTTTATTTATAGCGATGAGTCTTGATGGGTATATCGCAGACAGTAAAGGAAGTGTTGACTGGCTGTCAGGTCAAGGCAGTGATGACGATAATGTTGATGCATATTCGGAGTTTGTAAAAAACATTGATACGGTGATAATGGGCTGGAATACCTATCATCAGATTGTTACAGAACTTTCGCCAGATGAGTGGGTTTATAGCGATCTTACAACCTATGTTGTGACGCACAATCCTAAAGCTTCTTCTGATAAAATCCATTTTATTAATGAAAATCCCGTCCTGCTGTTAAGAAAACTGAGGGAAGAAAGTGGAAAAGATATTTGGATATGCGGCGGGGCAACCCTGATCCAACAGCTGGTCAGAGAAGATATGATCGACTGTTATTATATTACTATTATCCCGACAATTCTGGGTTCAGGCATCCGGCTTTTTGGAAAAGCTGACCATGAAATTAAGCTGAGGCTGCTCAAAACACGCTCGTACAATGGTATGACGGATTTGATTTATATTAGAAGATAATTGGAAGTTGCGGGGCGATACAAATGAAGTATGCTGAATATGGATCGATAAAAAATGAAACGGTTATTTTTCTGCACGGCGGTGGATTGGCGCCATGGAATTATTGCGATATAGCAGAAAAACTCCAAGACAGATTTCATATCATTATTCCTATCCTTGACGGACATAATGGGAGTGATACGGATTTTACGACAATTGAGAATAATGCCGATGAGATTATTCATTATATTGACGAGAATTTCTGCGGAAGTGTCTTTATGATTTGCGGACTTTCTCTCGGAGGGCAGATTCTTACGGAGATACTTGCAAAGAGGAAAGACATTTGTAAATATGCAATCATTGAAAGTACGCTTGTTATACCGATGAAAATAACATACGCATTTATTCAACCGATTTTTTCGATATGTTATCCGCTTATAAAAAAACACTGGTTTGCACGATTGCAGTTTAAAACACTGCATATCAAGAGAAGTTTATTTGAGGATTATTATACAGACAGTACGGCAATATCGAAGGAAAATATGATTGCATTTCTAAAAGCGAATTCTGATTATAAACTCAAAGGCAGTGTAAAAGAATCGCTGGCGAAAGTCCTTATATTGGTAGGAAGCAAAGAATCAAGAATTATGAAAAAATCCGCTGAAATTTTGTATGAACAACTTCTGAATGCAGCATTGGAAGTTTTGCCAGGATATTATCATGGGGATTTGAGTATCAATCACGCCTCTGAGTACATTCAGAAAATAGATGATCTTATATTGATGTGATAAATCCTAAGTTTTGGGATTAGATGATTTTGATATTTTATATTGCCAAGAGCATCAGTCAGAAATGATTGGTGCTTTTTTGATGCCTGGAAACGGAAGGAGGGGTGTCCGATGTACCCGGTGAGCGAGGCGTTCCTGCAGGCGGTGCAGGAGAACACCCGGAAGTATTACTGGACGGGGAAGATCACAACTGCGGCCGGAGCGGAGTATCCGTTCACGCAGGAGGATGTTGTGAAAGGCAGCGGTTATATCACGGCTCAGTGCTGCGGCAATTCCGAGATCGAGCTTGGTGCGGTGTACGCGGCGGAGATGGGGATCAGCCTGTTCCTGGATATTGACCGGTACACCATGGAGGACGCGGAAGTGGAACTGTCTTACCATCTGCGGCTGGCGGACGGGACTTACGAAGCTGTCCCTATGGGGATCTTTGAAGTGAGCGAGGCTAATCGGACCGTTCATGTGTTGGAACTGAAGGCTTATGACCGGATGCTCCGTTTTGACCGGGCTTTCAATGGTTTTGAGACCATCGGCACGGCTTACGGGATGATGGCGCTGTGCAGTACCGCCTGCGGGGTGGAACTGGCGCAGAGCCAGGCGGAAATCGAAGCGCTTCCCAACGGTTCGGAACTGCTTTCCATTTATCCGGAGAATGACATTGAGACCTACCGGGATGTGCTGTATTTTACGGCGCAGGTACTGGGCGGGTTCTTCTGCATCAACCGGGAGGGGAAGCTGGAGTTTCGGCAGTACGGGGAAACTCCGGTGATGGAGATCTTGCAGAAGCACCGGTTTTCCAGCAGTTTCTCTGATTTTGTGACCCGGTACACGGCGGTCAGTTCCACCAACCTGCGGACGCAGACTTCCGAATATTATGCTCTGGAAACAGATGATGGGCTGACCATGAACCTGGGAGTCAATCCCCTTTTGCAGTTTGGCTTGGAAGAAACCAGGGCAGATCTGTGCTTGAACATTCTGGATGCCCTTTCCAAAGTGAACTATGTGCCCTTTGATTCCGATACCATCGGGAACCCGGCGCTGGACCTGGGGGATGTGCTGACCTTCTCCGGCGATCAGGAGGACGCCCAGCAGATCACCTGCGTGACATCTTTTACGGTCAAGATCGGCGGCAGGCAAAGCCTGAAATGCGTGGGAAAGAATCCAAGACTTTCCCAGGCAAAGTCCAAGAACGATAAAAATATTTCCGGCCTGCTTAACCAAATCGAGGCGGGAAAGATCGGCATCCACACCTTTACGAATGCTTCTGAATATACCATCGGTAAGACGGATGTGCGGATCATCAGTATTGAGTTCGCTTCCAAAGAGGAAAATCACGCCCAGTTCTTCGGGCAGATAGTGGTGGATGTGGCGGCTGATCCGGCCGCAAGGTCAGCCAATGCCAGCGGTACGATCGTGATCCCGTTTCCTTCGACTGGAAGCGGGGCGGCAGGAAATGCTGGAACGGAGGACGACCCGTCCGGGATGGAAGCGGAAGCTGGGGATGCTGAGGATGGCGCTGCCGGGGAAGAGACCACGGATATTTCCGTGGATGTGAGCCTGCCGGTAACCTGGACGGAGAACGGGAAGGCGGTCTGCTATGTGACCTTTGAACTGAACAACGCGGAGATCCTGCTCCATCATCCGGTGGAGACCTGGCACAGCGGGAAACACATCCTGTCCTTGTATTATCCGATTGAAAATATCGTGCCGAACATCACCAATACCTTCAACGTGTACCTGCGGATGGAGGGCGGTTCCGGCAGTGTGGGGATCGGGGACTGCATCGCTTCCATCAGCGGCCAGGCTATGGCTGCCGCAGCGGCCTGGGACGGCAGGATCGACATTGAGGAATCGGCGGCATTATTCTCCATTAACAGCGGCCTTCAGGCAAGAGGCTTTACGGAGGCAGTCGATGTGGGGACGATGGAACTGGTACAGAAAAGCTATGCGGATACTATGACGGGAAGGACTGGGATCGGCGCATTCTGCCGACCGGTCACACTCACTTAAGCAACGGGAGGATTGAGATTATGGTTTTGAAAGGCGTTATGACGATCGAACTGACAGATGAAAATACCGGGGCGGTGGAGACCGTCACGGAGGAGAATATGATCACCGAGGCGGTGAACAACATCCTGGGTTTAAATCCCATGGGGATCTTTTACGCCGCCACCGGGGAGTACGATGATGCCCTGCTCTGGAATGGGAACCTGCTCCCCATCTGCCCCAACATGATCGGGGGCATCCTGCTTTTTTCCGAGGCGCTGGCGGAGGATGAGGAACTGCTGTATGAGAGCTCTGACAACCTGCCGGTGGCCTATGCTTCCAATGACGTGAATTCCACGGCCAACCTGGCCAGGGGGAGCCTGAACCTGACGGAAAGCATGGCCATCTCCAATGGATATAAGTTTGTCTGGGAGTTTACGCCCAATCAGGGGAACGGCACCATTGCGGCGGTGGCATTGACCAGTTCCTTCGGCGGGGAGAACGGTTTTGGGAGCCTTGTGGGGGATGCCAGCACTTTCCTTCAGCTGAAGGCGGCGGATATCGGGGCAATCCCGGACGCCAACAAGATGGTGCTGTTTGAGGCGGTGGAGCTGGATTTTGAGGACAGCCTTTTGTATTCCATCACTTTTGAGAACGCGGGCGTCCGGATCCGGAAGCTTCG
>CALWDM010000086.1 GCA_944376695.1 uncultured Mediterraneibacter sp. | reverse complement strand
GAATGACCCCGACGGGAATCGAACCCGTGTTACCGCCGTGAAAGGGCGATGTCTTAACCGCTTGACCACGGGGCCATATAATTTCCGTCAAGAGAAATCACCCGACGATAACCTATATACTATCATAAACATCCTGCTTTTGCAAGCACTATTTTCACTGCATACAGTTAGCATACCGTTGCTATTTGCCGTTGCTATTTACCTGCTTATTCTTTATAATAGGAGCAGATATCATCATTTTTGCCGTTGAGACACCAACGGGCAGAAAATGGCAGCATAACAAATCAGCATCACAGGAAGGAGCAACTGATTATGGGAAGAGGCGGCGGTTCACATGGCGGAGGAGGACATTCCGGAGGCCGGTCTTTTGGCGGACGCTCAGGCGGCGGATTCAGCGGAGGCAGAGGTCCGGGCGGACCCGGATTCGGCGGTCCTCATTTCGGCGGTCCGCGCGGAAGATGGGGCGGCCCTGTATTCCACTGGGGTTTCCCCGGTTGGGGCGGACCTGGCAGAAGAGGCGGAACCGGCTGCTTTTCTCTCATAGTCCTGCTCATTGTCGTTGCAGGGTTCTTTAACCAGCTCCTGCCTGGAAGCAGCTCGTCTCAGACTCCGGAAATCGCAGTGTCGCGCACCGAGCGCACACCTGTCTCCGGAACCATTTCCCATGCGGACTGGTATCTTGATGAGCTCGGATTTATCGATCATGACACCGATCTGACAGACGGTCTGAAATATTTTTATTCCCAGACAGGGATCCAGCCTTATGTAGTACTCCTGCAGTATGATCCGTCTGTATGGACTGACGGAAAATGGAATGAGGCCGCGGCTGAAGAATATCTTGCACAGATGTATCATGAAACATTCTCAGATAACGGTCATTTGATTTTTGCTTATTTTGCGTGCGAAAACGATTCAGAGGATATGGATGGGACATTTTATCTGTACTACGGCTCCGCGGCGTACTCCATTATGGATGACGAGGCCGAGACCATATTCTGGAGCTATTTTGATATGAATTACAACAACCTGGAGCTGAGCATCGCAGAATTCATGGGCCAGACTTTCCGCCAGACCGCTGATAATATCATGCACATCAGCACCGACGGGAACAACAATCCTTTTATGACAATCTCTGTAGTCTTTGCCGTAATCTGCGTCATTGTAATCATTGCAGGTATCATCGTTTTTAGAAAAATGAACCGGAAAGAAGAGGTTTAAGCATCTGCTGCAGCGGCGCAATACCCGGCTGTTCTTTTGACACATACTCGTAGATGTTGCCATACGCGGATTTGAGTTTCCCCGCTTACCTATAATTGCTCATTTACTTTTTTGTCCTGACAGACAGCGAAAATCACTCCCTGCCGCTCTCCTGTGCCGGGAGTGCGCAATCCGGCCCGCAGTATTTGTTCCCAGCTCATTGCGTCCGGCTTCTAACAGGCAGCGATCACAAGATAAAAAGACGGATATGGTTCCTATTGAGAAACCGTATCCGTCTTTTTATTTTGGAATAGAGGCTGCCGTCTGTCAAATTCCTGAATGTACTTTGCGGCACACGAACATTTAACATTCTCCATGCCCGCCGTGGCGATGCCCCTTACCATGTCCGCCGCAGCGGTGACCGTTACCGCCTCCATGTCCGCCTTCTCCGTGATGGCTGCACCGGATATCCGGATCAAAGACAAGATTTCCTGCCAGCAGAGCCTTTACCGCTTCCTCCGCATTACCGGAAACCCCTCCGTAAAGCCTGATGCCTGCATCGGCAAGCGCATTCTGCGCGCCCGCTCCGATCCCTCCGCAGATCAGCGTATCCACATTGAGCGCTTTCAAAAATCCCGCCAAAGCGCTATGCCCGCTGCCATTCGTATCTGCCGTCACCTCTTGGACGATCCGGTCTTCTTCTGTATCATAGATTTTAAACTGTTCCGTGTGCCCAAAATGCTGATATACATTTCCGTTTTCATATGTTACTGCAATTCTCATAACATGCTCTCCCTTCGTTTCCGTAATGTCCCTTTTGCTCTCCGCAGCAGACGCAGCTCTGCATTTTTCCCCGCACAGATCAGACGCATTTCCTTTACAGAGACGGTAATTTCCGCCTTTGATCATAAGCTCTTTTCCATTTACGATACTGTCTGCGATCTTCTCCCTGGCGCTCTCACAGATCTCTGTGACAGTCGTCCTGGAAATATCCATCCTCTGCGCACACTGCTCATGGGTCAGCTTTTCCAGGTCGATCAGGCGTATCACCTCATACTCGTCGACTGTAAGTATCACCATCTCATCACAGGGGATTCCGCCCGGAAAAAACTGAATATAATCCGGCTCTGAACAGACCCGCCTGCATCTTCTCGGTCTTGGCATAAAGACATCCTCCGTTTTTATTTTCGACATATGTCGTTTATAATATATCACACTCTTACAGAAAATGCAATCCAGATTGCCTTTCAGATAAAAGTAAGCAGCCCTGCATTATTCCCTTACAGTTTCTGATTTCCTGCCGGCCAGACATGTTTTTCCCTTGCCTGCTCTGCCGTATTCTGCGCCATAACGCCCACCAGAGCATGAGGCATATACGGTTCTTCCAGATAGTCGATCTCTTCCTTTGTCAGACAAAGATCGACTGCCTTTGTCATCCCCTCCACATGGGAAAGCTTCGTGGCGCCCACGATGGGCGCTGTCACTTTTGTAAGCAGCCATGCAAGTGAAATTTCCGTCATTGACACGCCGCGCTTCCCGGCCAGTTCCTCCACCCGCTCTATAATCACGCCATCCTCCTCCGCTGTCCCGTTATACTTCAGCTTTGCATAATCGTCTTCCCGGAATCTTTCTGAGGTTTCTCCCGGCTTTTTGGACAGCCTGCCGCCTGCCAGGGCGCTGTATGGCGTCATGACAATATTGTCTTCCCGGCAAAGCTTTGCCATCTCCCGCTCTTCCTCACGGAAAATCAGATTGTAATGCCCCTGTATGGATATGAATTTTGCAAATCCTTCCCGCTCTGCCAGTGCATTGGCCTTTGCCAGCTGATACGCAAAGCAGTTGGAAATACCGATATATCGTGCCTTTCCTTCTTTCACTACATCGTTCAGTCCTTCCATGATATCATGCAGCGGCGTTGCGTAATCCCACATGTGATAAATATAAAGATCCACATGATCCATCCCGAGATTTTCCAGGCTCTTGTTGAGCATCCGTTCAATATGTTCCTGTGCCGGAACATCCTGTTCGATCTCCTCCGGAGTGCGGGGAAGAAATTTTGTAGCGACTACAACTTCATCCCGTTTTGCATAATCCCGCAGCGCTCTCCCCAGATACTGCTCGCTTGTGCCGCTCTGGTATCCGATGGCTGTGTCGTAAAAATTGATCCCGGATTCCAGACCTTTTCTGATGATTTCCCGGGTATGTTCCTCATCGATCGTCCACGTATGCTGCCCGTTCTTCATATCTCCGAACCCCATGCATCCCATACAGATGCGCGATACATTTAACTCAGAATTTCCTAATTTTGCATATCTCATTGTGACCCTGCCTCCTGCCTTTTGACTATTTTCTGTTATCCCCATTATAAATTTCTTCTGTTCTGCCTGTCTAATACCTGTCTGCTATAAAAAATGATACGTTTTGTCTATGTATAAAAAATAGCTGTGGCACCAGCGCTCACCACTGATGTCTCAGCTATTTTTCACATTCCTGTATCGTCTGTATGAAAAGTGACGCCACCTGAGAAAACAGATGGTTCTTTTTCCACAGAATCACACTCCTTGTTGTATGCTCCGGCAGGATTCGGCGGAAACAGAGAGCGGGATCCGCATGTATAGACAGTGCGCCGTCCAGACAGACCGCGCAGCCCATCCCGGCCCCAACCAGCAGAGCGGCATTGGAAAGAAGATTGTAATAAGCAGGAACGTTCAGGTGTCTTTCCTCGCACTGCATCCAGTGGAGAAGCTCATTTTTGGCATTCTCTCTTCCCGGCATAATCAGAGGATACTGCGGAATATCTTCCACAGTTATCATTTCTTTTTCTGCAAGTTCATGATCCTTTCTCAGAAGGAGTCCCCAGGTTTCTTTGTGTGGAAGCCTTATGTATTCAAACTTCGCAGTATCGATCGGCTCCAGCACGAGTCCCAGATCGAGCAGGCCGTGCTCAAGCATCTCCTTAATATTATCTGCCATCCCATTATAGAGGTCAAACTGCACATCCGGGTATTTGTCTCGAAATTCTTTCATATAAACTGCCAGAGCCCGGCCTCCTGCCGCTTCTGCCGCGCCGATCCTGATCGTTCCGCAGACAACATCCTTCTTGTCTTTAAATGTATGTTCCAGCTTGTCGGAGAGTTCTACGATCATTTCCGCCTGCTGTTTAAACAGAAATCCTTCATCTGTCAATGTCACTGACCGTTTCCCCCGGATCAGCAGAGCCGTTCCCAATTCAGCTTCCAGCTCCATAAGCTGGCGGCTTAAAGTCGGCTGGGTAATATGAAGAATATCTGCAGCCCTTGTAATATTTCCTTCTTCCGCTACTGTCAAAAAGTATTTCAGAACACGCAGTTCCATATCAATCGCCTCCAGTCACATCTTCCGTATATCATCCATCATACGGTACTGTCCGGTTAATAGAAGTATATCATCATTGCTTTTAATAAAATTTTTTGCTGACCTCATCATCCATAACGATTGGAAAATCTTACTGACCACCCGATAAGATTTATAAAATGCTCCTGGTGTATAAACTCCTCCTCCTTTTCCGCAATGGTCTGTTCTGATCTTTTCCAGATATGCTGCAGCTATCCGTGGAGGTCTCCAGAAAAGTGCAAAGAGAAGCCATGCATCAGTTCCTGATCTAAAAATCTCACATCCTTGAAATAATCTCCGTCCGTTTCCTTAATCATCTGGCAGATCAAAGAATAACGGATGCTATCATCGTTGGTTACGTAGTCAAGCCTGCTTTTCATAGCAGGCTTGTCCGCCCGGCCCGTTGTCCGAGGAAATAAATAAAGCCCATAAACATTAAATTTACAGGCTTTGTGAGCTCCCCCTGTTGGACTTGAACCAACGACGCTTCGGTTAACAGCCGAATGCTCTCCCATTGACTCGAATAGCACCGAAAAAGCATATATTCAGTCGATAGCGTCTATACTGAAAGTGTCTCTAAACCGCGCATTTCAGCGATGTTTCTGGATTTTCCCAGCCTTCGCAGAACTGCTCGTAGCTTACATTCACCTTGATGTTCAGCGTATAATCTTTACCTAATTATATCCGATCAAACAGCTGACATGCAATCATCTTTTTCTGGTCAAGGCTTGCAGAATCAAATTCCTCTGCCCAGCTTTTAAATTTTCTGTATGCAGGCATAATGGACTTTAAAGTTTCTTCCTGATGTAAAAACGCTTCTTCCATCTCGGCAAGTTTCTCTTCACCCTCAGTAATGCGTTTCCTTACAACTTTAATTGCTTCCTGAAGGTCTGCCGGGGAGTAGATGCTGTCACCTGTCACCTAACAGAGTTTTTCCAATCTCAAGCTGAAGCACCTCTAACTGGCGTTTGTTCTTCTCTATATTAAATGAAGCCTTCTTCGCCGTTGCCTGATATACCCTCTTTTTCTTCTGCATGATCACTTTAAACTTTTCTTCTTCCGGAGCGCCTTTCATGTTTGCAAATATCTGGTGCATAATCTCTGTTATTACCTCATCAACCTTTGACGCCTGATAGTTTGTCTGTCCGTCACATTCGCACAATTTATTTGTCTTGTGGTAGCAGCGGTATTTCACATTATCCTTAACTTAAAAAGGCGATAGTCTTTCCTTTCCATACAATATCCAAAAACATACCATGCCGACCATCTGAATATCAGATAATAAGGTTCAATCCGTCTTGCGCTCTCACCTTTTTTAGAATAATATAAAAACGAAATATACTTGCTTTCTTGAATTGCCATTTTTATCAATTCTATCTTTTGTACTAACGGTTTTTGGTCATGAGATGACAGGTCAATAATAATATTGCCATTGGATTCTATTTGATTATTTTTCTTTGAAAGTTTTTCGGCAATATTAGCCAGATATGACCTTTTTGATATACTGTCAATTCCTTGCAATCCAGAAAATATAGCCTGCAACTCATCTTTGTTAAAAAGGGCTTTATCTATTTTGTAGCTGTCAAGAATGGATATTCCACCACCACTTCCTTGTGTAGTAACAATTGGAATACCAACTTTACAAATGTCTGCAATATCTCTGTTGATAGTTCTTCTTGATACTTCAAAACGCTTTGCAAGTTCAGGAGCTGTAACTTTATCTTTTTGGAGCAAAATAAATATAATACTAATTAAGCGGTCAATTTTCATTTTTTCTCTCCTCCTTGCGTTACATTATATCATACAAACACGACACAATATAGTCGTGTTCAAAATCAGTTTACGGAATAGTGTGGTGCTGGTAGTCTATCTCTTGTTTTTGATTATTTACTTCTTTATCTAACATGAGCATTGGAACCTGGATTGTCGGAACCATAACCTTCCAGGAGGTTGACAACGCCCCACACGCCCAAACCAGCGCCCAGCGCAACAACGAGAGTCTGCAAAGTATCAATAGCGGAAGAAAAGAACTGCATAGAGCCTCCATTTCTCCGGGTGTTCCCCGGCCATGAAAAAAGCCGCCATCACTGGCGGCAGGTTACAGCTTCGGGACACTTTGTCCCAAAGCCCATTTATGCAAAGGCGTCTGGATCGTCGATGTCATCATAGTTGAGGATGTCCTCGTCCTCTTCCGTGAGCGCATCGTCCGGCACAGCCACCTCATACATCTCACACGCCTCGTTAAGCCCTGGCCGCCTGCGGCGGTTTATGAGCTTATCGAGGTCAAAAGCGTTTTTCTGTTTGTCGGCTTCAGCCGTGTATTTATAATTCGGGTGCTTTTTCAGATCATACTTCGGGGAGTAGAACGGGGGCAGGCCCCGAAGCTGTAAAATGCACTTGTCCCC
>CALWDM010000085.1 GCA_944376695.1 uncultured Mediterraneibacter sp. | reverse complement strand
CCTTTTCTGACTTCCAGATCTACATGGTCCAGTGCATGAACACCCGGGAAAGATTTGTCGATCCCTTTCATTGTTAATATAACTTCGCCCATATTCTTTACCCTTGCCTTTCTCAATCACACTCTCTGATTTCCATGTATCGTCCTTAATTCTTCCTGCGTCTTGCTACCACGTCGGCGAATACTGCAACGATAACGATGAGCCCTGTGATGATAAGCTGAAGATTCTTATCCAGGCCAAGAGCCATGATCCCTTCCTGAAGAAGAGAGATGATAAGCACGCCGATGATCGTACCGCTGATGGACGCAAGGCCTCCCGCCATTGAGGTGCCTCCCATTACACAGCCTGCGATTGCCTCGTTGTTATATGTATCGCCGTATCCCGGCTGAACTGTCGTGTAAGCGCCTACGAAAAAGATCGCTGATATGCCGACCAGAAGACCGCAGAGGATATACGCGGACATTTCCCATTTCTTTACGTTCACGCCGGAAAGTCTTACGGCTTCTTTGTTGCTTCCAAGAGAAAGGATATAGCGCCCCATCTTTGTTTTGTTCAGAATAACGGCACAGACAATTGCAACTGCAAGAAGGATGATCAGACCTACCGGGATATCGTTCATTGTCACAATGCGTCTGAACCATCCGCCGTCAGCGCCTGACTGCGGCCAGCTTACAGACTGTGTCTTGGTGAATACAGACGCAAGTCCTTTTGCAATGTTCATGCTCGCGATCGATGTGATAAATGACGGCACGTTCCAGTATGCAACAAGGTATCCGTTAAAGATCCCGAACGCAAGCCCTACGATCAGGCTGATCACAAGCGCAGCCCCCATCGGCACGCCGTGTATCGTGAAGCTGAAGCCCGCGATCAGAGCGCAGCAGAACATGACCGGTCCAATAGAGAAATCAATGCCTCCCGTTGCGATAACGAACGTAACTGCCAGTGATAAAAATCCCAGGAAGTACGCATAGTTGAGGGCGCTTAAAATACGGCGCATACCAAAGAAAGCCCCTCCTGTCAGGACACAGAACAGAACGTACATCAGCAGAAGCACGATGCACAGCACGATTCTGTTAAATCCCACCTTTTTCACCAAAGGATTTTGTTTGATACTTTCCACTTTTCTTCCTCCCATCTTTTGCTTCGATTCATTAGTTTCGATTCATGGCGCCTCACTTGATCTGATTCCCCCATTCCTCGCTTTTCGTGTAACGATTCGCTTTTCCCTATTCAATTTATTTATTATTTTTCAGGCATATTTCACATTATTTTCAAATGTAAAGCTGCTTTCCTGTCAAATTATACAACTCGCCGCCGCCTTTGTCAATAATTCATAGCCATTAAGGAGCGAACCGGTTCGCTTTCGTTATTCTGCCATATCAGTCCTGTTTTTTCTTCCGCTGTATGAGAATGATTTGTGCAGTTTACCAAATTTACAAAAGCTTCCTGACTGAATCTCCCCGCCGTATGGAGGCGGTAAAACTGACTCTCACAGGCCCGCTTTCTTCCAGATGGTCGATCCTTGCCAGGAGTACCTGCACCGCCTTTATCGACATTTCCCGCATGGGCTGCGAGACGATCCACAGTTTCGGACGGATCACTTTGGACATGAGCAGGTCGTCAAACCCGATGATCGAAACGTCTTCGGGGCAGTTCATATCCGACTCATTCACTGCCAGAATCCCGCCCAGAGTCGTATCATAATTGCTCAGAATCACTGCCGTGGGCGGCATATCCAATGCCAGCAGCCCTTTCATCCCCTGGTATCCGAGTTCGAAGGAATGCCTGCCGTTCACCCGGTATTCCTCAGGGACAGAGATCCCATATGTCCGAAGAGCTTCCTCGTACCCTTTCTTCCTCTCCAGACCGGTATACTCAACATCTGACGCCACAAGAGCGATCCTCCGGTGTCCGTTCTCGATCAGCATCTGGGCCGCCCGGAATACCGCGGTATGGTTATCCACTTCCACACAGTCCACTTCCTCACCGCGGAAAGCCCTGTCGAGAAGGACTACCGGCACGCCCGCTTTTTTTGCCGGCCCGAGGAAGGTCCCGGTCAAACTCACCGCAAATACCAGAATCCCGTCTACCTTTCGGCTTAAGAGGAACTGCAGGTTTTCCTTCTCCATCTCCTCATTGTTGCACGAGTCGCAGATCAGCATCCCGTACCCGTTTTTGTGAAGCTCCTGCCCCAGATAATGCAGCATATTTCCCACAAAGAGACACTGTATGTCGTAAACCAGCACCCCGATCGTCTTGGTCCGTTTCGTGACAAGCCCTCTCGCCAGCTCGTTCACCTCATAGTGCAGTGCGTCTATCGCCTCTTCGATCAGTTTCCGGTTTCCCGGAAGGACATTCCCTCCATTCAGATACTTGGAGATCGTCGCCAGGGATAATCCGGTCCTGTCTCTGATATCGCGAATCGTTGCTGCCATAATTACTCCTTTCAGAGAGTTGCGTACCGTTTATTGTGCATTTCGTTCAGCACAACTACTGTTTTTATTAAAACATACAGCACTTTGACAAGTCAAGCTTTTATACCAATATCTTTTTAAATCTCTCATATGCCTCGTCCCACGCCGCTGTGTCCTGAGGCTCATAAGTCCGGATATCCTGTGACCGCCGGATGATCCCGCGCGCCTCGCCGAGAGAACCGATATCTCCGGAAGCCATGAGCTGGAGCGCCACATTCCCGAGCACTGTCGCCTCGACCGGTCCCGCGCTCACGCGGCATCCGCAGGCATTTGCCGTAAACTGGCACAGAAGCGCGCTCTGCGTGCCGCCTCCCACCATGTAAACCGTCTGGTAATCTTTTCCGGTACAGTCTTTGATCTCCTCCATCGCATGGCGGTATTTCATGGCAAGGCTCTCATTGATGCAGCGCACCACTTCCCCGATGCTCTCCGGCGCCGGCTGCCCTGTCCTCCTGCAGAACTCTCTAATCCGGCCCGGCACATCCCCTGCGGGAGTAAATTCCGGCGCGTCCGGATCGATAAACGACTTCAGCGACGGCGCTTCTTTCGCCATGATCTCCAGGTCGCCGAACCCGTACTCCTGGCCTTCCCTGATCCACTGGCGGCGGCTCTCCTGGATGCACCACAGGCCGATGATATTCTTCAGGAAAGAAGTCTTCCGTCCATACCCGCCTTCATTTGTAATATTGTAGTACTCTGATTTGTCATTGATGATCGGCTCTGCCAGCTCTGTTCCCAGAAGGGACCATGTGCCGCAGCTTAAGAAAATAAAGTCTTCCTCCGACGCCGGGACTGCGACCAGAGCGCTCTGCGTGTCATGCCCCGCGACAGCCATGACATCGATCTTATCAAGCCCCAGCTCCGTACAGATCTCCTCCGTCAGTTCTCCGACCTTTGTCCCTGTCGGGACGATCTCCGGGAAAATATGCCCCGGGATCTTCAGGGCTCCGATCACTTCGTCAGACCACTCGCCCTTTTTCGCGTCAAGGAGCTGCGTTGTGGAAGCGATCGAGTATTCTGCCTTCTTTTCTCCTGTCAGGAAATAGTTGAACAGGTCCGGCATAAGGAGCATCTTATCCGCGCGGTCCAGCAGGTCTTTCCGGTTTTTCAGCAGAGAGAGGAGCTGGAATGCCGTATTGATCTCCATGAACTGATTGCCCGTGATCTCATAGAATCTTTCTTTCCCGATCATCTGAAAACTCTCTTCAAGCATGCCTGCCGTGCGGTTGTCGCGGTAATGCACCGGGTTCTCGAGGAGCCTTCCTTCCTTATCGATCAGCCCGAAGTCCACGCCCCATGTATCGATGCCGATGCTCTCGATCTTCCCGCACTTCTTCGCTTTGATAAGCCCCTGCTTGATCTCAAAGAAAAGGCGGAGCACATCCCAGTACATTGTCCCGTTCAGGATGACCGGGTCATTGGAAAAACGGTGCAGCTCTTCAATTGTGATCTTCTCTCCGTCAAAAGTCCCGCACATCGCCCTGCCGCCGGAAGCGCCAAAGTCAAATGCCAATACTTTTTTCTCCATATTAACCTCCAACATTCTGACAAGAGGGTTGAAAGTTCTGCTTTCAACCCTCTCCTTTCTTTTCGTGCTTTCTGTCTGATATACTGGTCTCTGTAATTATTTGTACGGTTTGTAAAGCGCGCCGTAGTTTGCGCAGGCTCTGTAGTCAGCGCCTTCTTTGTCCATTCCGAATGCGTTCCATGCCGCCGGACGGAAGATTTTCTCCGCCGGTACGTTGTGCATGGCAACCGGGATGCGGAGCATGGATGCGAATGTGATCAGGTCAGCGCCGATGTGTCCGTAGGAGATCGCGCCGTGGTTTGCGCCCCAGTTGTTCATTACGTCATAAGCTGACTTGAACGCGCCCTCTTTGCCGTCGCATCTCGGAGCGAACCATGTACACGGCCATGTGTAGTCTGTACGTTTCCAGAGTGTATCGGATACCTCCTCCGGGAGCGCCACTGTCCAGCCCTCTGCGATCTGAAGCATCGGCCCTAAGCCCTTTACAAGGTTCAGACGGATCATGGTAGCCGGCATCTGCACCTTCGTCTCGAAACGGCTGGAGTATCCGCCGCCGCGGAAGTATCCGAGGTCAGCCATGTTCCATGTGGTCGCGTCCATGATCGCCTGCTGGTCTTCCTCTGTCACATTCCACCATTCTTTCATAACGCCGTTGCCGTTCTCGTCTTTCGCAGCGCCGTTTGCGTCAAGGCAGCATGCGCCGGAGTTGATCAGGTGGATGATACCGCCGTTCTCTTTCGCAACGCCCTCAAGGTCATAGCCTGTCACTCTCTTGACAGCCTCCGGGCTCCAGTATGTACGGACGTCTGCGAACATCTGAGCGCGGTTTGTGAGGAGTTTCATAAACAGCATCCCAAGACCGTTGAGCACGTCGTTCTCCGTAGCCAGGATGTACGGCTCGCGGGCTCCGTCCCAGTCGAAGGAGGAGTTGAGCATTGCCTCTGCGAAGTCTCCGTTCGGATAGAAGTCTGTCCACTGTCTCTGTCCCTGGAAACCAGCCGCGATCGCATTGTGTCCGATCGCTTCCTCGGAAAGCTCCTCCGGGAAGTTCTTGTTGCCCTGCATCAGGTCTTTGATGATTACTGCCATCTTCACAACGAACTCAAACTGTTTTTCTTTCTCTTCCTGTGATTTCTGCAGGTGTTCCGGGTTCTTGTCAAATCCAATGTGGCATTTCTCTTTTGCCCATGCAAGCGCTTTCTGGTACTCAGCCTCATCGTAGATTCCCTCTGTCATGCGGCGGATGATCTCAACCTCATCCACAGACTCAACGCGCATGCCAAGATAGGACTCGATGAAGTCCTGGTCGATGATCGATCCTCCGATACCCATTGTAACGGAACCGATCTGCAGCCATGACTTTCCTCTCATGGAAGCGGCTGCAACCGCGGCACGGCCGAATCTCAGCAGTTTTTCTTTCACGTCTTCCGGGATCGTCATATCGTCAGCATCCTGTACGTCATGTCCGTAGATACCGAACGCCGGAAGTCCTTTCTGCGCGTGTGTAGCAAGTACGGACGCAAGATATACAGCGCCCGGTCTCTCTGTCGCGTTCAGGCCCCATACAGCCTTGATCGTCTGCGGGTCCATATCCATTGTCTCTGAGCCGTAGCACCAGCACGGTGTCACTGTCAGTGTGATATCAACGCCTTCTTTTCTGAACTTGTCCGCACATGCAGCGCTCTCGCCCACACGTCCGATCGTGGAGTCAGCGATAACAACCTTCACCGGCTCGCCGTTTGAGTATCTCAGATTTTCCTCGAACAGTTTCGCGGCGTTTTTCGCCATATTCATTGTCTGCTCTTCCAGAGAGCCTCTTACATCGAGAACACCTTTTCTTCCATCGATGGTAGGTCTGATGCCGATCACCGGATAAGAACCTACGTATCTGCTTTCTGCCATAGTAACATTCCTCCTATTCTCTGGCTTTGTAAGATTTATATCCTGGTTATTATTATAATACTGTTTTTTTCATTTGTCTCGTGATATAATAGAATAAAAATATAACGATATTCACTTTTATATACTGCATCTGTTTTATATCTGCGGTCAATACAGCATATGAGAAAGGAACAGAAGCTATGAAATACATAAATTACCGGGAAGAAAAGAAGCATGGGACATTTGACTTTCCAATGGAGTTTTATCACGTCGGCCCGACGCACCCCAGGTATGAGATGTCGTATCACTGGCATATTGAATATGAGATTATCCGCATATTAAAAGGAGAATTTCTCATGACGATCAGCGAAGAAGAATTCCTCGCCAGGGAAGGGGAGATCATCTTCGTAAAAGGCGGGCTGCTGCACGGAGGAATCCCAAAGAACTGCCTCTATGAGTGCATCGTTTTTAACCTGGATTCACTGATGACTTCCAGCCTTGCCGGCGAACGTCTTCTGAAAAAGATCCGCAGCGATTCCATTTTGATCTTGAATCATTTTTCCTCACATGACA
Organism: uncultured Mediterraneibacter sp.; assembly: GCA_944376695.1. Lineage (GTDB taxonomy): Bacteria > Bacillota > Clostridia > Lachnospirales > Lachnospiraceae > Mediterraneibacter. The sequence continues at coordinate 679 of CALWDM010000085.1, read as the reverse complement.
ATGGTCTGAAGCAGATTACGAGCCGTATGTTCGGGCAGATGAAGCGCCGGGCTGAGGGACATGAATTATTCGTGATCGGGGCGTTCTACGAATTTTTCGGGTACATCCTTGAGCATGGTTATTACACTGCGGCCGAGGATGCTTCAACAAAGGAAGGCCGGCGAATCGAGCACCTCAAAAAAGCTCTTGAAGTGATCGAAAATTCTTATCCAGACTGCATCACGCTGGATGATCTGGCAAAAGCAGCGGGAATGAATTCCAAATACTTCTGCCGCTATTTTCGGGAAATGACTCACCGCACTCCCATCGATTATCTGAATTACTACCGGATCGAGCAGGCATGCTTCAAGCTCGCCACCTCCAACAGCTCCGTCGCAGATATCGGGATGAGCTGCGGATTCAATGATGTAAGCTACTTTATCAAGACCTTTAAGAAGTACAAGGGGATGACGCCCAAAAAATACCTGAGCACGCCTTTGTAAATCTGGATTTGTGTGTGAGGACAGGAGGCGAAAAAACGTCCGAAAACCGCGGAACAAATGTGTCGAGGACGTATTCCGCTTCGGTGTTTTCGTCCGCTTTACTCACTCCCAGGCTTCTCGACAAATCCAGATTGAACAAAATCGCTGCGCGATGGCCTGCGGAGGCTGTGGTGTAGCGATTTTTTCTTTCTTATGAT
>CALWDM010000084.1 GCA_944376695.1 uncultured Mediterraneibacter sp. | reverse complement strand
GAACTCTCAAAAAAACGGCAGATTGGTACTTGGAGAGGACATATCTATCTTTTCAATGCAGTTTGCGGAAACTCAAGCGCACAAAAAAATCAATCTTTTCAGATTGATTTAATCATTAACGTCACATTGGTGCGACGATTTTACCTTATGGAGCGAAACCAAGCTGTGCGTCCAAGATCTATTCTGCCCTACAGGCAGCCTTTCTCGGCCATGACATGGCAATGAAAGGAATCCGCTTTGAGGCGGGAGACGGTCTGGTCATGGAGTCGGCGGAAGATACAGTGAAAGCGGTAGGACATGTGGGAAGAGAGGGGATGAGACAGACGGATATTGAAATATTAAATCTCATGATAGGGAAAACAAGAGTATAAGGTTTATTTACAAAAAGGAGGGAAAAATGAAGAAACCAAAGATCGGCATAGCCGCAAACGTTTTGATCATGGATTCCGGCATGATGCCGGGAATCTACCGGGCATATGTCAACAATGATTATGTGGAAAGTCTGGAGAAAGCAGGATGTGTCCCGGTGATGCTCCCGGTTCTGTCAGACCTTGAGGATGTGAAAGCCCAGGTGGAAGGGCTTGACGGCATTGTTCTGTCCGGAGGATGGGACATCGATCCTCTGCTGTACGGCGAGCAGCCCCTTTTGCAGCAGGGCTTTACAATGAGCGAGGTGGACCGCTTCTTTCTGGCTGTGATACAGGCGGGCGATGAGCTTTCCATCCCCATTTTCGGCATCTGCAAAGGGATGCAGGCGATCAATGTCGCTTTTGGCGGCACGCTCTGTCAGGACATCGGCTCTCAGATGAAGGCCTATCTCCAGCATATGCAGCAGGCTCCCAGGTATAACGCAACCCATAAGATCAGCGTGGAGAGAGGGTCTTATCAGCATCATCCTGCTCGGCATGAACGCGATCATTGGTTCGGGAATCTTTCTCCTGCCGGGGCAGGCATATGACCTTGGGGGAACAAGCAGCCTGTTTGTATTTTTGTTCATTACACTTCTGGCAGGATCGCTGGCCCTCTGTTTTGCGGAAGCTGCCGGCCTGTTCAAATCAAACGGAGCAGCTTACATTTATGCAAAGGAAGCCTTTGGAAACTTTGCAGGCTTTGAAGTCGGCTTCATGAAATATGTGGTACAGCTCATCTCATGGGCAACCATGGCGGTAGGGTTTGTGACTGCATTATCAGCCGTTTTCCCGGAAGTGTCGGATGGTGTTCTGCGCAATGCCATCGTTGTGGGGCTGATTGTTGTTCTGAGTCTGGTAAATTATATTGGCATTGATGTTGCGAAATATGTAAACAATGTGGCGACCGTGGGAAAGCTGGCTCCCATTATCATCTTCATCGCGGCAGGCATCTTCTTTATCAAAGGAAGCAATTTCCAGCCTGTCGTCCCTGAGAACCTGTCCGTTGCCACGTTTGCTGAGGCGGCGATACTGATCTTCTATGCCTTTACAGGATTTGAGGCGATCGCCGGGGCTTCAGAGGAGATGGACAATCCGAAGAAAAACCTTCCCATTGCCATCGCAGTTGCAATCGGATGCGTCTCCTTGATCTATATCCTGCTCCAGTTTGTGAGCATCGGGATTCTTGGAAGTGGTCTTTCCGGGACAGAGACGCCGGTAGTGGATGCAATGTCCACATTTATGGGAAGCGCCGGAGGTACGCTTGTAACAGTGGGAACACTGATTTCCATCGGAGGCATCAACGCGGCGAATTCAATCTTCGTGCCCCGCGGATGTCTGGCGCTGGGGGAAAGAGGGATGCTTCCGCCAATCGTTAAGAAAATGAGCAAGCGGGGGACTCCTGTTGTGGCGATCGTGATCTCAGCGGTTCTGGTGATCCCGCTGGCTCTTTCAGGGACTTTCACTCAGCTTGCCGCGATCAGCGTGATCTCCAGATTTACGCAGTATATCCCCACATGCCTGTCTATCATTGTATTCAGGCGCAGAGGAATGGAGTCCACGTTTAAAGTGCCCTTTGGGTATACGATTCCGATCATAGCCATCTTGGTAAGTATTTGGCTTCTTTACAATTCCGATCCGGTCAGACTGGTGATTGGACTGGGAGCGCTGGTGATCATCGTACCGATTTACTTTATCATCAAAAAATATAACGAAAAGCATGGTTATGAATTTACTGATGCAGAGTAATGACTTTCCTAGGATTTTTATGATAGAATAGATGTAACTGGCAGGAGGAGATCATGAAGTATGGGGTTACAGGAAAGTATCATTTTTACTCTTGAAATAATTGGGACCATCGCCTTTGCGGCTTCAGGGGCGATGGTCGGCGTCCGGAAATCAATGGATATTTTTGGCGTGTGCGTGTTAGGTGTGCTGACAGCAGTCGGGGGCGGGATGACAAGAGACATTATATTGGGCGTCATCCCGCCCGCCGTGTTTCAGCATCCGGTCTATGTGGCCGTTGCTGCTGTCACATCATGCCTGTTTTTTGCAGGGATGTATTTTGGAAAGATTTCCGTACAGGAGAAGTCGCACGGCATCTATGAAAAGATCATGCTGGCAATGGATACTGCCGGGCTGGGGATTTTTACCGTGGTGGGAGTGAGCACCGGTATCCGGCAGGGATATGGGGATAATCTCTTTCTCCTCGTATTCTTGGGGACCATCACAGGAGTGGGCGGCGGGCTGATGTGGGATATCATGGCAGGCGTCCCGCCGTACATTTTTGTCCGTCATATCTACGCCTGCGCGTCGATCGCAGGGGCGGTGGCCTGCGCGTATTTAAGCCAGAGGACAGACCTTGTAACAGCAATGGCAGCGGGTATGGCTGTGGTTATAGTGATGCGTGTTCTCGCGGCATATTACCGGTGGAATCTGCCAAGATTAAAAGAGAAGGAGTAAAGTACGACATTTTTTCTGTGTGGGTGTGAACCTGGTCTGGGGCAGAAAGTTCAAGGCGGCGAATATGCTGCCGTCGATTGTGATCGCTGTGATTTGCGCGTTTGCGGGCATAGAATAGCCCATAGAATAGTCCGCATAGAATAGTCAAAGAAAATGGTGAAAAGCAGAGTCAAATCTGTTATAATCAAATCCGCAGGTAAGAGTGACAGCTGCAATGCATACCTGCATAAAAATCATATAGAAAAGAGGAAAGTCAATGGAGTATAAGCTCACAGGTTACAAGCCGGAAAAATTATTTCACTTTTTTGAGGAGATCAGCGCGATCCCGAGAGGATCCGGAAATGAGAAAGAGATCAGCAACTACCTTGTCAAATTCGCAAAAGACAGGGGGCTGTGGGTATATCAGGATAAGGCGTATAATGTCATCATCAAAAAAGACGGCAGCAAAGGAGCGGAGGAGAAAGCTCCGGTCATGCTCCAGGGACATCTTGATATGGTGTGCGACAAGCGCGCGGGCGTGGAGCATGATTTTGAGAAGGACGGGATCGACCTGGTCGTAAAAGACGGCGTTCTCTGGGCGAACGGCACGACGCTCGGTTCGGATAACGGCGTGGCGGTTGCCCTGATGATGATGGTGCTGGATGATGAAGAGCTTCAGCATCCGCCAGTGGAATGTGTATTTACGACAGAAGAGGAAGTCGGGCTTAACGGCGCCCAGGCTCTGGACAAATCCCTGATCACAGCCCGCACGATGATCAACATGGACTCTGAGGAAGAGGGTGTGGCAACGATCAGCTGCGCCGGCGGCCTTCGCATCCAGTTTACAAGACCGGTCAAGAGAGAGGCTGCTGAGGGAAGCCTTGTATCCGTTAAGATCGAGGGGCTTCTCGGCGGACACTCCGGCATGGATATCAGCAAGGAGAGACAGAATGCGAACCTGCTGATGGCGCGCATGGCGGATCATCTGATGAGGAATACAGACGGAAAGCTCGTAAGCTTTGCCGGTGGGACAAAGGACAACGCGATCACAAGGGAGTGTGAGGCATCTCTGATCTATGCGGACAAAGCAGAAGCGGAGAAGGCGGAAAAACTCGCATGCGCGCTGGCAAAGGATATGGCAGACGAGATCACGCCCTATGAGCCGGATTTCGCCTGTGAGATCTCGGTGGAAGACGGAAGGATCGCATCAGCGGTGCCGCAGGAAGATGCAAAGGCATTTGTGGGCGCGCTCCGTCTTACGCCAAACGGAGTGTTCAGCCGCAATCTCCACATGGACGGATTTGTGGTGACCTCTTCCAATATCGGTGTGACAAGGGCGGATGAGGATGAGCTTGTCTTTGTCGTATCCCCGCGTTCTTCTGTGGCGTCTCTTCAGGAAGATACGAAGGCGCGCTTCCGGACTCTGGCGGACACATTCGGCTTCACGGCGGAGTACAGCGGGGAATACCCGGGCTGGAGCTACGCGGAGGAATCCAGGATCCGCGAGGTATTCCTGGAGAGCTATCGCGAGCTCTTTGGCAAGGAGCTGAAGCTTGAGGCAATCCACGCAGGACTGGAATGCGGGCTTTTCACCGAGGCGATCCCGGGGCTCGACGCCATTGCAGTGGGCCCCACCTTGTATGACGTGCACACACCGGACGAGCATGTGCCGCTGGATTCCTTTGAGCGCTTCTACGAACTGCTCAGGGACGTGCTGGCAAGGCTGGCAGTGTAGATAGCTGATCGATGGTCACAGTTGAATAGCGGAAGAAATATTTTTGGGATATCAGAAATAAGAGCAGCATCAGGCAGGTGCTGCTCTTTGTCACAGGAGGAAATCTATGGGACAGTTTTATGTACAGCTGGCAAAAGCGATCAAAGAAGGACAGGGAGAGATCTGGACAGAGACAGTCCTTGAAGGAGAGCATGCAGGGGAGAAGCGGCTGATCGCCGGCCCTGATGCCTGCGGCACGCCTGTCCGTGTGTTCCGGGAGCGTGTCAGAAGCGCACCGAAACTGGTCGTCTGCGGGGCGGGGCATGTGTCCATGCCAATTATCCGTCTGGGAAAGATGCTTGGGTTTACAGTGACCGTGCTGGAGGACCGCCCGAAGTTTGCGGACAATGCAAGGGCAGCAGGCGCGGATCATGTCCTCTGCGAGACGTTCCGCGGGGGGCTTGCACAGATCGCGGGGGATCCGGATACCTGGTTCGTGATCGTGACCAGAGGGCACCGCTATGATTCGGAATGTCTGGAAGCGGTCCTTGGAAAAGAATATGCGTATGCAGGTATGATGGGCAGCAGGCGGAGAGTGGCTGTCGTGAAAGACCAGCTCGCGCAGAACGGTGTGGATCAGGAAAAACTTGACAGCGTGCACACGCCCATAGGGCTGAAGATCAGTGCGGAGACGCCGGAGGAGATCGCGGTTTCCATTATGGCGGAGATCATCCAGATCAAAAACGGCAGGGAGCGGGGCAGCGGATATTCCGATGAACTTCTGGAAGCGCTGACAGATGGGAAACAGAAGGCTGTGCTCGCGACGATCATTTCCAGGAAGGGGTCTGCTCCCCGGGGAGTGGGGACGAAGATGCTGGTCCGGGAGGACGGCAGCACGGTGGATACGATCGGCGGCGGATGTGTGGAGAGCGAGATCATCCAGAAGGCGCTCCTTATGATGCGGGCGGGCGCGCCGTTATTCCAGGTGTGCAGGGAAGACCTGACAATGGAAGCCGCGGAGGATGAAGGGATGGTCTGCGGAGGCGTCGTAGAAGTGATGCTGGAGCGGGTTTGATATTGACACACATTTTATCCGGTGTTACCATAACTGCATAGAGAAAATTATCACGTACTTATATAGGTTCATAATCGGTTGAACGTCTCTACCAGCCGCCGGAAACGGCTGACTATAAGTATGCGGGCGGCGGAGCGCGCCGGTCTGCATATGGGAGAGGAAAGAGGAGGAAGACCGATGAATGGACCTGTTTTTATTTTAAGAGGAAATATCGTATACAGTAAGAATCAGAAGGAACTGAACATATGTGAGCACGGATATCTTGTCTGCCGGGACGGGCAGGTTGAGGGAGTGTACCAGACGCTTCCGTTCAGGATGGGCGGAAATCCGATCCATGATCACGGGGACTGCCTGATCATACCGGGACTGGTGGACCTGCATATCCACGCGCCCCAGTATTCTTTCCGGGGGCTTGGGATGGATATGGAGCTTCTGGAATGGCTGGAGACAAATACATTCCCGGAGGAAGCGAAATACGAGTCGCTGGAGTATGCGCGGAAGGCGTATCAGATTTTTGCCGACAATATGAGAAGGAGCGCGACCACAAGAGCCTGCATATTCGGGACAGTGCACAGTCCGGCTACGCTGCTTTTGATGGATATGATGGAAAAGACCGGGCTGGATACCATGATCGGGAAAGTCAACATGGACCGGAACTGTCCGGACTATATTATAGAAGAAACTGAGGAATCCGCGGGGGAGACTCTGGAGTGGATCAGAGATGTACTGCACAGGAAATATCAAAATACCCGTCCCATCCTGACGCCCAGGTTCACCCCGAGCTGTACGGATGAGCTGATGGAAGAGCTGAAGAAGCTGCAGATGCGTTACGGGCTGCCTCTCCAGTCCCATCTCTCGGAGAATCAGGTGGAGATCGCATGGGTAAAGGAGCTCTGCCCCTGGGCTGGATTTTACGGGGACGCGTACGACCGGTTCGGGCTCTTCGGCGCGGACTGCCCGACCGTGATGGCCCACTGTGTGTACAGCGGGGAGCAGGAGATCGAGAGGATGAAGGAGAACGGTGTTTTCATCGCCCACTGCCCGGAGTCCAACATGAATGTCTCCTCGGGCATCGCGCCGGTGCGCACATTCCTGGAGCGGGGGCTTCACGTCGGGATCGGGAGCGACGTGGCGGGAGGCTCCACGGAGAACCTGTTCCGCGCCATGGCGCATGCGGTCCAGTCCTCCAAGCTGAGATGGCGGCTGACGGATGACAGTCTGGAAGCGCTGACCGCAGAGGAGGTGTTCTACATGGCGACAAAGGGCGGCGGCGCTTTCTTCGGAAAGGCGGGGAGCTTTGAGAAAGGGGATGAATTTGACGCAGTCGTTCTGGATGATTCCCGGCTTAAGCATCCCCAGCCGCTGGATGTCAGGAGCAGGCTGGAGCGGATGATCTATCTGGCGGACGAGAGGGAGATCCGCGCGAAGTATGTAAAAGGAAAAGAAATCGACCTTACTTAGACCGGAGGTGAGATTTATGGAGGAGAGAAGAGCAGAGAGAACGGAGGTACCGGAAAAAGAACACCCGGTAAAAAAGGCATTGGAACGGGAGCATGCAGTCGGGAAGAGCGTAAAGAGAGTGGATGCTTTTGAAAAGGTGACAGGGCGGGCGAAATACACGGACGATTTGTGCGGCCGCGATGCGTATGTGGCAAAAGTCATGCATTCCACGATCGCCCACGGATATGTGAAGTCCATTGATACGTCTGAAGCGGAGAAGATCCCCGGAGTTATAAAGATCGTGACCTGCTTTGACGTGCCGGAATATTATTATCCGACGGCAGGGCATCCGTGGTCAACAAGCCTGCAAATAAAAAGTCAAGGCTAAATTGATAAACATTGAAAATTTTATACAGGTTGAAAAATAGGTATC
>CALWDM010000083.1 GCA_944376695.1 uncultured Mediterraneibacter sp. | reverse complement strand
TCATTCTAACAGCTTAAGCAACAAGATGGGTAATTCCTTACTGGCTGTAAGGGGTATTAACCATAAATATATTGTAGTAGAAAAGGAGTTGTTAAGATTGACAAGACAGATGTAAATGTGTGTGGACAGTAAAATGAAAGATAACAAAAATCCACTGTACCTTTCCTTCTGTACAGTGGATTTTCAGCTTATTCCATCCATTGGTTTAACCTCCTTATTTAAATGATATCTATCTGAAACTATTTTTTCAAATAGTGTTTTCCGTTTGTGAATTAATATCCCATTGGACTATACCTCTTTTCTTCTATTATTTTCAGGATTAAAATTAAGTTTTTGGTGGTCCGTCCTCCTTTTCTTTTGATGTGTTTATAATACCTCAAGAAACTAAAAATGTCAATATAAAATCAGATAAAAATATATAAATTGAATAAAAAACTGAAAATTAAATTTGAAAATATAAATAATTGGAATATAAATCTGCAACCGTTAGATCAACAGTAAATAACAAGCGGTGCAATGGGGACATTCCCTGCTTTTAAAAGAGAAACGGGGGTTTCGGGAAAGAGGATATACAAATCTTCTATATAAAGTTATACTGGATGGGATAAAGTTATACTGAATGGGGCACAGGATACAGGAAGAAGGAAGAATGTGAGAAGAAAAGCATTTTGGTACAGAGGAGACGAGACAATGACTGTAAATGAACTGTATGAGAAATTTGAATTTCGGGATATCCGCCCAGAAGAGGCGGGGCAGGCGGCGGAGATCGAACGGGTCTGCTTCCCGCCGAATGAGGCGTGCACAGTGAAAATGATGCATGAAAGAGTGGCGGCAGTACCGGATCTGTTCCTTGTGGCAGTAGACAGAGCGACAGGGAGGATTGCCGGATTTTTAAATGGCCTTTCCACGGATGAGCAGGTGTTTAGAGATGAGTTTTTTACGGATGCAGGGCTGCATGAACCTCAGGGGGTGAATATTATGCTTCTTGGCCTGGATGTGCTGCCGGAGTACCGCGGGCAGGGGCTGGCAAGCGAGATCATGCGGCAGTATAAGCGGCGGGAAGCCCGGCGCGGCAGGAAGAGGCTGATCCTGACCTGTCTGGGAAATAAGGTGGGGATGTATGAGAAGATGGGCTTTCAGGATCATGGCATCTCTGCATCCGGCTGGGGCGGAGAAGAGTGGCATGAGATGAGCTGTGTATTGAACATGAGCAATAGTTAATTTTATATACTGCCAACATAATGCCTGCTCAATTGTGAAAAGTGTCACGGTCTGTTATGATGAGATCAGCAAAGGTCGATGCGTGATCATTAAAGAGGAGGCGCTGTATATGCAGATTGGAGAAACAATACGGAAATATAGAAAAGAAAGGAACATGACGCAGGAGGAAATGGCAAAGCGGCTGGGCGTGACACCGCCGGCTGTTAATAAATGGGAGAATGGAAATTCTTATCCCGACATCATGCTTCTGGCGCCGATTGCAAGGCTGCTGGATATTTCGTTGGACACGCTGCTGTCTTTTCGGGGAGAGCTGACAGATGAAGAGATCAGGCAGATCATGAGTGAAGCTGATGAAAAATTTAAAAATCATTCTTATGAAGAAGCATTTGTATTTATCAGAAAAATGCTGGAGAAATACCCCAATTCCGAACAGTTGGCATGGCAGCTGGCATTGATGCTGGATGCACACCGTATTTTCGGGGAAGTGAAGGAACCGGAGCAATATGACCTGTTTATTACGGAGTGCTATACTAGGGCGCTGGAAAGCAAAAACGAAGATATCCGGTATAAGGCTGCTGAGTCGTTATATAATCTCTGGCTGAGAAAAGAGCAGTACGAAGAGGCGGAAAAGTGTCTGGAATATATGTCCCGGCAGAATCCGGAAAGAAAACGGATGCAGGCGCTTGTTTTCGGGAAAACAGGGCGTGTGCAGGAGGCATACAAAGCGTATGAGGAGCTTTTGCTTGCTGATTATCAGATGATCAGCATGATCTTCAACAGTATGTATATGCTTGCGGTCCGGGATGAAGATATGGAAAAAGCGCGCTATTACGTGGAGAAGCAGGCTGGGCTGGCACAGCTTTTTGAGATGGGAGGATATTATGAGATTTCGGGAAGGCTTGATCTTGCCGTCGTGGAAAAAGATGAAAAGACAATAGCGGATACGGCGGAAAAGATGCTTTCCAGTGTTGAAAGGATCAGAGATTTTACTGATTCACCGCTGTATGGACATTTGGCGTTTAAAGAAGAGGAAGCTGATCTTACGGCAAAGATGAAGCAGAACCTGATCCGGTGTTTTAAAGATGAAGATGCGTTCGGGTTTATGAAGGAGAATGTCCGTTGGAAGAAGCTGATGGAGACTCTTTAAATTTGCGGGCGTTTTTTTGAGAGAAAGATGCTCCGGATCATGAGAAAAGGATCAGATGTACAGGATAGGACCAGAGGCACAGGATAGAACAAAAGCTTTTCTGTGCCTCTGCCTGTATATGGGAAAAACAGAAATACTGAAAGTGTAAAAGCATTAAACTTTAAAACCGGATCCCTGTCTGGCGTCTTGCTTCATCAAGTACCCGGATCGTGTCCAGGGAATATTTCAGATATTTGTGATTCACTTCTTTCTTTTCAATCAGTTTTAAAAATTCCTGAATTTCAAAAATCATATTGTTTTTCACAGGTGTATAGGGCAGCTTTTCGAGAGTCCCGCCTGTCAGCGTGTCGCGTGCGCTTTCTCTGAGGCGGAGGCTCACTGACTCCGGCTTACTGATGTAGTCGATCATGATCGAGCCGTCCTCTCCCTGAAGGACGCTGGGGGTTACGGAGACAGCGATTTTTGAGTATACGGCTTCGGCTGTCATGTCTTCGTATTCCATGAGTACAATGCCGCTCCCGTCGAAACCGTTTGACAATTTTGTAGAAAATGCTTTTACATTTTTCGGGGCTCCGAAAAGGCGCACCAGCGAATGGATACAGTAAACGCCGATATCCAGGAGCGCAGCGTTCCCGAGATCCGGATTGAAAGCGTTTTGGATGATGCCTTCCAGGAAGCTGTCGTAACGGCTGGAATACTGACAGAACTCAAAGGAAGCTCGGCGCAGTTTACCGATCCGCGGGAGATTCTGTTCGATCAGGTCATAGGCGGGATCAAAGTCCGGGCGCATTGCCTCCAGCAGGACTACATTATTTTGGCGGGCACAGTCGATCATGGAGCAGACTTCCTGCTCATTGACCGCCATGACCTTTTCGCACAGCACATGTTTTTTGTGATTCAGAGCCTTGAGCGTCTGAGCGCAGTGCGCGAAATTAGGGGATGCAACATACACCGCGTCCAGGCCGGAGTCCAGGAACTCCTCGTAGTCTGTATACACCTGGGGAATGCCGTGCCTGGCGGCGAAAGCATCCCCGGTTTCCTGCTTCCGGGAATAGACTGCAAAGAGCTCTGCGCCGGGTACCAGGGCTGCCGCTTCGCAGAAGGCGTCGCTGATAAAGTTTGTCCCGATGATTCCGATTTTCATTGCCATAAAAATGTCCTCCTTTACGGGTAGAGTCTTATTTCTGATTTTATTTTACCAGATAGAAAAAGGCTCATATCAGAGCCTCATATCAGCCGCGGGTCCCGCGCGTCAGCAATAGAATACCTGTGCTGCACGGATCAGATAACCTGTGTCCTCTACGCCCGCTGTCTCATATGGCGAGTGCATGGCGAGCTGAGGCAGCCCGATGTCCACGGTGTTGAGCGCAACCTGTGTGTTAGAGATATTGCCCAGGGTGGAACCGCCTGCCATGTCCGAGCGGTTGGCAAATGTCTGGACCGGCACGCCCGCTGTGTTACAGAGCTCCCGAAACATTGCGGCTGATATGCCGTCCGTGCAGTATTTCTGATTTGCATTAAATTTGAGCACAATGCCGCCGTTCAAATAAGGCCGGTTGGATGGGTCCGCCTTGTCCGGATGGTTGGGGTGGACCGCGTGGGCATTGTCCGCGGAGAGCATAAAGCTGTCTGCCAGATGGATCAGATAATCCTCCCGTGTGTAACCGAGACTGCTGTGTAACCGTGTAAGCGTATCGTAAAGGAAGGTGGATGCGGCGCCCTGTTTGGTCGTGCTGCCGACTTCCTCACTGTCCAGTATGCAGTATACGGCAAGATGGGAGGTTTTCTTTCCTCCAAGAAAGCCCTTCAGAGAGGCAAAGGCACACTGGAGGTCATCCAGGCGCCCGCAGGAGATGAACTCCTCCGAAGCGCCCCAGATGCTTGACTTCTGTCTGTTATAGAGAAAGAGGTCATGACCCAGGATTTCATCTTTCTCAACTCCGGCGGCTTCGGCGATCATCTTCATAAACGTCCCCTTTGCCGTAAGGCTGCCGTAGAGAGGGAGCATATCTTTCTGGGCATTGTATTTATAGCCGCTGTTTGCCTCCCGGTTCATGTGGATGGCAAGATTCGGGATCAGAAGGAGATCCCGGTCGATATTGACCAGCCGGGAGCAGAGACTGCCCTGGCGGTCTTTTATAATGACCCGGCCTGCCACAGAAAGGGGGCGGTCCAGCCAGGGAGCGCAGAGCATTCCCCCGTAGCGCTCCACGTTCAGTCGGATATAATGTCCGTCGGTTTCCAGCTCCGGGTTTTCCTTAACCTTAAAAGAAGGAGAATCACTGTGGCTGGCGATGATGCGCATACTGTGGAATCCCGTTTCCGGAATCGTGAACGCGATCAGCGAAGCGTCACTGCGCGTGACAAAATAACCGCAGCCAGGGCGGAGCTTCCATTTTTGGTTCTCGTGTAATTGTATGAATTGTTTTTTCGAGAGGATATTTTTTATATTGTTTATGGCATGGAAACAACAGGGGCTTGTTTCCAGAAATTGAGTGAGTTCAGGTAAAAATGAATGCGGCATGAGAGAAAAACACTCCTTTGTGAGATGATTTTGCGGAAAGGGGTCAGACCCCTCGTCAGAGGGGTCTGACCCCTTTCTCTACTGTTTTCAGAATATAATCTGCATACTCCTCTGTCAAGATGAATTTTCTGTATCTTTACTTTCAACTCGCGGATGCGTATACTGGATATCAGAAGGAGTTGATTGTATGAGAGTTTTGATTGCGGAAGATGAGAGAGATTTAAACAGGATTTTGACAGATCGCCTGAAGGGGGAGCATTACAGTGTGGACTCCTGTTATGACGGACAGGAGGCTCTGGATTATCTGGTGAGCGCGGAGTATGATGCTGTGATCCTGGATATTATGATGCCTCTTCTGGACGGGCTGAGCGTCCTCAGGGCGATGAGAAGGAAAAACGACAGTACGCCTGTACTGCTTCTGACCGCTAAGGATAGTATTGAGGACCGCGTTCAGGGTCTGGACGCGGGGGCAAATGATTACCTGGTAAAGCCTTTTGCCGTTGAGGAGCTGCTGGCGCGGATCCGGGTACTCCTGCGCAAGCCGGCGGAGACTCCGAAAACCTGTTATCAGGTTGCTGACCTGGAGGTACATATGGACACTCGGAAGGTACTGCGCGGAGGGCAGGAGGTGAAGCTTTCGGGAAAGGAGTTTGCGCTTCTCAGGTACATGATACAGAATGAGGGAATCGTGCTGTCCAGAGACCGGCTGGAGGAGCATCTCTGGAACTTTGACTATGCCGGCGGCTCCAATGTGATCGATGTGTACATCCGGTATCTGAGAAAGAAAATCGATGAGGGACATGAACCTAAGCTGATTCATACAGTGCGGGGCGCCGGATATGTTCTGAAGGCGGAGAACTGAGAACGGCCAGCTGCGCAGGAAACAGCTGGCAGGGGAGGTAAAATGAAACGGATATCTCTGAAACTTAAACTAACGCTGTTATATACATTTTTTATGGCGATGCTCACATGTGCAGCGCTTGCGATATTATTCTCTCTGACAAACAGGGAAATTTTGTCTTCTACGCAGTCAAGGCTGGAGCGAAGGGTACAGGAGAGCGTGGAGGATCTGGATTATGATGACGGGAAGCTGGAAGTGGATTCTGACATATATTCTGTAACCAGGGATATATATCTGTCGCTGTATGACAGTGATATGTACTTCCTTTACGGAAGAGTTCCACAGGGATTTGATCAGCAGCCGGAGCTGGCGGACGGAGTCACGCGGACGATCAGGGAAGGAAATCATTCATGGTATGTCTACGACCTGTCTTTCCCCCTGGCGCCTGATTATACGATATATGTCCGGGGCATAACGTCTGTCACAGATGCAGAGGCAAGTTTTACAGTTACACTCCGTTTTGCGCTGATCCTTCTGCCGCTGATGGTCCTGGCGACAGCGGTGATCGGATATTGTTTTACAAAGAGGACGCTGCTTCCGGTGCGCCAGATCACATCTACTGTGCGGGAGATCCGGGCGGACGCGGACCTGTCCCGCCGAATCGGCCTGACAGAGCAGAGCGGGGAATCAGATAAAAATCCGATAAACATGGACGAAATCTATACACTGGCAACTACATTTGACGACATGCTGGGTGAATTGGAGAAAGTATTTGACAGAGAAAAACAGTTTACGTCAGATGTCTCTCATGAGCTGCGTACCCCGGTTGGCGTGATTCTGGCTCAGTGCGAGTCAATGCTGAGAGATTCATCCCTTTCAGAAGCGCAGCAGGCTGACGTACGGCTGATAGAGAGAAAGGCAAAGAGCATGGCGGACATGATTTCTCAGCTTTTGTTCCTGTCACGGGCGGATCAGGGCACACAACCGCTGAACAGAGAGGTGATCGATCTGAGCGGGCTTACGGAAATGACTGTGGAGGAAGGACAGATGCTTGCGGATTCCCAGGGGCGGGGAATCCGGATCGAGGCAGAAATCGAACCGGAAATAGAGGCCTGGGCAGACGAGACGCTTTATATCAGGATGCTCGTCAACCTGATTTCCAATGCAGTGCGGTACAGTTATGATAACGGAGTCGTAGAAGTAAGCCTTTCCACAGAGGGAGAGGATGTATGCGGAGCAGTGCGGGATCATGGCCAGGGCATCCCGGCAGACGCCCTGCCTCATATCTGGGAGCGGTTCTATCAGGCGGACAGTTCCAGGACAGACGGCAGCCATTCCGGCCTGGGGCTTTCTATGGTGAAATGGATCGCTGAGGCGCACGGCGGGAGCGTATCAGTGGTGAGCCGGGAAGGGGAAGGCAGTATATTTACTTTCCGCCTCCCGGCGTCAGAGATGGGTACAGGATGCGGAACCGGAGCAAATGGCGGAGGGCAGCCGGGGGGATGAACGGGAAGCGGCAGGGGGATTACTGTGGTTGATTAAAATATGCTGAGAAATACGGGACTGGTCAAACCAAAGGATCTGATAATCCCTACCCGGAATATTGATGGATTGGCTGAAATGGTATGCTATAGTTGGAAAAGCTGGAAAAATTGGGGAAAAACCGGTTGGAAAAATCAGCAAAGTTTACGCCGACCAAAATCAG
This sequence comes from uncultured Mediterraneibacter sp., assembly GCA_944376695.1. GTDB lineage: Bacteria > Bacillota > Clostridia > Lachnospirales > Lachnospiraceae > Mediterraneibacter. The sequence continues at coordinate 81 of CALWDM010000083.1, read as the reverse complement.
CAAATGTAGGTTTGTCAAACATATGTTACACCATACTTCACAAATTCATCCAGGATAGTTTGAGGGGCTTTCCAGCCCAGA
>CALWDM010000082.1 GCA_944376695.1 uncultured Mediterraneibacter sp. | reverse complement strand
TGGGGTGGAAATCACCGCAGACTATCCTAAAAGAATTTATTACTTGGGGTGTAACATATGTTTGACAAACCTACATACAGAGAATCTCAGAAAATTTATTGAAAATTTAACATTCAGAGGAACTGTATCTCTGGATTTTTCCATTAGGATATGTGATAATAAATATTCGAGAGAAATACAGCCCCATTATCCGAAGGGGCAGAAGAAAAGAGGAGTCTATATGCCTACGACATACGCACATTATAAATTCGGCAAAGAAGTGATCAGCGCGCTGCCGCGCCCGCTTCAGAGCGCGATTGAAAATCACAGAGAACTGTTTGACATCGGCGTACACGGACCGGATATTCTTTTTTATTATTATCCATTGAAGAAAAACCCGGTCAGCGCCCAGGGGTATGCGCTTCACGACAGAATGGCTGACAGATTTTTCCTGCATGCAGCAGAAATAATAAAGCAGGCAGACGATCCTGCCGCGGCACGGGCTTATATTTATGGTGTGATCTGCCACTTTGCCCTGGACAGCGAGTGCCATCCTTACATAGAAAAAATGATACATACAAGCGGAATCAGTCATTCGGAGATCGAGATGGAGTTTGACCGTTTTCTTCTTAAGGAAGAATATATCAATCCGGTCCGCTACCTCGGGATAAAACATATTCATCCGACCAGGGAGAACGGGGCGCTTATTGCGCCGTTCTATGAGGAACTGACGGCGGAAATCGCGGAGAAAGCCCTGAAAGGAATGGTCTTTTACCATAAGCTGCTGCACGCCCCGTGTGCTGCAAAAAGAAAACTGCTCTTTGGCGGTATGAAACTGGCGGGAAAGTATGATTCCATGCACGGCATGGTCATGAGCCTTGAGCCGAATCCGGCGTGCCGGGAATACTGTCAGCTTCTTAAGCGTCTGTACTCCGGGGCAGTGCCGCTGGCGGCGGGACTGATCATGCAGTACCAGAAAGTTCTGTTTGAGGACGCAGAGCTGCCGGAGAGGTTCCGCAGGACATTCGGCGAGGGCGATAAGTGGGAGAACCTGCGGCTGTGACATTGCCTGACAGTAAAGGAAGATTTCTGACAGGATGTAAAAGAAAAGGTATAAGGAAGAAAGAGAGAAAGAGAGATGAAATTTAAACTGACTTCACTGGAAAAGAAATGGGTGCTCTATGATGTGGGCAACTCTGCGTTCACTATGATGGTGTCTACCATATTTCCGATTTATTTTAATTTTCTTGCCGGAAATGCGGGAATATCAGACGTAGACTATCTTGCGTACTGGGGATACGCCACCTCGATCTGTACGCTTCTTGTGGCCATACTTGGCCCTACGCTGGGAGCGATCGCGGATACAAAAAATTTTAAGAAAATCATATTTTGTATTGCCATGGGTGTGGGCGTCTTCGGGTGTATCCTTCTGGGATTTCTTTCGTCCTGGCTCTGGTTCCTGGGCGTGTTTGTGCTGGCGAAGACCGGATATTCCGCGAGCCTTGTATTCTACGACGCAATGCTTACTGACGTGACAGAGCCGGAGCGGATGGATACGGTTTCTTCCCATGGATATGCCTGGGGCTATATCGGAAGCTGTATCCCCTTTGTCGCATGCCTCGGCATCGTACTGGGCGGAGACAGCCTGGGAATGGGTATGCAGACGTCCATGATCCTTGCGTTTATTATCACTGCGCTCTGGTGGCTCTTTTCGTCTGTGCCGCTGCTTCGGTCCTACCGGCAGAGATACTTTGCGGAAGCAGGAGAGCATGTGGTGAGGAACAGTTTTAAGCGGCTGGGGAGAACTTTCTCAGAGATCGTGAGGCAGAAACATATCTTTGTTTTCCTGCTGGCGTTCTTCTTTTATATTGATGGTGTGTATACGGTCATCGATATGGCCACAGCGTACGGTCAGGCGCTGGGGCTGGACAGCACGGGACTTCTGCTGGCGCTGCTGGTGACACAGATCGTGGCGTTTCCGTCTGTGCTTATTTTCAGCCGGATCATAAAAAATGTCAGCCCGGAGAAGATCATCACGGTCTGTATCGCGGCGTATTTCTGTATCGCTGTCTATGCGTACTGGCTGGATTCACAGCTGGACTTCTGGATCCTCGCTGTTCTGGTCGGCATGTTTCAGGGAACGATCCAGGCGCTTTCCAGGTCTTATTTTGCCAAGATCATTCCAGCGGAGAAATCAGGGGAATATTTCGGGCTCTATGATATCTGCGGCAAAGGCGCTTCTGTGCTGGGAACGGCGCTTGTCTCATTTTTGAGCCAGGTGACCGGCAGTATCAATATCGGGGTGAGCGCGCTTTCGGTCATGTTCCTGATCGGGCTGGTGCTCTTCCAGTTCTCAGCGAAGCTGAACAGGCAGGAAAGGAACAGATAAGCTATGAGCAGACAGGATAAAAAATAAACAGTTCTAAAGTGTTAGAAAAAAGTATGAAAATAATCTGAAATTTCTCACTTCAACCGATTCCCGTGTTATAATTAAGACAGGAAATCAGAAGGGGGCGGATACTGATATCCGCTCCTTTTTTGACAGATCTTTTAAACAAAGTGCCGGGAGAATACGATATGGAAGCATTTGTCAGATTACAGGACATTACGAAGATCTACAAAATGGGAGAGGTCGAGATCCGGGCGGCGGACTGCATTAGTTTTTCGATACAGAAAGGCGAGTTCGTCGTGATCGTGGGGCCCAGCGGCGCGGGTAAAACGACCGTGCTCAACATCCTCGGGGGCATGGACACAGCGACCAGCGGGAAGCTGATCGTGGACGGACAGGATGTGACTGCGTACAATGCCAGACAGCTGACCGGTTACAGGCGGGAGGATATCGGGTTTGTATTTCAGTTTTATAATCTGGTGCCGAACCTGACTGCCCTTGAAAATGTGGAGCTTGCCCTCCAGATCTGCCGGGATCCACTGGATGCCAGAGAAGTGTTAAGGGAAGTGGGGCTCGGGGACCGGCTGGACAATTTCCCCGCACAGTTGTCCGGCGGAGAGCAGCAGCGAGTCTCTATCGCAAGGGCGCTGGCGAAGAATCCGAAGCTTCTGCTCTGTGATGAGCCTACCGGGGCGCTGGATTACAATACGGGGAAAGCGATCTTAAAGCTTCTCCAGAATATGTGCAGGGAGCGGGGCATGACAGTCATCGTGATCACGCATAACCAGGCGATCTCACCGATGGCAGACCGGCTGATACATATCAAGAACGGGCAGGTTTCCCAGATGGAGATGAATGAACATCCGGTATCGATCGATGAGATAGAATGGTAGGGGAAGCAGATGAAGAAAAAAGCGTTGAGAAAAGACTTTTATATGGAGATTCGGCGCAGCCTCGGGCGTTTCCTGTCCATCCTTTTTATCGTGGCGATCGGGAGCGCCTTTTTCTCCGGAATACGCGCTTCTGAACCGGATATGCGGTATTCGGGGGACGAGTATTTTGACAATAAGAATATGATGGACATCCAGGTTATCAGCACAATGGGACTTACGGAGGGGGATGTCAGCGCAATCGAGGCAGCGGATGGGATCGGAGATGCGGAAGGGGGATATTCTGCGGACGTACTCTGCGCGGACGGGGCGAACCAGATCGCAGTCCATGTGATGGCAATGCTTCCGACAATGAACCAGGTGCAGTTGGAGGACGGCCGGCTTCCGGAGGCGGAAGACGAGTGCGCCATGGATGTGGATTATCTGGCGGAGAGCGACCTGGAGATCGGGGATACGGTCACCTTTTCCAGCGGTACAGAGGATGAGATCACGGACACTTTTGTGACGGATACATTTACCATAACAGGGGCTGTGAGCAGCCCGAATTATATCTCCTTTCAGAGGGGGAGCACAACGATCGGAAACGGAAGTGTGAGTGCGTTCGCCTGTGTGACGGAAGAGGCGTTTGCCCTGGATGTCTACACGGAGATTTACGCCCAGGCAGAAGGCGCGGCGGAGCTGACTGCATTTACTGACGAATATGAGGACAGAGTGTCAGCGGCGCTTGAAAATGTAGAAGCGATGAAAGAAGAACGGCAGGAAGCCCGGTATGAGGAAATTGTGGGGGAGGCGCAGGAGGCTATCGACGACGCGGAGCAGGAAGTGGCTGACGCGGAGGCGGAATTAGAGGCAGGCAGGGCGCAAGCAGAAGCAGAGCTGGCGGACGGACGGGCGAAACTCGAGAATGCGCAGGCGGAGCTGGACAGCGGGAAGCTCCAGTTAGAGACATCCCGGGCCCAGATCGAGGCGAACCGGCAGCAACTGACGGACAGCCAGGCAGAAGTAGATCAGGGGAATGTGGAGCTGAACGCCAATATCGATACACTGAATGCTCAGATCGATCAGCTTAATGCGGCAAAAGAGCAGTACAATGCGCTGGCAGCAGGCGGCCAGACGGACGATGTGACGATGGCAACGCTTCAGGCTCTGAATGCGCAGATCCAGAGCGGGGAGGCTGCTGTCACAGAGGCGCAGTCCCAGATCGATGCCGCGAAGGCACAGCTTACTTCTGCTCAGGAGCAGATCAACAGCGGATGGGCACAGCTGGAAGCAGGCGAACAGCAGCTCGCTGACGCAGAGGCGGAGATCGCGTCCGGAGAGGAGGAACTCGCAGCCGGATGGGAAGAATATTATGTTGGCGAGGCGGAAGCCCAGGCGGAGATCGCGTCCGGAGAACAGGAGATTGCGGATGCAAAGCAGGAGATTGCGGATGCGGAGAAAGAAATACAGAACCTGGAGAAACCGGAATGGTACGTATATGACAGGAATAATCTTCCGGATTATACCAGCTATGGTGAAAACGCAGACAGAATGCGCGCGATCGGGGAAGTATTCCCGGTAATCTTCTTCCTTGTGGCAGCGCTGATCAGCCTGACGACCATGACCCGTATGGTGGAAGAGCAGAGAACTCTGATCGGTACCTTCAAAGCGCTCGGGTATGAGAGACATTCCATCGCGGGCAAGTATCTGGGGTATGCGCTCCTCGCCACTGTGACGGGAAGTGTGGCGGGCATTCTCTTCGGGGAGAAGGTATTCCCCTATATTATCATCAATGCGTACGGGATCATGTTCCAGCATATGCATGAACTTGCCATCCCATATAATATACAGTATGGTTTCGGGGCGGCAGCGGCAGCCCTCGCCTCTACTTTGATTGCTACATTCCTTGCCTGCTTCCGGGAACTGAAAGAGCAGACTGCGGAACTGATGCGTCCGCCGACGCCAAAACAGGGACAGAGGGTTCTCCTTGAGAGAGTGCCATTTATATGGAAACGGCTCAATTTCTCCTGGAAGGCAAGCGTCAGAAATCTCGTTCGCTACAGGAAACGGCTCTTTATGACCATATTCGGTATCGGCGGCTGCATGGCGCTTATGCTGGTGGGATTTGGATTGAAAGACTCGATTTTTGCCATCGTGGATATCCAGTATGGCGAGCTCCAGCTCTATGATGGAAATATCATCCTCAATAGCGATGCGTCGGAGGAGGATAAGGCGGAAGTGCTGTCCGCAGTGGAAGCGGATAAGGATGTGGACGGAGCGGCAGAGGGGCTGCTGACCCAGATCACAGTGGGAAGAGGGGAAGAATGGCACGATATTTATCTTGATGTGCCGAAAGATGTGGAGGAATTCTCAGAATACAACGTGCTCCAGAATCGAATGAGCGGCGAAAAGTATTACCTGAACGATGAGGGAGCGGCGCTCACGGAAAAGATGGCGAAAGAGCTGGATGCGGAGCCCGGAGATACGGTCGTCATCCGCGATGAAGAGCGGGGAGATATTAGTGTCAAAATCAGCGTTGTGTGTGAAAATTATATGGGGCATTATCTTTATATGACGCCAGCATATTATGAAGAGGCGTACGGGGAGCCCCCGGATTATAACTGTGTCTTCTATAAAACGGCCGACCGGAATACCGGGGAGGCGGAACGCGTCGGAGAGGAGGCGCTGAAGCTCCCGGGCGCGCTCAGTGTGAGTTATACAACGGATCTGAGAGAACAGGTGGATCATATGCTGGGGGCTCTGGATCTGGTCATTGTTGTTCTTATCATTTCAGCGGGGATGCTCGCTTTTGTAGTTCTGTACAACCTGAATAATATTTCGATCACGGAGCGAAAGAGAGAGCTGGCAACACTTAAGGTGCTTGGGTTTTACAACAATGAAATCACTATGTATGTTTACAGGGAAAATATTGTACTTACCATGCTGGGCTCTGTGTTTGGAGTCCTGCTGGGCTGGATTCTTCACAGGTTTATCATAGTAACTGTGGAGATCGAATCCGTTATGTTCGGAAGAAATATCGATTTCAGCAGTTTTGTGTTTGCGTTTCTTCTCACGGTAGTGTTTTCATGCATTGTGAATGGGGCGATGTACTTTAAACTGAAGAAGATCGATATGGTAGAGTCGTTAAAAAGTGTAGAATAAAAAGTACAAGGGGTCAGACCCCTTTGAGGAGAAAATTCTGACAACTCTCCCCAAAGGGGTCTGACCCCTTGTACTTTTTAACGGTTAATCCCTGACTGAAGCTCTTCCACCCAATTGTGTAAACTGTATGTATGCCCGTTGAAGAGCCTGAGGATGACGGTATACAATCGGGTATAGAATCAGTAAAGAAAATGTTAAATAGTAATTGACAGTCAGCAATCCCGCATGGTAGTTTAGAAATGACGCGTTAACGCATATTTGGAACAGAACTGTCGTACATAATCAGAAAACAGCATACTGAAAAAGAGAATCATGCAAAGGAGAAAGAGGAATGGGGATTACAGACGTACTTTCTTTACTCGGCGGTCTTGCTCTCTTCCTGTACGGGATGCAGATGATGAGCACCGGACTGGAAGCTGCCGCCGGCAACAAGATGAAATCGATTCTTGAGAAACTGACATCAAACCGGATCAAAGGCGTACTCGTGGGCGCTGCCATCACAGCGGTGATCCAGTCGTCTTCCGCGACCACGGTCATGGTCGTGGGCTTTGTCAATTCAGGGCTGATGACACTGAATCAGGCGGTGTGGGTCATTATGGGCGCCAATATCGGTACGACCATCACCGGTCAGCTCATCGCGCTGGACATTGGCGCGATCGCTCCGGTATTCGCCATCGCCGGCGTGGCCGCAATGATGTTTGTCAAGAGCGAGAAGGTACACCATATCAGCAGCATCTTCGCAGGGCTCGGCGTCCTGTTCATGGGGATGGACATGATGGGCGCGGCAATGGAGCCGCTCCAGGAGTCGGAGGCGTTTATCAATCTGATGACACAGTTCAGCAACCCGCTTCTGGGGATCCTGGTCGGTGCGGTGTTTACGGCGATCATCCAGTCGTCCTCCGCATCAGTGGGGATCCTTCAGGCACTGGCAGCGACAGGGATGATCCCGCTGTCTAGCGCAGTGTATGTGCTCTTCGGACAGAACATCGGCACCTGCATCACAGCGGTGCTCGCCTCCATCGGGACGAAAGTGAACGCGCGGCGCACGACTGTGATCCATCTGATGTTCAACATCATCGGTACGATCATATTTACAGTGGTCTGTATGGTCACCCCGTATGTGCATCTGGTGGAATCTATCACCCCGGGCGACCCGGTGGCGCAGATCGCAAACGCGCATACGATCTTTAATATCGTGACCACGCTGCTCCTGCTTCCCGTTGGCAATTACATGGCAAAGGCGGCGACCCATATCCTGCCGGACAGCAAGAAAGAGGATGATGAGGAACTTCGTCTGAAGTACATAAGACCGTTTGAGTCTTCCTATGCGATCGGGCACAGCGCGGTGGCAGTGTCCCAGGTGCGGGACGAGGTGGGCCGTATGCTTGTGGAGTTGTCAATATTTGTGCAGTCTTTAAACCCACAAAATTAAGCAGCTTCTGCTAACGGTTGTTCCAGACGTCTC
>CALWDM010000081.1 GCA_944376695.1 uncultured Mediterraneibacter sp. | reverse complement strand
ATTGGAAGAGATTTATGCTGTAGTTTTCATGGACGCTATCCATTACCATGTGCGCAATGAAGGCCGGATTGTAAAACGCGCAGTTTATATCGCCATCGGGATCGACATGGAAGGATATAAAGACGTGCTTGGTATGTATGTTGGCCAAAACGAAAGTGCAAAATTCTGGCTTTCCATTCTGAATGGGCTGAAGAACCGCGGGGTAGAAGATATCCTGATTGCATGCGTGGATGGACTGACCGGATTTCCTCAGGCAATCGAGGCGGTATTTCCCCAGACGGAAATCCAACAATGCATCATTCATCAGATTCGCAACACAACGAAGTTCGTTTCCTATAAGGAAATCAAGCCCCTGATGGCTGATCTGAAACGTGTATATGCGGCTCCAACAGAAGAAACCGCATTAGCAGAACTGGACAGCTTTGATGACAAATGGAGCGGAAAATACCCGAAAATAGCGAAATCCTGGAAAGACAACTGGGCGAATCTTTCAACTTATTTTAAGTACCCGGAAGCGGTCCGCCGTCTGATCTATACCACCAATGCAATTGAGGGATTTAACCGCCAGCTGCGGAAGGTCACAAAGTCCAAGACAGTGTTTCCTTCCGATGAGAGCCTTTTAAAAATGCTGCATCTGGCCATGATGGATATCACAAAAAAATGGACAGGCCACCGACAGGATTGGGGGCAGATCCATTCACAGCTGGAGATTTTCTTTGAAGAAAGACTATCCGGATTATAAGCAGCTTCCCGTCTGAGAGGGCTGGATTAGCCAGCCCTGCTTGACATGTCTAGGAACTGCATTATAATACAAGCAAGGGCAGAACCTCAAAAAATTGGCTCTGCCCAAAGTAACTAATGACATATCTTATATCAGTTTTTTCAGTTTACACAAAACTTGAAACGGTCTCTGTGCAACTCTTTTGTCGGAGAACCTCCCCTTCTCACTGCGTTTTTAAACGCAGCATTTGTCGGGGGACCCTCTGTCTTGAGCAAAACCAGAAAACAGCGAAGCGCCTTTTCGAACACCTTTCAGCGCGGGGATATAGGTGGTTGAGGCGACTTCGGAATGAGGCTTAGTATAACTGAAAATCCGGGACTATGCGTTGAAACTGGCAGGGGGATTGTCTGAGCCGAAGGTGAGTTGCCCCCTGCCAGTTTCTGCTTTTCGCATAGTTTGGGATTTTGTAGTTATACTTGTCTCATGGAGCGGAGCCGATGCCAGCCATATCCCCGCTCTGAATACTCCTTCTACTCCTGCGCTTCCCTGTTTTCGGACGTTTTACTCTAACAGTAGTTCCCCCGCAAATACAGATTTATATCCCCGCATCCACTGCCGCTCTTTCGACCGCGAGCCCCCGGGTATATTTTTCCATAAATTTCTCATATCCCGCCACATCTTCTGCCACGGGATCTATTCCTGTGCCTTTGGCTTCATGGAAGACTTTCTCCGCGAGATAATCTGTCAGGCTCTCTCCGTCTTCTCTGTGAACGAGGTAATCCGCCAGAAGGGCGATGCCCCACGCGCCGCCTTCCCCGGCAGTCTCCATGACGTATACCGGCGTGTTGATCGCTCCGGCGAGGATCCGCTGTCCTACGCCTTTTGTCTTAAACAATCCCCCATGCCCCATGATGCGGTCCAGGGTGACGTTTTCTTTTTTGATGAGGATGTCCATGCCGGTCTTGAGCGCTCCCAGGGAAGTATACAGATGGACTCTCATAAAGTTTGCCAGGTTGAACCGGCTCTCAGGAGAACGGACGAACAGAGGCCGCCCTTCGTCAAATCCTGTGATATGTTCGCCTGAAAAATAGTTATATGCGAGCAGACCGCCGCAGTCAGGATCCCCTTCCAGCGCTTTATTATACAGAGTGCCGAAAAGCTGATCCATATCCACATCCATGCCGAAGGCCTCTGCAAATTCCCTGAACAGGCCGACCCAGGCATTCAGGTCAGAGGTGCAGTTGTTGCAGTGTACCATTGCAACAAGGTCCCCTGCCGGGGTGGTGACAAGGTCGATCTCCTCATACGGTCTTGAGAGATCTTTTTCCAAGACTGCCATGGCAAACACGCTCGTCCCGGCGGAGACATTCCCCGTCCTTACCGCCACACTGTTGGTGGCTGTCATCCCTGTCCCCGCATCCCCTTCCGGAGGGCACATCGGGATGCCCGGCATAAGGCTTCCTGACGGATCCAGGAGCTTCGCCCCCTCTTCGGTGAGACAGCCCGCATCCTGTCCTGCGACCAGTACTTTGGGGAGCAGCTCGCGGATCTTCCAGGGGAAACCATAGTCAGCGACAAGGGCATCAAACTGATTCAGCATCACACTGTCATAATCCCTGTCAGCAATATTCATGGGGAACATCCCCGCGGCGTCCCCGCTTCCGAGCACCTTCTGTCCGGTCAGCTTCCAGTGGATATACCCTGAGAGCGTTGTGAGAAAGCGGACCTTCTTTACATGCTCCTCTCCGTTTAATACCGCCTGGTACAGATGGGCAATGCTCCAGCGCTGAGGGATATGGTACGAAAACAGCTCGGAAAGCTTTTCCGAGGCCTCTCCTGTGATCGTATTGCGCCATGTGCGGAACGGCACGAGGAGCTCTCCGTTTTCATCGAAAGCCAGATACCCGTGCATCATCGCGCTGATGCCGGCAGCTGCCAGACTGGTCAGCCTGACATCATACTTTTCCTGTACGTCTTTCACCAGATCTCTGCAGCATCCCTGGAGCCCTTTCCACACCTCGGCCATATCATAGGTCCAGATATGATCCACATACCGGTTTTCCCAATCATAGCTCCCCGATGCAATGGGGGACTTGTCCTCATCGATCAGGACTGCCTTGATCCTCGTAGAGCCCAGCTCGATCCCGAGCACCGCTTTTCCCGCCTTGATCCTCTCTCTGATCTCTTCTCTTTTTCCCATCCTGCGCGCCTCCTTTTTCTTTTCCGCCCTCTGATCTGTCTTTATATGGCCTGTTTCTTTTATACAGCGTCCTTACAACTTATTTCTTCCTTAGGACTTATTACTTCCTTACGCCTTATTTCCACTATTTATGGGCCTTATTTATGCGTAATGCCGCGCGCAGGCCGGAAATCTGTCTGAAAATCCGTGTCCGCGGTGCGGCATTATTTCAATGATCTGAGCTTACAGCATGCTCTTCCTGAGTTCTTCTCCGCTCTTTGCGCTTAAATACGCCGGAGCGATGTCAAAGACTGTCCTGCATCCGGAGACGCCTTCCTGAGACAGTCTGTATGCCGCGCGGGCATATGCCACGAGCACAGAAGAGGTAAATTCCGGGTTGGAATCCAGCTTTAAGCTGTACTCGATGAGATGGCTGTGTTCGCCGTCCCAGCCGGTCTTTCCGCTCCGTAAAACAAATCCCCCGTGCGGGATCCCGCTGTGGTCTCTCTTTAATTTTTCCTCGCTAATGAAATGTACGGTTGTGTCATAATCAGAGAAATAGTTGGGCATGGTCTTGATTTCTTCCTCGACCTTTGCCGCATCCGCTCCTTCCTCAAGCACGACAAAGCACTCGCGGGTATGTTTCTCTCTTGTCGTCAGTTCCGGGTTCTCTCCATTTCTTACAGCTTCCAGCGCCGCTTCCACTGGGATCGTGTACTGCTTTGCATCCTTTACGCCTTCAACTCTGCGCACCGCGTCCGAATGTCCCTGGCTCACGCCCTTCCCCCAGAATGTGTAATCCTTTCCGTCCGGAAGGATGGCGTTCGCATACAGACGGTTCAGGGAGAATATGCCCGGATCCCAGCCCACAGAGATGATACCGACTTTATTCCCTTCCTTTGCCGCTGCATCCACGTTTGCGTAATGCTCCGGGATCCTTGCGTGGGTGTCAAAGCTGTCGATCACGTTGAACATGCGCGCGAGCTCCGGCGTCTGTACCGGAAGGTCTGTGGCGCTGCCGCCGCACAGGATCATAACATCGATCTTCTCTTTCCAGTCTGCCGCGTCCGCGATCCGGCACACCGGCACATCCTCTGTCAGGATCTTTACCTCCGCCGGATCCCTGCGGGTAAACACTGCCGCAAGCTCCATGTCCGGATTCTGCTTTATCGCGCATTCCACGCCTCTTCCAAGATTTCCGTAACCTAAGATTCCAATTCGAATACTCATTTCTTATCTGCTCCTTTGCTGTTTTGTATCAGGGGAAGCCTGATCGGCTCCTTTGTTATTATACAGGCATAAAGTTCAGTTTTCAACGGATCATTCCCCTTTTCAGCCTGCTGCCTGAAATTCCTGTGATCCCGTCCGAAATTAACTGCCCTCTTTCAGCCGCAGCTTCTCTGCTCAGTTCTCCTGCCCGTAATATGCATTCTCCCCGTGCTTCCTGTAATAATGCTTATCCTGCAGTTCCTGGGGCGCCGGCTTTAGATCCGGGTTGAGAAACTCGCTCCTGGCCGCCATCTTTGCCACTTCCTCTGTGACTACGGCGTTGTGTACCGCTTCTCCCGCGTCTTTCCCCCAGGCAAAAACCCCGTGGTTCCGGCAGAGCACAGCCGGGACTGCGGTGTGATCGATGTTCTGCCGATCAAACTCATCTGCGATCACGACGCCCGTATTTTTCTCATATGCTTCAGCGATTTCTTCCTTTGTCAGATTTCTCACACAGGGGATCGCCCCGTAAAAATAATCTGCGTGGGTCGTCCCGTAGCACGGGATGTCCCGTCCCGCCTGAGCCCAGCTTGTCGCCCAGGAAGAATGCGTATGCACGATACCGCCTATCTTCGGGAAACGGTTGTAAAGCACCACGTGCGCAGGCGTATCGGAAGAAGGGTGATACTTTCCCTCCACCTTATTTCCTTCAAGATCCACAACTACCATATCCTCCGGCGTGAGCTTCTCATATTCCACGCCGCTTGGTTTGATGACGAAAAGGCCTCTCTCCCGGTCTATCCCGCTTACATTTCCCCATGTAAAAGTCACCAGCCCATATTTGGGGAGCAGCATATTTGCCTCGTATACTTCCTTTTTCAATCGTTCCAGCATCTTTGATCCTCCTTCTGTCTGTCAGCCGCGGTCAGTCAGCGCCTCTCTCCCGCTGCGGCTTCCTGAACCGAAATACGGTATCCATGATAAAAATCGCCAGCGCGATCATCCCCGCGATCTCCAGCGTCTGTAGCAGATAATACCCGCACATCTCCCGGTCATTTTCAATGATATAATATACGATCCGGTACATCCCCGTCCCGGGTACGGTTGGCAGGATCCCCGCGATCAGAAAAACTGTCACAGGCGCTTTAAACACGCGGGCAAAAACATGAGATACAAAAGCGATCGCCAGGGCAGAGAGAAAGGAAGCCAGGACCACGTCCATCTCTTTCTGGGTACAGTACAGATAGATCCCGCCGCCGATGGCGCCTGCAAGTCCCGCAAGGGGCACATATTTTCTCGGGGTCTCAAGCAGGACGGCAAACCCTGTGATCGCAATAAAGCTTCCAGCGATCCCTAATATCAGAGTCATAAAAACGCACCTCCCGGATCGACCATCTGCATGAGCAGCATCCCAACACCTGCGCCAAGCGCGATCGCAGCCGCAGTCATAAACGCTTCCAGCGCCCTGGCTCCTCCTGATATAAAATCATGCCTCAGAGTATCACGGACCGCATTGGTAACTGCCATCCCAGGCACGAGCGGCATGAGGCCGCTGATGATCAGCGTATCCACATTCAGCGCCGGATACAGGCGGCCGAGCAGGATCGAAGCGGCCGTAGTCCCCGCCGCGCAGACTGCATTCAGAAAGAAGCCGCCTGCCCGCAGCCGCTTGCCCACAGTCATCAGGAGCGCCAGCGCCCCTCCTACAAAAGCCGAGGCAGCGACCTCCTTAAGTCCCCCTCCCCACAGAGGGGCAAAGCCCATCGGGACCAGCACAGTCGCTATATTATATACCGCTGTAGAATACTGCCTTCTCTTAAGATCTTTCAGGGCTGCATATGTCGCCTCCAGGCTCATTTTCCCGGAACAGTACTTCCTGGAAATATCATTGACTTCGATAATGCGGTAAATATTTGTCCCCCGGTCATTCACCCTCCGCATCACGGTCACCGGCTGCACGCCGGGATCCTCCATTGTTGCAACGATCCCGGTCAGCATCACAAGCGCTTCCGCTGTCTCCGTATTTCCCGTATTCAGGATGTGCTTCATCGTATCCTCCACCCGGTACGTCTCAGCTCCGCTCTTTAACAGGATTTCTCCCGCCAGGACAGCTGTATCTATTACAAGTTTATGGTCCATTTTCCAACCTCCGGCCAGATCATCTTTCCTTTTCCCCTCTTTTCGGACAGTGGACAGGGTTCTCATTCATATTTTCCTTTCGCCACTTTCCGGCCCTTGAGCACAGACTGATTTTTGTTGACGAAAGATCTGGTCCTCGCCCTCAGCAGAGTCTTCCGCCCTTCCGGCGTCCGCGTATACACGACCTGGAAGCTTCCCATTGCCCTGCGGATCTGCCGTTCAAAAGTATACGCCCGTTCCTTCTGCTTTCCGAAAATCTCTGGCGCCGCATAGAATTCTTTTCCCCGGCGCCCGGCAGACTTACGCATCAGCAGATATCTTGGATTATCAATGATCCCCCATATTTCTTCCATACAGGCTGCAAATACCGTCTTATCCCGCATGGTCCCGCCTTTGAGCCAGACCGAGATCAGGATGCCATCCGCAGACTCCACTTCCACGCGGCAGTGTTCCGGGTCTTCCAGCTCTCCAAGCTCAGCCAGGGCATCTGCCACCGCCTGCCCGATCCGTCTCATCCTGCGCTCCGGTGTACTGAACTGAAAGAGCCGGACCCCATATCTGGCAATGCCTGCTGACGCCAGGAGTGTAACCGCCCACAGCACGATCGAAAGCCCGGAAGAAGACAGAGATCCCGCTTGCAGGAAAACCCTTCCCATGAATGACAGAACTGCCAGGATCATGCTGAGTATCTCCAGCCCTAATGCATGGACGAACAGATAGCCCGCTGCTGCTCCACTGTCCCTGATATCTTCTGTCTGCTGTACTTCCATCTCTCCCCGGATCTCTTTCATCGCATCCGCCCATCGCCTGCGGAGTCCCTCTCTGTCTGATGCCCGGGCAAGCATCTTTTCATTGATCTTTTCCATCTCTTCCCTGGTATTAAACTCAGGGATGCCCAGCCGTCCGATCCCGCTCTCGATCACCGGGGACTCCCATGACACCCCGAGGAATGTGTCAAACCTTCGGGCCAGTGTCTCATAATCCCCGGAGAAATCCGCGTCCTTTTTCTTTCCTTCTTTCTGCGGGAAAATACAGGCCAGATGCCAGATATTCCCTGTTTTTCCCGGATCGTTCCGGTCTGTCCGGATCGTCCTTCCCCGCATCTGGTTGCTGAGCATGAAAGAGCCTACATAGGTGGCCAGGATCAGAGAATTAATGCACGGGGCATCCCATCCTTCTCCCAAAAGAGATTTTGTCCCAACCAAAGCATTGATCTCCCCCTGCTCAAAAAGTTCTGTCACCGCTGACACTACATGCGTCTGTTTTCCCTTTACCTGCAGCCTCCCGTAACCGGTATCCCCGATCGGGATCAGTTTTCCTTCACACTTCTTCTTTTCCAGCATTCCCAGGATTTTTTCTTCTGTATCCAGAGGGATGATGACCACAGTACCGCTCAGGCATCCCAGGCGGATCCCCTCCTTGCGTTTTCTCCTCAGGAATTCAAAGATGGGCACCGCGCCGATCTCCGAGGTCATTTCCTGCTGTGTGCCTATAACAGAAAGCTTCTCTTTCTTAATATAATCACACAGGATCAGCAGCCTCATTCGCCGGCCCATACTCGCATATTCCGCCTCCGCGATCCTTCCGATACTTTCCATCTTGCCCCTGCTCCTGGCCAGGAGCTTCTGCATGGCATCCTTATGCGTCAGGCAGACTGGAGTTGTCAATATTTGTGCAGTCTTTAAACCCACAAAATTAAGCAGCTTCTGCTAACGGTTGTTCCAGACGTCT
>CALWDM010000080.1 GCA_944376695.1 uncultured Mediterraneibacter sp. | reverse complement strand
CTGCGTGAAGCAAAAAACAAAGTAGAGTATCCACTCTCACCATAGCACGATCGGGTGACTATTGGTCTGATATTGATGCAGCGGTTCTCCTGTCTGTTCAGGAGGGCGCGGTTTTATTGATTGTCGGGTGGATATGATATTCACTCGTTTTTTTGTGTTTCGCATAAGAAACCTGAAGGAATTCATTTGACGGAGGTATACGACAATTAGCGATTTAATGATTAACGAGCAGATCAGGGACAGGGAGATCCGTCTGATCGGTTCGGATGGGGAACAGTTAGGTATCATGTCAGCCCGCGAGGCTATGAAAATCGCTCAGGAGGCAGAGCTTGATCTGGTGAAGATCGCGCCCACGGCTAAACCGCCGGTCTGCAAGATCATCGATTACGGCAAGTATAAGTATGAGCAGACGAGAAAAGAAAAAGAGGCGAGAAAGAAACAGAAAACGGTCGAGATCAAAGAAGTGCGTCTTTCTCCGAACATCGACACCAATGACCTGAACACAAAGACAAACAATGCGAGGAAGTTTCTCTCTAAGGGAAACAAGGTGAAGGTGACGCTCCGTTTCCGCGGAAGAGAGATGGCTCATGTACAGCAGAGCAGGCACATCCTTGATGATTTCGCAGAATCTCTTGCGGACATCGCGGTGGTTGAGAAACCGGCGAAGATGGAAGGAAGGGCAATGAGCATGGTTTTAACTGAGAAACGTTAAAATAATATATGTCCGGGATGAAGATCCGGTAAGGCAGCACAATAAAGGAGGAAATTATCATGCCAAAGATCAAAACAAATAGAGCGGCAGCAAAGCGCTTCAAAAAAACAGGTACAGGAAAACTGAAAAGAAATAAAGCCTACAAGAGCCATATCTTAACAAAGAAGTCTACGAAGAGAAAAAGAAATCTCAGACAGTCAACGATCACTGACGCAACAAATGTAAAGAACATGAAGAAGGTATTACCGTATCTGTAAGATTCCCGCCCGGCTTTACAGCTTTACGGCTGCCGCAGGCCGGATTGACGATGGAAACAGCAGGTATCGTATTTTGATAGGAGGATTAAGAAATGGCAAGGATCAAAGGCGGAATGAACGCTAAGAAGAAACATAACAGAACATTAAAACTGGCAAAGGGATACAGAGGAGCGCGCTCCAAACAGTACAGAGTGGCAAAACAGTCTGTCATGAGAGCACTCACATCTGCTTACGCGGGAAGAAAGCAGCGCAAGCGTCAGATGAGACAGCTCTGGATCGCTCGTATCAACGCAGCGGCAAGGATGAACGGACTGTCATACAGCAAGTTTATGCACGGCCTGAAGCTGGCAAACGTTGATATGAACAGAAAGATGCTGGCTGAGCTCGCAGTAAATGATAAGGAAGCATTCGCAACACTTGCAGCACTTGCAAAAGAGAAGGTTGCGTAGTAAAATAGAAACAGAAGCCCGGTCCCGGTTGGGATTCGGGCTTTTTCTATTCGCGGACATGGGGAGTGATGGCTATGAGAAATCATGAAGTAACGGAATTTCAGCCTCTTTTGGATGCTGAGGGGCGAATCAGGGAGCCCGGCTGGGCGAGGAAGCCGGTCTGGAAGTATGACCGCAGCATGATCAAAGCCGCGAAATTCCGCATCAAAGAATGGGATTACTATCTTGTTATGAATGAGGACTACGCAGCGGCGTTTACACTGTCTGACGACGGATATATCGGTCTTCAGTCGGTCTCTCTTCTGAATTTTAAAGAGAAGTGGGAACATACGGAGACGATCCTGAAGCCGTTTCCCAGGGGGAAGATGAAGATGCCCGCGTCGTCATCAGAGGGGAATGTCGTTTACCGTGACAAGCGCCTGCGGCTGGAATTCAGGACGGAGAGAGGCAAACGGATGATCTCCTGTGATTTTAAGGATTTTTACCAGGGAAAGCCGTTTTTCTGCGAGATTGCCCTGGAACAGCCCAGGATGGACAGCATTGTCATGGCAACGCCGTGGCAGGGCAGGAATGCCTTTTATTATAATCAGAAGATCAACTGTATGCCTGCGGAAGGATATATGTCATTTGGTGATGTGACTTACTGGTTCAGCCCAAAGAAAGATTACGGTACACTTGACTGGGGACGGGGCGTATGGACTTACGACAACACATGGTACTGGGGCTCCGGGAACGGGACAGTGGGCGGAAAGCCGTTCGGGTTCAATATCGGATACGGGTTTGGCGACACTTCGGCGGCCACGGAGAATATTCTCTTTTATGACGGGAAAGGCCACAAACTGGATGATGTGACATTCCATATACCGGAAGGGGATTATATGAAACCGTGGACCTTTTCGTCCAGCGACGGGCGCTTTGAGATGGAATTCGAACCGGTTTTAGACCGGTCGGCAAGCCTGTCGGCATTTCTCGTATCATCCGACCAGCATCAGGTTTTCGGGCGGATGAGCGGCAGGGCGGTCCTGGATGACGGGAGGTTCATAGAGCTGAAAGATTTTATGTGTTTTGCGGAAAAAGTGCATAACAGATATTGATGAAAAGGAGTCCGGCGCCCGGATGAAATATTCCGGGGCATCGGGCTCTTTTTGCGTAACGTTTTTCATTTCCGTGAGTTAATATAGTGAAAGGATGGTGAGAGAGATGGATATCGAGAGCGTATATAAACAATATTTCAAAGATGTATTCCTGTATCTGCGCAGTCTGTCCGCAGATGCCGGCACAGCGGAAGAACTTGCGCAGGAGACATTTATGAAGGCCCTGAAGTCGCTGGATTCTTTTGACGGGTCACGGGATATCCAGGCATGGCTGTTTGTTATCGCCAGGAATACGTATTATACGTTCTGCCGCAGAGAACATCTTTATGCAGATCCGGGTCAGACAGAAAAGACTGCAGACGGTGAGGGCGGACTTGGGATGGATGATCTGCCCGGGAGTGGGATGGGTATGCACAGAGATGTGATCGAACAGCTTGCAGATGAGGAGAGATCCTTTCTTATCCACCGATTCCTTCACGACATGAGAGAACCATATAAAGAAGTGTTCAGCCTGAGAGTATTCGGGGAGCTCCCTTTTGAAAGGATCGGACAACTCTTCGGGAAGAGCTCCGGCTGGGCAAGAGTGAGCTATTACCGGGCAAAACAGATGATCCGGGAGTATATGGAGGCGATAGAACATGAAAAAAATTAACTGTAATATTATCCGAGATATCCTGCCGCTGTATCTGGATGATGTGGTGAGCGACGAGACAAAGCAGATGGTGGAGGAGCATCTTCAGTCCTGCGCATCCTGCAGGGCGGAGGCGTCCGCCATGAAGAAGGATGTCATACTTCCCGCAAGCAAGACTCAGCGGCTGGCGGAGGCAAAAGTGATCAAAGGGATCAGAACTAAGATATTCAGGAAAAAAGTGATCGTTTCAGCGGTCACTGTGGCGGCGGTACTGGCAGTGGCAGCAGGGGTATATGCGCTGTTGGCTCTTCCCAGGAGTGTGATCCCCTATGAAGAAAGCGGGGCGTCTGTGAGCAGAGTCAGCCTGGGAGGATCAGAGGATGAGTATCTTTATTGCAGTATGGATACATCGAAAGCAGCAGGCAGCGTATGCCATGAGCCGGTGACTGTGCAGACAGAAGCCGGGGAAAAAACAGTTGTGATCCTGTATGAATACAGCACGATGTGGAGCAGGCATTTGGAGCCTCTCTTCGAGACGGAAAATGAAGCTGTAACGCTTGAACCGCTGGGCAGTGCGGACGAGATCGATGAAGTGTATTACGGAACGTTTGAACCTGTTTCGGATTTTTATGAGGATCCGTCTTCCGTGCTGGATCACGCGGAACTGATCTGGAGCGCTCAGGACGAGTGATTTCAGATATGGGATTTCAGATAAGAGATTCCGGGGAAATATGATTTCAGATACGTTTCAGATGCACGATTTCGGGGGTTGACATCTATGCTGTACCGTGGTAAAGTTTTTTTAAACCGTTGAGGAAGAGCAAGTAACTTCAGGATACTGCTTTACAGAGAGCCGCGGCTGGTGGGAAGCGGCATGCAAGTGGTGAGGCGAATGGGCTTCTGAGGGCGAGTTGAACGCGCGCGCAAAAGTGCGGTGCAAGTAGGTGAGACGGAGACCATACTCCGTTAGGAAAAGGAGCATATGTCAGTATGCATGAGAGGATGTTTTACATCAAGCCGGGTGGCACCGCAGGAGTTTGTATTATCAGCTCTTGTCCCTGCAATGTTTAATTTGTATGGGATGAGGGCTTTTTTATTTGATTAGACAGGCTTGAATCCCGGAATAAGAAAGGAGAAGAAAAATGAGTGAGAAAAAGATTCCTTACAAAATTTATCTTGAAGAGAGCGAGATGCCGAAGACATGGTATAATGTCCGCGGGGATATGAAAAATAAGCCGGCGCCGCTCCTGAATCCGGCGACACACGAGCCTATGACAGCCGGGGAGCTTGGGGCTGTGTTCTGTGATGAGCTTGTAAAACAGGAGCTGGACAACGACAACCGGTATATCGAGATCCCGGAGAAGATCAGGGATTTCTATAAAATGTACCGTCCGTCGCCGCTTGTCCGTGCGTACTGTCTTGAGGAGAAGCTCCAGACTCCGGCAAAGATCTACTATAAATTTGAAGGAAACAATACGAGCGGAAGCCATAAGCTTAATTCCGCGATCGCGCAGGCATTTTACGCAAAAGATCAGGGACTGAAAGGCGTTACCACAGAGACAGGGGCAGGACAGTGGGGAACTGCGTTGTCGATGGCGTGCTCTTACCTTGACCTGGACTGCAAAGTGTATATGGTGAAATGCTCATATGAGCAGAAACCGTTCCGCCGCGAAGTGATGCGCACCTACGGCGCAAGCGTGACACCGTCCCCGTCGGAGACGACAGAGGTGGGCAGAAAGATCCTGGTTGAGCATCCGGGAACAACAGGTAGCCTCGGGTGCGCAATCTCAGAGGCAGTTGAGGTGGCGACCCACACAGAGGGGTACAGATATGTGCTCGGAAGCGTATTGAACCAGGTGCTCCTGCATCAGTCAGTTATCGGCGTAGAGACAAAGATCGCAATGGATAAATACGGGATCAAGCCGGATATCATCATTGGATGTGCCGGCGGCGGATCAAACCTGGGCGGCCTGATCTCACCGTTCATGGGCGAGCAGCTCCGCGGAGAGGCGGAGTATCAGTTCATCGCCGTAGAGCCTGCCTCCTGCCCGAGCCTGACAAGAGGCGTGTACGCTTATGATTTCTGCGATACCGGAATGGTATGCCCTCTGGCGAAGATGTATACTCTGGGAAGCGGCTTCATCCCGTCTGCAAACCATGCGGGAGGGCTCCGGTACCACGGCATGAGCTCCGTCCTGTCGCAGCTCTATCATGACGGGTACATGGAGGCGCGCGCGGTGGAGCAGACATCCGTATTTGAGGCGGCAGAAAAGTTTGCACGTGTGGAAGGCATTCTCCCGGCTCCGGAGAGCAGCCATGCGATCAAAGTAGCGATCGATGAGGCGATGAAGTGCAAGGAGACTGGAGAAGAGAAGACGATCCTCTTCGGCCTTACAGGCACCGGATATTTTGATATGTATGCATATGAGAAGTTCCATAATGGAGAGATGACAGACTACATCCCGACAGATGAAGATCTGAAAGCAGGTTTCGACGGGATCCCGAGATTCCCGGGGAATATGGAATAAATGTGAAAAAAATGTGAACGGGGTCAGACCCCTTTGAGGAGAATTTTCTGATAATTTTTCCCAAAGGGGTCTGACCCCGTTTGCAGGAATCGTCTAAAATTTTTTCGAATTTTCGAACTTCTTTTTTTTGAAAAATATTAGTTGACTTTTTGGAACTGAAATAGTATCATATCATTTGTGGTTAGCGCCGAATGGTAAAGATCACAGATAATATGGAATGCGGAAGTGTCGGAACTGGCAGACGAGCAAGACTAAGGATCTTGTGACATTCGTGTCGTGTGGGTTCAAGTCCCATCTTCCGCATTGAACGAAATCCCAGAAGTACTATAAATCCAGTGCTTCTGGGATTTTTCTTATGGGTCGTGACCCTGTTGAACTCGCCAAGCATGCGAAATATCGATCATCTGCTATGAGGTGCGCGGTGTTGGTTATACCTAAAAAGCACATTTCCGTTATCATGAGGTTGTCCAGCTCCTTGCGGCAGGCAGCTTACTCGCCTGGACAATGTCCTCACGGGGAGCGGTTACCGGCATTTGCTGCTTCAAGTCATTTTGATAAAATAAACGCAAGAAGCTCAAAACTTTGCCTGTGCCTGTGTTTTGGCGGACAGTATGCTTTTCTGATACTGTTTTGGGGAAAGTCCATATGTCCTTTTGAATATTCTAATAAAATAGTTGATGTCATTATATCCACATGCCGAGGCAATGTAAGCCACGGGTGATGAGGATGAATTGATGAGAGTGATTGCGCGGCGCATCCTGACTGTATGGATATAATCGGTCAGGGTATCGCCGGTTTCTTTTTTAAACAGTGCTGAAAGATATGTCTTTGTCATATTAAATTTCTCTGCAAACAGATTCAGGCTTAAATCCTCCATGTAACAAAAATCAATATAGGAAATGATTTCCCGTATGACAGGAGAATAACCTTTCATTGCATGATTTTTCACCAGAAGACAGTATTTGTGAATCATTTTTCTGCAAAGTACCGGAAATTCTTTTAAGGAGAGTGTGTTGTTGATGGAGATGGCGAACTTTGTCGACAGATCATCTATGTACAGAGGCGGAACGCCGCCTTCTTGTGCTGCTTTCCGGCACAGCGTGTTTAATATGATTGTGAAATTCTGCTGGTTGCGGATCATATTCTTTGTTCTTGGCTGGATATAATAACTGGTGAATTTCTGGTGATAATTGTGCGCCTGCTCATAGTTGCCCGTAGAGATCGCATTTAGCAGCCTGCTTTCAATGTCGTAGCGTTCCTCAATGCTGGAGGAGGCGAGCTGCGGATAAACCATGAGCTGGTCAGTCTGGAAGTCCAGACTGCCAAAAGGATTGTCCTGGAGTGGAAAAAAAGAAATCGTATACTCCTGTTCAAACAGCCCTGATGCCAGATTCAGTACAATACCCAGCAGGTTGTCTGCCTTCTGGATCAGGGGCACAGAGTTGTAAAAGGCAGAAAAATCAATAAAAAGCCGGTCTGGTATCTTGTTTTTCCGCATGATCTCGTGAATACTGTCATACTCCATCCGGTAATCAGAAAACGGACCGATGGCAGTGATGCGGAGATCATCGCAGCTGAGAAATTCCTCCGGTATATCCACGAAAATGTAATGAAGGCTGAACTCATCGATATAGTGGATCAGTGTGCCAGGAACAAAGTGAGGAGTTAGAAAATCATATGTTTTGCTGTAATCAAAGTTTTCAAACAGATGTTTTCTAAATCCGTTGTCTATCTCCGGGAAATTCGAATTGTCCTTTTTTAAGACGGTTACATTTACATTGGTTGCCGTGATTGTCTTTTGAAAGATATCCAGTCTGTTTAATCCCATTTCGTTTATCCTCTCTGTGAAAAGCCGGTACAGGCTTTCGATATCAGCGGAGCAAGCGGCAGCGCTATGCTTTTGTGTATCACATTATAATCCAACTAGCACAATATATCTGAAAACTAGCACAAAATTCAAAACAAGAAAATAATACCATAATATTGTATGAGTTTCAATACATTTTATTATAGAAAGTTTCAGAGAAAACGGTTATCGTTAGCGCAGTTAACGCAGATAGAAAGGATGTGACGCTATGAGTACTCCTCTTGGAGGGTATGTAAAGAAAAAGAACTATCTGGTCTGTATCGACTCTGACGGATGTACTGTTGACTCTATGGATATTAAGCACATCAGATGTTTTGGCCCCTGCATGGTTGATGAATGGGACTTGCAGCCTTACAGGGAAAAACTGTTGGATCGGTGGAATGAGATCAATCTGTATTCTCTGACCCGGGGGATCAACCGCTTCAAAGGGCTGGCAGCAATTTTAAAGGAAGTGGATGAAAAAATCAGTCCGGTCCGGGATCTGGATTCCCTGTTAAGCTGGGTGGAAGAGTCAGACGAACTTTCCAATGCGGCGATCCTGCGGGCGGCAGAGGAGATGGATAGTCAGTGCCTTAAAAAAGCTCTGCGCTGGTCTGAAACGGTAAACCAAAAGATCCGGGCCCTGCCTCCGGAGGAGATCAGGTTTTTTCCCGGAGCGAAAGAAGCGATTGAGAGACTGCATATGACCTGTGATATTGCGGTCGTGTCTTCCGCGAATCACGAGGCCGTGATGGAGGAATGGAGCAGATTCGGCCTGCTGGAGCATACAGATGTTGTTCTGGCGCAAAACGCTGGAACAAAGACAAACTGTATCCGGGCGTTGCTGGAGTTTGGATACGACACAGACAAGGTACTGATGATTGGCGACGCTCTGGGCGACATGGAAGCAGCGGACAGAAACGGGGTTTTATATTATCCCATCCTTGCCGGACATGAAAAGGAGAGCTGGCAGGGAATCACGGAGGGGCTGAAACACCTTACAGAGGGTACATACGAAGGAGAGTATCAGCGGAAACTAAAAACGAGATTTATTGAAAATCTGTCATAAAAAGAGTAGGAGGAACATCATGGTCAACCTGAAAGAAAAACCGTATTACCTCAATGACAGGCAAATACAGTGGGTGGAGGACACCATTGTGTTGCTGATTTCATGAGCTGTCACCAGACTGCTCTCATGAGTTGTCTTTAAGCTGCTAAGTTTACTGTCATCGTG
>CALWDM010000079.1 GCA_944376695.1 uncultured Mediterraneibacter sp. | reverse complement strand
AAAGAGTAAATATCGACTGTGCAGAAGTAAATGCTACAGCCCTTGGGATAGGTGGAATTTAAGATTTCATTTTTGGAGAATGAGCAAGGTGCGATATTTCGGGTGTATTTGTCGCAAATATATGCTAGAATAAGGAGGGCAAAAGGAGCGTTTTCAGTAAAAACAGACGTTTCGTGTCTGCGATGGAGAGGTCGTGTATATGTCAGATGTGAGAAAGCATATCGTATTTTACGGGAGAGTCCAGGGAGTAGGTTTTCGATATACTGCAAAATACCTCGCAGGATCGCTGGGGCTGACCGGATGGGTGCGCAATGATGAGGAAGGAACTGTCACCATGGAAGTTCAGGGGCGGGAGGCCTTAATAAATAAGATGCTCGTTGGGCTCAATGGCGGGCATTTTATTTCTGTTGAATGGATGGACACAAAGGAAATTCCACTGGAAGAAGAGCGGGAGTTTACCGTAAAAATGTAAGAAAAGAAGAACAGGAGAAAAATGACTATGAAGCTGGGATTTATCGGTACGGGTAACATGGCGGGCGCTATCATGGGAGGCATGATCAAAAAAGGGATTTTCAGCCCTGAGGAGATCATTGGCGCGGATATATCTGAGGCGGGAAGGAAGAAGACGGAGGACACTTATGGGATCCGGGTGACGGAAGATAACAGGAAAGCAGCGGAAGCAGAAGTGCTCATCCTGGCAGTGAAACCGCAGTATTATGCCGAAGCTATCAGGGAGATCAGGGACTGTATCAGGGAGGATCAGATTATCATCACGATTGCGCCAGGCAAGACACTGGGCTGGCTGGAGGAGCAGTTCGGGAAACCGGTGAAAATAGTTCGTACCATGCCCAATACGCCCGCACTGGTGGGAGAGGGAATGACGGCCGCGTGTGTCAATCAGTATGTGACGGAAGAAGAAAAAGCGTATGCGCTCAAAATTTTGAACGCATTTGGAAAGGTTGAGCTTGTGCCTGAGCATCTCATTGATGCCGTGGTGGCCGTCAGCGGCAGCTCCCCGGCATATGTATTTCTTTTTATTGAAGCAATGGCAGATGCGGCCGTTGCGGAGGGAATGCCGCGGGCACAGGCGTATGAATTTGCCGCGCAGGCGGTCTACGGCAGCGCAAAGATGGTATTGGAGACCGGAAAACATCCGGGAGAACTCAAGGATATGGTATGCTCACCGGCAGGGACTACGATCAAAGCGGTCAGTGTCCTGGAAGAAAAAGGATTCCGAAGCGCAGTGATCGAAGCAATGCGTGCCTGCGCTGATGTATCAAGAAGACTGTAAGCGAATGAGACCGTGCTTTTTGGCAGGGGACCGGGAGGATTGGGATTATGGATATTCAGGGACTTCAGAAAGTGACGCTTCTGGACTTTCCGGGGCGAGTGGCATGTACTGTTTTTCTGGCAGGATGCAATTTCCGCTGTCCGTTTTGTCATAATGCCTCTCTTGTGACCCATGTGGATCCGGGAAGGAATATCCCGGAGGAAGAGGTTCTTTCGTTTCTGAAAAAACGCAGAGGCATTCTGGACGGAGTATGTATTACCGGAGGTGAACCGCTGCTGGCGGCGGGGCTCGACAGTTTTATCCGGAAAATAAAGGATATGGGATATGAGGTGAAGCTGGATACAAACGGCAGCAATACCGAGCGCTTGAAAACTCTCGCGGGGTCAGGGAGGATCGATTATGTGGCCATGGATATCAAGAATGCCCCGGGGAAATACGCAGCGACCACAGGGATCGACGGCTATGACATGTCAAATATTTTTAAGAGTGTAGAATATCTTATGTCCGGTACAGTGCCCTTTGAGTTTCGTACAACGGTGGTGAGGGAGTTCCACAAAAGAGAGGATTTCGAGGAGATCGGACGATGGCTGAAAGGGGCGCCGCGTTATTATCTCCAGGGATTTGTGGATTCCGGAGACATGATACAGCCGGGACTGCGGGCTTATACAAAAGACATCATGGAGCAGGCGCTGAAGATCGTGAGAAAATATGTTCCGCAGGCAGAGCTGCGGGGAATTGATTAGGACAGGAAAACACCAATATCTAGAACGTCAGAAAATAGAGGGATACTAGATATTGGTGCTTTTGTCTTGCGTTCCTTCCTGTAAGGTGATAGAATGAATCCAGGCACCTGTTGAACGGAAAAAGAAAAAGGAAAGGGATCAAAACATGTATCGGGTTAAAAAGCGAGATGGAACAATAGCAGAATTTAATCTGGCAAAGATCGGGGAAGCCATCAGAAAAGCGTTCGAAGCTCAGGAGAAAAATTATAATCAGGATATTATAGATATGCTGGCGCTGAAGGTGACGGCGGATTTTGAACCGAAGATCAGAGAAGAGCTTGTTTCAGTAGAAGACATTCAGGACAGTGTGGAGTCTGTCCTGATCCAGGCGGGATATGACGATGTGGCTAAAGGGTATATCCTGTACAGAAAGCAGAGAGAAAAGATACGGAACCTGAATTCCACTCTTCTGGATTACAAAGAGATCGTGGACGGTTATGTCAAAGTTACGGACTGGCGTGTAAAGGAAAATTCCACGGTGACTTATTCCGTGGGAGGTCTGATCCTGAGCAATTCAGGTGCGGTCACGGCAAATTACTGGCTTTCTGAGATCTACGATGAAGAGATCTGCAATGCGCATAAGAATGCGGATATCCACATCCACGACCTGTCCATGCTCACAGGATACTGCGCAGGCTGGTCGTTAAAACAGCTCATTCAGGAAGGACTGGGAGGAATCCCCGGAAGGATTACATCCGCTCCTGCGAAACACTTAAGCGTGCTCTGCAACCAGATGGTGAATTTCCTGGGCATCATGCAGAATGAGTGGGCGGGCGCACAGGCGTTCTCATCCTTTGACACCTATCTGGCGCCGTTTGTTAAGGCGGATCATCTGACCTACCCGGAGGTAAAGAAATGTGTGGAATCGTTTGTCTATGGCGTGAATATCCCGTCGCGCTGGGGGACTCAGGCGCCGTTTACAAATATCACACTGGACTGGACCGTGCCTAATGACCTGAAAAATCTTCCCGCCATCGTAGGCGGCAAAGAGATGGACTTTACCTACGGAGACTGTAAGAAAGAGATGGATATGATCAACAGGGCGTTCATTGAGACGATGATCGAGGGAGACGCGGAGGGGCGCGGCTTTCAGTATCCGATCCCGACCTATTCCATCACAAGAGATTTTGACTGGTCTGAGACAGAGAACAATAAACTGCTTTTTGAAATGACGGCAAAATACGGCACTCCGTACTTTTCAAATTATATCAACAGCGACATGGAGCCCGGCGACGTGCGGAGCATGTGCTGCCGGCTGCGTCTTGATCTGAGGGAACTGCGCAAGAAATCAGGCGGTTTCTTTGGAAGCGGGGAGAGCACGGGCTCTGTGGGAGTAGTTACGATCAATATGCCCAGGATCGCGTATCTGTCTGGCAGCAAGGGGGAATTTTACAGGAGACTGGACCGTCTGATGGATCTTTCGGCGCGTTCCCTGCATATCAAGAGAACGGTGATTACAAAGCTGCTCGACGAAGGGCTGTATCCATATACTAAGAGATATCTGGGGACATTTGAAAACCATTTTTCGACGATTGGACTTATCGGCATGAACGAGGCATGCAGAAACGCGAAGTGGCTCCGCCAGGATCTGACCCATGAGGAAGCCCGGGAATTTACAAAAGAGGTCCTGAATCATATGAGAGCGCGCCTGTCAGATTATCAGGAGGAATACGGCGACCTCTACAATCTGGAAGCGACTCCGGCAGAGTCCACGACCTATCGTCTGGCAAAACATGATGTGGAGCAGTTCCCGGATATCATAACGGCCGCTGAGGAGAATGGGACTCCCTATTACACGAACAGCTCTCATCTTCCGGTCGGTTACACAGATGATGTGTTTGAAGCGCTGGATATTCAGGACGAACTTCAGACATTATATACATCAGGAACAGTATTTCACACTTTCCTCGGAGAGAAACTGCCCGGCTGGAAGTCCGCGGCAGCTCTCGTCCGTAAGATTGCGGAAAACTATAAACTTCCATATTATACGATGTCGCCTACTTATTCCATCTGCAGGAATCACGGCTACCTGTCCGGCGAGCAGTTTAAGTGCCCGTACTGCGGTGAGGAGGCGGAAGTATACAGCAGGATCACAGGCTATTACCGTCCGGTCAAAAACTGGAATGATGGAAAGACTCAGGAGTTCAGAGAGAGGAAAGTATACGATATCACGAACTCTCATATGCGCCCAAGAACACAGGCAGCGGCCCGGGAGGCGGCGAAGGCCTCAGTCGACGACAGAGAGACAAAGACTCTGCTGTTTACCACAAAGACATGCCCGAATTGCCGGGTGGCGGCAAATGCCCTTGAAAAAGCGCATATTGCATATGAGCTGGTAGATGCAGAAGCAAATATGGAACTGGCGGAAAAATACGGAGTTATGCAGGCGCCGACGCTGATCGTTGTAAAAGACGGTCAGGTGACAAAGCTGGCGAACGCGTCGAATATAAAAAACTATGCGGAAAAGAAAGGATGAGTTATATGTACGATATTGGAATCATTGGCGGAGGGACCGCCGGAATGACGGCTGCAATCTACGGGCAGCGCGCAGGCAAAAAGACGCTTATTATTGAGGGAGGTGCGTTTGGGGGACAGATCACATCCTCTCCTAATGTAGAGAATTATCCGGGGATCGCAAGTGTGAGCGGAAGTGAATTCTCCATGAACCTGCTTGACCAGGCGGTAAAGCTGGGAGCGGAGACAGTCATGGGCAAGGTCACAGGCATCCGGGACGAGGGCGCTGTCAAAGTGCTCGAGAGCGAAGGGAAAGAATACCCGTGCAGAAGTGTGATTCTTGCGACAGGGGTGACTCACAGACACCTGGGTATACCCAATGAAGAGAGACTGACAGGCGCGGGAGTGTCCTATTGTGCAACCTGTGACGGAATGTTTTTCCGGGGCAGGGACGTGGCAGTGGTAGGCGGCGGCAGCACCGCGCTTCAGGACGCGGAATTTCTTTCCAATTACTGCAGGAAAGTCAGTCTGATCCACCGCAGAGATGAGTTCCGCGGTGAGGATCGTATCGTTAAGCGGCTTCAGGGAAAGGAAAACGTAGAATTTATTCTGAACGCCACAGTCAGGGAGATCATTGGAGATCAGGCGGTGGAACGTCTGATCGTGAACAGTAAGAAGACAGGAAAGGAATTCAAGCTGGATGTATCCGGTGTGTTCATTGCAGTCGGACAGATTCCGAAAAATGAAATCTTTGCAGATGTGGTGAAACTGGATTCAGACGGATTTATCCTGGCAGCGGAAGACTGTATCACGTCCTGCCCGGGGATATTCGCAGCGGGAGACTGCCGTACAAAGGAGGTAAGGCAGCTTACAACAGCAGCCGCTGACGGCGCCGTGGCAGCACTGGCTGCATGCAAGTATATCGCGGGATAGATCCTGGATAACCCCTGGGATAAATCTGGACGCGGTATGAATCTGGATTTGACAATTGGGCGGGAGACTTATATAATGAACAGAGAAGCAAGGGCGTTTTTCACAGGTGGAGAACGCCCTTTTCTTCATAAATCAGAGAGAAAACAGAATGGAAGGAGGTTTTATTTTATATGCACGATTACACAAAGTCGGATATCCTGCGGCTGGTGGAAGAAGAGGATGTGGCGTTTATAAGGCTGCAGTTTACGGATATTTTCGGCGCGATGAAAAATATGGCGG
Organism: uncultured Mediterraneibacter sp.; assembly: GCA_944376695.1. GTDB lineage: Bacteria > Bacillota > Clostridia > Lachnospirales > Lachnospiraceae > Mediterraneibacter. The sequence continues at coordinate 3,145 of CALWDM010000079.1, read as the reverse complement.
TCACGGTCAGCCAGCTTGAGAAAGCGCTGGATAACCGGTGCATGTTTGACGTATCTTCCCTGGAGGGATTTCCGGGAGAGCTGGATTCGGATATGTATCTTTATCCGGACCGGAGCACGTTTGAAATTTTTCCCTGGAGACCGCAGCAGGGCAAGGTGGCAAGGATGATCTGTGATGTGTACAGACAGGATGGGACGCCCTACGAGGGGGATCCCAGATATGTGCTCAGGAGGGCGGTCTCCAGAGCGGCTGAGATGGGATATACGCTGAACGCAGGTCCGGAATGTGAGTTTTTTCTGTTCCATACGGATGAGGATGGACTGCCGACCACGCTGACCCATGAGCAGGGAGGCTATTTTGATGTGGGGCCCCTGGATCTCGGCGAGAATGCAAGACGTGATATGGTGCTGACGCTGGAAGAGATGGGATTTGAGATCCTGTCGTCGCACCATGAGATTGCACCGGCCCAGCATGAGATCGATTTCCGGTATGATGAGGCTCTGGTGACAGCGGATAATCTGATGACGTTTAAACTGGTCGTCAAGACGATCGCAAAAAGGCACGGACTTCATGCCACTTTTATGCCGAAGCCCAGAATTGAGACTTATGGTTCCGGAATGCATATTAATCTGTCTCTGTACCGTGACGGAGTGAATGTATTTCAGGACGGGGAAGACGTGAATGGACTGAGCAGGGAAGGTTATTATTTTATCGGCGGTCTTATGAAGCATATGAAGGCAGTTACCTGTATTACAAATCCCACAGTCAATTCTTATAAGCGGTTTGTGCCCGGGTATGAAGCTCCTGTTTATATGGGATGGTCATCTAGGACGCGTGGGCCTCTGATCCGGGTGCCGTCCGGAAAAGGTGTAAATACAAGAATCGAGCTGCGCAGCCCGGATGCTGCCGCGAATCCGTACCTGGCGCTTGCGGTTCTCCTGGAAGCCGGTCTGGATGGTATCAGAAATCAGATCATGCCTCCGGATTGTATTGATGAGGATATTCAGAAAATGACTCCGCAGCGCAGAGAAGAGCTGGGGATACAGAATCTGCCGGGCTCTCTCAAAGATGCAGTGGAAGAGCTGGAGAAAGATGAGTTTGTGCTGAACGTGCTCGGAAGAGGACTGGCGGATAAGATTATAAGAGCACATAAAAAGGAGTATCACGATTACTGTATGCAGGTGACAGACTGGGAAATCTCCAATTATCTCTACAAGCTGTAATTAACTGGCGGGGCAGATGACGGAAGAAAACCGGTTAAAGGAAAAGTATTGCGGCAGTCGGCAGGGGGTGACACGGATTTGACGAATATTATCATCGCGTTTTCGAAAAGGGAAAATGCGGTAAATATACGAAATATACTGACAAGATCCGGGATCAGGGTGTCGGCTGTCTGCCTGACTGGTTCAAAAGTCCTTCAGCATACGGAGATATGGAGCCAGGGAATCGTTATCTGCGGCGCCAGGCTGCAGGATATGCCATATACAGAACTAAAAGAACTTCTGCCGGATGGATTCGAAATTCTGCTCATCGCCTCATCGGACAGATGGGTCGATTCCCTGCCGGAAGGAATCGTGGGACTGCCCCCTCCGCTCAGGATATATGATCTTTTGAATACGGTGGAAATGATGAGTCAGGCACTGGAAAGCCGAAGGAGAAAACGAAGGGAGGCTGCGCGGAGGCGCAGCAGCGGAGAACTCCAGGCGATCGAACAGGCGAAGGCGCTTCTTATGGAGCGCAATGGTATGTCCGAGAGTGAGGCTCACAGGTATCTGCAGAAGACCAGCATGGAAGGCGGAAGGAGTATGGCAGAGTCCGCGCAGATGGTGTTGACATTAATGGAACGCTGATCTGAAAACCTTATTCTGATATATGTTTCTGGGTCACTGCACCGGGATGCGGATGAAAAGAATCAGTCTGTAAATAATAAGGACTGGTTGACACAGAGCGCAGTTCAGGGTATAAATGATAGCAGAAAGTAAGAGAAAGCGTGGTATTCAGAATGAAATTTACTAAAATGCAGGGGCTCGGCAATGATTATGTGTATGTGAACTGCTTTAAAGAGAAGATTGATAATCCTTCAGAGCTGGCGCGCAGGATCAGTGACCGTCATTTTGGCGTCGGCTCAGACGGCCTGATCATGATCAATCCGTCAGATAAGGCGGATTTTGAGATGGAGATGTATAATGCAGATGGTTCCCGCGGCGAGATGTGCGGAAACGGGATACGCTGTGTGGCCAAGTATGTATATGACTACGGTCTGACAGATAAGACGCACATCTCTGTAGAGACGCTGGGAGGCGTCAAATACCTGGATTTGACGGTGGAAGAAGGAAAGGTACGTCTGGTAAAGGTGGACATGGGAAAACCTGTGCTGGAACCTCTGGAAATACCGGTAAAAGCAGCAGGAAACAGAGCAGTGGATGAACCGATCATTGTCGGAGGGGAAGAGTACAGAATGACCTGTGTCTCCATGGGCAATCCTCATGCGGTTATTTTTGTTGGCTGTGATGTGAGAGAATTTCCGGTGGAGGAAGTCGGAGCGAAGTTTGAGAATCATGGGAGATTTCCCCGCCGGGTCAATACGGAGTTTGTCAGAGTAGTCGATCGTCACACAGCAGAGATGCGCGTGTGGGAAAGAGGTTCAGGGGAGACACTGGCATGCGGTACGGGAGCTTGTGCGGCAGCTGTGGCATGTGTGCTGAACGGACTGACGGAAGAGGAAGTGACAGTCAGACTTCCCGGAGGAGACCTTCAGATCTGCTGGGACCGGGAAAAAGACACTGTGTATATGACAGGGCCGGCAGAAGTTGTATTTGACGGAGAATGGATGAAGTAGAAATAATAATGACTGAAAAATCTGTTCGAAAAAGTGATTGTATAGAAATTTAAAAAAGTGCTTGATTTTTTGGGAGAGTCTGCTATAATAACCATGTTGCCTTAGAGAAGAGGGCACAAATAATGCGGAATGGTGTAATTGGCAGCACAGCAGACTCTGACTCTGTTAGTAGGGGTTCAAGTCCCTTTTCCGTAGCTGGGAATTTGCAGAACAGCAAATTCCCTATTTTATCGGAGTGTGGCTCAGCTTGGTAGAGCGCTACGTTCGGGACGTAGAGGCCGCAGGTTCGAATCCTGTCACTCCGAT
>CALWDM010000078.1 GCA_944376695.1 uncultured Mediterraneibacter sp. | reverse complement strand
TAGCTTTTATAGAATATCAAAAAGAGACAGAATCTCAAGTGAATCATAAGGTGACATTATCACAAGTGAATAACAATATTTTGTAAATCATGGTTGACAAACAGAATTTCCATGATATAATAGACAAGGTATGAATAGGAGCAATAACTATGTTAATTAACCTATCAGACGTTTTGTCAGACCAGCATAAGACAGTTGAAGAGACTGTGCCGTTCACAATGGAAACGCTCCGGATGAAGTCCGGGGAATATCCTGTTGTGAGCAGCGAGCCGGTCCGTGTCAGGGTAGAACATGTCAAAGGAAAGGAGCTGCTGATCCATGCGGTCGCCAGACTTGTGGCAGTCATTCCGTGTGACAGGTGCCTGGAAGATGTCAGGCATGAGTTTGTACTGGACAGTACAAAGCATGTAGACGCAGGTCTCTCCGACGCAGAACTGACAGAGGAACTGGATGAATCAAACTTTATAGACGGATATCATCTTGACGTGGACAAATTGCTCTGCAATGAGATTTTGTCGGAATGGCCGGAAAAAGTACTGTGCAGGGAAAACTGCAAAGGACTTTGCAAAGTATGCGGCCAGAACCTGAATACGGGGTCCTGTGACTGTGAAGAACCGGGACTTGATCCCAGGATGTCAGTTGTCCGTGACTTATTTAAGAATTTTAAGGAGGTGTAACCTGTGTCGATCTGTCCAAAAAATAAATCTTCGAAGGCAAGAAGAGATAAGAGAAGAGCTAACTGGAAGATGAGCGCTCCGAACCTTGTGAAATGCAGCAGGTGCGGCGAACTCATGATGCCTCACCGCGTATGCAAAGCCTGCGGCTCATACAATAAACGTGAGATCATTTCCGTTGACTAGTTTTTTATAAGGGAAAAGGGCGTAAAAACTTTGCGTTTTGCGTCTTTTTTTTGTTGATTTTTATAATGTTTTCCAGTAGAATATTTTAGTAGCGTTAGGAGGAGAGGAAATGTCTGATATTACGAGAGTGGCGCTCGATGCGATGGGCGGCGATAACGCGCCGTCCGAGATCGTGAAGGGCGCCGTAGAGGCGGTTCAGCAGAGAAAGGATATCCAGATCCTGCTGACAGGCCGGGAAAACGTGATAAAGGAAGAACTGGCAAAGTATACTTATCCCGCCGGACAGATCCGGATCATAAACGCGGCAGAGGTGATCGAGACAGCGGAGCCCCCGGTGAAGGCGATCCGCGGGAAGAAGGATTCCTCGATCGTAGTCGCGATGAAGCTTGTGAAGGACGGAGAGGCGGACGCTTTCGTTTCGGCCGGGAGCACGGGCGCTGTATTCGTCGGCGGCCAGGTGATCGTGGGGAGGATCAAAGGGGTGGAGAGACCTCCTCTTGCTCCGCTGTTCCCCACACTGAAAGGAGTTTCTCTGCTGATCGACTGCGGGGCAAATGTAGACGCTAGGCCTTCCCACCTTGTTCAGTTCGCCAGGATGGGATCCATCTATATGGAGAGCGCCATGGGGAAGAAGAATCCTTCAGTGGGTATCGTAAACATTGGTGCGGAGGAAGAAAAAGGAAACGCACTCGTTAAAGAGACATTCCCGCTCCTGAAAGCCTGTAAGGACATTAATTTCGTCGGAAGCGTGGAGGCGAGAGAGATCCCATACGGCAATGTGGATGTGATCGTATGCGAAGCTTTTGTGGGAAATGTGATCCTGAAACTCTACGAAGGTGTGGGAGGCGCCCTGATTAAGAAGATGAAAACGGGCATGATGTCAGGCCTTCGCAGTAAGATCGGGGCTCTTCTCGTAAAGCCCGGACTGAAAGCGACAATGAAAGACTTTGACGCCAGCGAATACGGCGGCGCGCCGATGCTGGGACTCAAAGGACTGGTCGTTAAGACACACGGAAGTTCCACTTCCAAAGAGGTGTGTAATTCGATTATCCAGTGCGTCACATTTAAAGAGCAGAAAATAAATGAAAAGATAAAAGCAGCTATCCAGGAGACGCAGGACGAAGAAAAAGCAAGTGAATGAAGGTAAGGAGGAGTTTGTAATGGAATTTGAAAAACTTCAGGAGATCATCGCGGATGTTCTCAACGTGCAGAAAGATGAGATCAGACCGGAGACTACGTTTGTAGACGATCTGGGCGCGGATTCACTGGATATTTTCCAGATCATTATGGGGATCGAGGAAGAGTTTGATATCGAGATCGATAATGAAGAGGCAGAGAAAATCGTAACAGTGCAGGATGCGGTAGACCAGATCAAAAAAGCAGTGGAATAACCAAAGGATCATTGAATGAAAAAGCCCCTGTGGGCTTTTTCGTTTTCATAAGGAAATTGACAGATGAAAGAAAGATTAATTGAACTGGAACTTAAAATAGGGTACAAATTCCGTGATTTTTCCCTTCTTGAGCAGGCTGTGATGCACAGCTCCTACACGAATGAACGCCACCTTCCGAAATACCGGTGCAATGAACGGCTGGAATTTCTGGGAGATGCGGTGCTGGAACTGGTATCGAGCGAGTTTCTTTTTAAAGGATCTCCGAAGATGCCTGAGGGAGAACTGACAAAGACGAGGGCGAGCATGGTATGCGAGCCGTCTCTGGCGCTCTGTGCAAGAGACATTGGCCTGGGAAGCTATCTTCTCCTGGGAAAGGGCGAGGAGGCCACCGGGGGAAGGCTGAGAGATTCCGTTACGTCAGACGCTATGGAGGCGCTGATCGGGGCGATATATCTGGATGGAGGCTTTGCCGGCGCAAAAGAGTTTATCCACAGATTTGTGCTGACAGATCTGGAGGATAAAAAACTTTTTTATGACAGTAAAACGATTCTACAGGAGATCGTGCAGGCAGAAAAGCTGGGAACGATCGCTTACCGTCTCGTAAAGTCTGAGGGACCAGATCACAATAAATCCTTCCACACAGAAGTCCTGATCGGAAATAAGGTGTCAGGAAAAGGGAGGGGCAGGACTAAGAAGGCGTCAGAACAGCAGGCAGCGTACGAGGCGATACACAGCCTTCGCAGACAGAAATAGAGCAGGTGTTGTATGTATTTGAAAAACATTGAAGTACAGGGGTTTAAATCTTTTGCGAATAAAATAAAATTCGATTTCCACAATGGGATCACTGGCATTGTAGGTCCAAACGGAAGCGGAAAGAGCAATGTTGCAGACGCTGTGCGCTGGGTGCTGGGCGAACAGCGGGTGAAACAGCTCCGCGGAGGGAGTATGCAGGATGTGATCTTCTCCGGTACGGAAAACCGGAAGCCATTAAGCTATGCATCTGTTGCGATCACCCTGGACAACTCGGACCACAAGCTGCCGGTTGACTATGAGGAAGTAACAGTGACCCGCAAATTATACCGGTCCGGCGAGAGCGAATATCTGCTCAACGGAGCGTCATGCCGCCTGAAGGATATCAATGAGATGTTCTATGATACCGGGATCGGAAAGGAAGGGTATTCCATTATCGGGCAGGGACAGATCGACAAGATTTTAAGCGGAAAGCCTGAGGAAAGAAGGGAACTCTTTGACGAGGCGGCAGGTATCGTCAAGTTTAAACGCAGAAAGAATCTTTCGGTCAGGAAACTGGAAGAAGAGAGGATGAACCTGACCAGGGTCAATGACATCCTCCAGGAGCTGGAAAAGCAGCTCGGGCCTCTGGAAAAGCAGTCTGAGACCGCAAAGGAATATCTCAGGAAAAAAGAAGAACTGAAGACATATGATATCAATATGTTCCTTCTCGAGGAAGAGCGGATCCGGGAGCGGATGAAAGAGGTGGAAGAAAAGTATGGGATCGCCTCATCCGAGATGGAGGACTCCAACCAGCGCTACGAAGAGATGAAAACCGGGTATGAAGCGATTGAGGAGGAGGTCGAGCAGATCGATCTTGCCATTGAGACGGCGAAAAACCAGCTCAACGAGACAAATCTGCTGAAACAGCAGCTGGAGGGACAGATCAATGTCTTAAAAGAACAGATCAATGCGGCCCGGATGAATGACGAGCACTATGACAACCGTTCGAATTCAGTCCGCATCGAGATCGAGACAAGACAGGAGCAGAAAGCTTCTCTTGAACAGGAAAAGCAGGAGGTACAGGCAAAGCTGGACCAGGCTGCCGCTCAGGACAGAGAGGCAAAGGAAAAGCTGATCGGGGTTCAGAGCCGGATCGCGGAGCATACCGCGGAGATCGAGGGCAGAAAGCAGGAGATCATGGATATTCTTGGGAACCGGGCTTCCACGAAGGCCAAACTCCAGCACTATGACACGACGAGAGAGCAGATCGCCGCCCGCAGGGCAGCTCTGTCGCGGAGTATCCTGGAAGTGTCCTCAGAGCAGGAGAGGCAGGCAGGGCTTCTCAGACAATATGAAAAAGAACTGAGCAGCGTACAGGAAGCGATTGCAGGATATAATCAGAAAGTCTCTGAGACTGAGCAGGCGATCGCAAGGCTCCAGAAAGAGCTGAATGATAAGCAGGAAAAACTGCGGATCGGCCAGACAGCTTATCACAGGGAATCCTCCCGTCTGGAATCGCTGAAAAATATTACAGAACGCTATGACGGCTACGGCAACAGTATCCGCCGGGTAATGTCCAATAAGGACGGGGAAAAAGGACTCATCGGCGTTGTGGCGGATATCATCAAAGTGGAGAAAGAATATGAGATCGCCGTTGAGACTGCTCTGGGAGGAAGCATCCAGAATATTGTCACGGATAATGAGGATACGGCAAAGCGGATGATCGCCTTCCTGAAGAAAAACAAGTACGGACGCGCCACCTTCCTTCCCCTTACCAGCATGAAGGGCAGCTATGGGCTTAAGAATGAGGAGGCGCTGAGGGAGAAGGGTGTGATCGGGCTTGCCAATACTCTGGTCCATGTGGAGTCTCAGTTTGAAGGACTTGCGGCTCAGCTTCTGGGAAGGACGATCGTAGTGCGCACCATTGACGATGGGATCGCCATTGCAAGGAAATACCGGCAGACGCTGAGGATTGTCACTCTGGAAGGGGAACTGATCAATCCGGGCGGATCCATGACAGGAGGCGCGTTTAAGAATTCCAGCAACCTGCTGAGCAGGCGCAGGGAGATCGAGGAATTTGAAAAGACTGTCGCCATGCTCAGATCAGATATGGCTTCCATGGAAAAGGAAGTGAGCAGGGTAAAAGCAGAACGCGGGACATGCTATAACGCGATCGATGAGATCCAGCAGGAGCTCAGAAAGGCCTCAGTGCTTGAAAATACTGCAAAGATGAATGTGGAACAGACACGCGTCCGCATGGAAGAAGGAAAGCAGCACCTGGACGGGCATGCCGCTGAGCAGAAAAAATTAGAGCAGGAACTGCAGCAGATCCGGGACAACGAAGAGTCGATCCAGATGGAGCTGGAGACATCGGAGAACCTGGAGCAGGACTTAAACGCAAGGATCGAAGAACTGCAGAAGACCCTGGATGAGGAGAAGCAGGCGGAAAGTCTCCAGTTGAAAAAGTCGGAGGAAGTGCACCTTGCACTTGCCGCACTGGAACAGCAGAATGTATTTATCCTGGAAAATATTTCCCGTATCGATGAGGAGACAGGGAAGTTTGAGGCAGAATTAAGGGAACTGGATTCCAACAAGGACCATGCCTCGGAAGAGATTCGGGAAAAAGAGGAGAAGATAGGAGAACTTAAGCGTACCATCGAGGACTCCAAAGAGCTGTTCGATGAGATCGGGAAAGAGATCAGGGAGCAGACAGAGAAGAGGGAGGGACTGAACCAGAAGCACAAAGAGTTCCTCAGGATGAGGGAAGAACTGGCAAAGCACATATCCGCCCTGGATAAGGAATGTTTCCGCCTGAACAGCCAGAAAGAATCATACGAAGCCGCTTCAGAGAAGCAGATGAATTATATGTGGGAGGAATATGAGCTTACATATAATCATGCCATGGAGTTAAGGGATAAGAACCTGACAGACCTTGCATACATGAAACGGCAGATCCAGACACTGAAAAATGAGATCCGCAAGCTTGGCACTGTGAATGTAAATGCCATTGAGGATTATAAAAATGTGTCTGAGAGATATGAGTTCCTGAAAGGGCAGCATGACGACCTGGTCGAGGCGGAGGCAACACTCGTGCAGATTATCGAGGAGCTGGACGCTGCCATGAGGAAGCAGTTCGCCGAGCAGTTCACCCGGATCGCTGAAGAATTCAACAGTGTGTTCAAACAGCTCTTCGGCGGAGGGAAAGGAACGCTGGAACTGATGGAGGACGAGGATATCCTGGAGGCAGGCATCCGCATCATCGCCCAGCCGCCGGGGAAGAAGCTGCAGAACATGATGCAGCTCTCGGGAGGAGAGAAGGCGCTGACCGCGATCGCCCTTCTGTTTGCGATCCAGAACTTAAAGCCGTCGCCTTTCTGTCTGCTGGACGAGATCGAGGCGGCTCTGGATGACAATAATGTGACCAGGTTCGCACAGTATCTGCACAAACTGACAGAGAACACCCAGTTCATCGTCATCACCCACAGAAGGGGGACAATGACAGCGGCAGACCGCCTGTATGGGATCACCATGCAGGAAAAAGGAGTGTCCACGCTTGTGTCTGTGGACCTGCTGGAAAACGAACTGGACAAATAAAAACTTGGACAAAGAAAAATCGGGAGAGATCAGAATGGGAGAAAAACAAGGTTTTTTTAAACGTCTTGTCGCAGGCCTGACAAAGACAAGGGACAATATCGTATCCGGGATGGACAGTATCTTCCACGGATTTTCCAGGATTGACGAGGAGTTCTATGAGGAACTGGAAGAAACGCTGATCATGGGCGACCTGGGAGTCCACGCGACGATGGAGATCCTGGATGACTTAAGAGAAAAGGTGCGCGCGCAGCATCTGAAAGAGCCCATCGAGTGCAGGCAGCTTTTGATCGACAGCATCAAAGAGCAGATGGATGTGGGCGAGACAGCGTATGAATTTGAGGACCGCACGTCAGTTGTATTCGTAATCGGTGTGAACGGAGTGGGCAAGACAACCACCATCGGAAAGCTTGCAGGAAAGCTTAAGGATCAGGGGAAGAAAGTGGTGCTCGCCGCTGCGGATACCTTCCGCGCCGCCGCAGGCGAACAGCTGAAGGAATGGGCGAACCGCGCGGGCGCAGACATGATCGGCGGCCAGGAAGGAGCGGATCCGGCGTCCGTGATCTATGACGCTGTGGCCGCCGCAAAGGCGCGCAATGCGGACGTCCTTTTGTGTGATACAGCCGGGCGGCTCCACAATAAGAAAAATCTGATGGAAGAGCTGAAAAAGATCAACCGGGTGATCGACCGGGAGTATCCGGAGGCATTCCGGGAGACGCTGGTCGTGCTGGACGCGACGACAGGTCAGAACGCGCTGGCTCAGGCCAGGGAATTTAATGAGGTGGCGGACATCACGGGCGTCATTCTGACAAAAATGGACGGCACGGCAAAGGGGGGGATTGCGGTCGCCATACAGGCAGAACTTGGCATCCCTGTAAAATATATCGGAGTAGGGGAGTCGATCGATGATCTTCAGAAATTTGATTCCGATGAATTTGTAAACGCGCTGTTTTATCGTGAGGAAGACGCAGAGCAAACAGAAGCTGTAGAGTCCTGATCAGAAAGAAGGAAGCGAAAATGATGACTTTGGAAAAATTTGAGGAAGCGAGTGAACTGGTAAAGAAAGTGACGAACCCCACAAAGCTGATATACAGTGACTATCTCAGCGAAGCCAGCGGGGCGAAGGTCTATCTGAAACCTGAGAATATGCAGCACACAGGCGCGTATAAGATCCGCGGCGCCTACTATAAGATCAGCACCCTCACCGAGGAAGAGAGAAAAAAAGGACTGATCACCGCGTCCGCGGGGAACCACGCCCAGGGAGTCGCATTTGCGGCAAAGCAGTTCGGATGTAAGGCTGTCATCGTTATGCCGACAGTCACGCCTCTGATCAAGGTGAACCGGACAAAGAGCTACGGTGCAGAGGTGGTACTCTACGGAGATGTGTATGACGATGCCTGTGAGCATGCCTGCCAGCTGGCGGAAAAAGAAGGGTATACGTTCGTCCATCCCTTTAATGACCTGGATGTGGCAACAGGACAGGGAACCATCGCCATGGAGATCGTCCAGGAGCTTCCCACAGTGGATTACATCCTGGTCCCGATCGGGGGAGGCGGCCTCATTTCCGGGGTATCAACCCTGGCGAAAATGCTCAATCCGAAGATCAAAGTAATCGGCGTGGAGCCCGCGGAGGCGGCCAGCATGACCGCGGCTGTGCATGCAGGAGAAGTGGTGGAACTGGAGAGCGCAAATACGATCGCAGACGGGACGGCCGTCAAGGCAGTGGGAGATCTGGTACTCCCCTATGTGCAGAAAAACGTAGACGGCCTCCTGTTAGTGGAGGATGACGATCTGATCGGCGCCTTCCTGGATATGGTTGAAAACCATAAAATGATTGTGGAGAATTCCGGCCTTCTTTCCGTGGCAGCGCTGAAGCAGCTTGACTGCAAAGGGAAAAAAGTCGTCTGCATCTTAAGCGGAGGGAACATGGATGTGATCACCATGTCATCGATCGTTCAGCACGGACTGATCCAGAGAGACCGGATCTTCTCCGTATCCGTCCTTCTTCCGGACAAGCCGGGCGAACTGGTGCAGGTCGCGAAGACTATTGCGGACGAGCAGGGCAATGTCATCAAACTGGAGCACAATCAGTTCGTGAGCACAAACAGAAATGCAGCCGTTGAGCTGAGGATCACAATGGAGGCGTTCGGCACTGAACACAAGAACAGGATACTGGACGCACTGCAAAAGAAAGGATTCCGTCCGAAACTGATCAGTGCCAAGCTGTACTGATCCGGGACATCCTCAGATGAAAAGACAGCATCCTCAGGGATGAAAACTTGTTCAATACAGGAAAGGAGCTGTGTATGGATAGAAGGATTCCGAGATCAGGGGATATTTACAGACACTTTAAAGGGAAAAAGTATAAGATCCTTCATATTGCGACTTGTACGGAGACGGGGGAAGACATGGTCATCTTTGAGACTGCGGAAGGGGCGCATAAAGTCTACGCAAGCGCTCTGGAGACTTTTTTAAGCCCTCTGGATACCGGGAGATATCCGCAGGCAGAACAGAAATACCGTTTTGAACTGTGCAGGGATCTCAGAGAGGGCCCTGCGGCAGAGCTCAGGCGTCAGGGAAGCACCACTGCTCTTATCCTGAAATTTCTGGAACTGGAGGATAACGGCGATCGTATACAGTTCCTTCAGCGTCATCAGACTGAGATCGACGGGCGGTTCCTCACAGCAGCGGCGGAGAGCCTGGAATTTGCAGAGACCGGGGAAAGCGTAGAGGAAAGACTGGCGGCTCTGATGCGGTTCTTAAGGACAAAAATGAAATATGAAGGACACAGATTACGGTAGAAATCTGTATTTGTGGGACTGTTAGAGTATAACGTCCGAAAACAGGGAAGCGCGGTTATAGAAGACGTATTCAGCACGGAGCAACTCGCCTTTGGCTCAGACAAGCCCCCTGCTGCTTTCAACGCATAGTTCTGGATTTCAAGTTTTTTCAAGCCCCTCCGCAGTCACCTCAGACACCCACACACCCGTGCTGAAAGGTTTTCGAAAAGACGCTTCGCTGTTTTCTGGTTTACTCAATACGGAAGGCCCCTCGACAAATGCAGCATTTCAAAACGCGGCGAGAAGGGAACTTTCCCGGCAAAAGATAATCCTACCCCAGCCGGCAGAAACACACAACGCTAGAGAAACTTCTCCGTTAAACGATAAAATCCCCCTAGCTGGCACAATTCTATAACCAGAGAGGGGGCTGTCGCACTAAATTAGTGCGGCAGCACTTTTTTGCAAAGAATAAGAGCCAGGTCTGTGCAAGGCCTGGCTCT
>CALWDM010000077.1 GCA_944376695.1 uncultured Mediterraneibacter sp. | reverse complement strand
CGATTCAAATATAACACAAAAGAGTCTATCCTCGCTTTTTAAATATTCAGTTGTAACAAATGTATTGTAATCCTACACAGGCTCTAAAGTCGGACAGATTGTTTATCTTGACAGTAAGACTGCAAAAAATTCTATCCTACTGAAAAATGCAATGACTATGCTGGACAGAGGAAAACAATATTATGTTGTGATGGACGGGTACTGCATTGCGGAAGAAGGAGACTCACATAATCCGGTCTGGTTCGGAGGTATAAGTAATAAAGATGACTTTACATTCAGGGTAGGAAGTAATACTCAAGTATTAAGTGATGTGACTTATCTGGCGGCATGTGCACTGGTTCAAAATAGCCTGGACGGGTGCGAAGGTATGACGGTGGAGGAATACGTAAACTCTGATTATTTTCAAAATGAAAGCATATGGAAAGGAAGTACGATCACCTACCGCAGACTGTTTTTGGATGTATTGGGAGGATATACGATTTCTGATATTCTTGAGCCGACTGTGTATAACGCAGGTATTACGACATTAGTCAGTGAATCAGAAAATCGTGTGGTTTTTGTGTTTAAAAGTTTAGTGGGAACAATTGCTACTGAACAATATTTTACTGGCGGTTATAGAAATTATGCTGCGATAAAACAAAATTACGCAGGCAAATCGATAGTACTCGCAGGCGAAAACGGAGCCGGGGCTTTAGCTGCATATATATGTGGCGTTGATAACCATACAACAAGAACTTTTAATGCGCCGATTGTTGCAGGGCTGGATCTGGCATTTACAAATAATATCAACTTGATTACACAATATCAGGGAATTGAAAATATACCATGCAAAAATTACTCTTGTAATCTTTTTTCAGGAATCGATAATGGAGAGTACTGGAATGTGAGATTGGCAGATAATCCAAACGGAAATACCGGTGACCTGAATCAAATTCTGGAATATGAGGGCAGCTTTTCTTTTACTTCAGTCAAATCGGAACGAAAAGCCAGCGGGCTGCGGGTAAAGACTATCATGACTGCTGAGGACGCATTAAAAACCGTACAATCATTTTTGGATAGTATAGCATCTCTAGACCCGTTTGGACTGGTGATAGGAATGCTTAGTGAAGGGACCGAAGTGGTTTTGGGATCAACGGAAGGCGATTATTGGCGCCCGACAAGATTAAGCCCGGAGGTGGTGTATACAGGTGGTGCTGCGGTCTCGGATCCGGATGAATTTTACGGGAGCGGTAAAGGAAATATGTTTAATTTTTCCGGTGGGACAGCAGTACTTTATGGATCATCCGGACAGGATGTATATTTTATTAACTCAACCTCAGGAAATGTAACTATTAACGATTATACAGATGTAAGTTATAAGCTTGCGGAAATAAATGATGTATATGGTTTCATAAATTTTGCAAAATTCGGTTTAGAGGATTTTAAGAGTCCGAATCTGGAAGATTTTATAGATATGGGAGTTGTTATCAGTGGCATAATGGATGGAGCGGATACTGTCTATGTAAATATTGGCGAAGTTTATCAGGATCAGATAACAGAGATAGATAAGTATTATCAATTCCAAGTTGCGGATTGTACGATTCGGATCCAAAAGAGAAATTCTCCGATAACAGTTATTGGATTAAATGATACGTCTGTTACATTAATGCCGAATCAGTCGATATTTAGGAGTGTAGACCCAATGTCAGGAGACAACAGCGCAGGCGAAGAAAAAGATTACTCCGTCAGAGGGCTTCTTTTGAAGGGAGAAGGTATTACCTATGATGTTTATGTAAACGGAAGTGTGGCGGAGTCTGGGCGGCTTGCAGAAGAAAACGAGATAGGAAATTATCACTATTCCGTACTTCAGGAAGAAACTGGCGAATTTTGCGTGAATGTCAGTGATGATGTAGAAAAAGTAGTTATTACGGGTGGAACTCTGGACAGTGTACGCGTGGGATCTTCTTCAGATCCGACAATAATGTATGTCTTTGATGATTTAGACAGTACAAAGCAGTTGGTGGTGCATTATGGTAAGAATGCGGTCCTGTATGCTGGAGAAGAAACGGAGATTGCATGTAGTCCGCAGAAAGGAGGCAGCGTGTCTGAGCCGACTCTATTGGGACTGAGCATCACCCCGCCGGAACAGACAGTTTACGAAATAGGGGAAGAACTGGATCTGACGGGCTTAAAGGTTTATAAATGTTATTCTGATGGGACTTATACAGAAATCACAGATTATCAGGTTCAGGGATTTGATAGTACTGTGGTAGGACGGCAGGAAATTCAAATAATATCAGGAGAAAACACCAATACGTTTTCGGTAGAAGTACATGAAGAGGGCGCTCTGATTAAAGATATTAATATACCTGAAAGGTTAACTGTCACTACCGGAGTGGAAAAACTGCTTGAAGTGGTATATACACCTGATACAATATATGATTCGGAACTCATTATTACCAGCAGTGATGAATCGGTGGTTCACACTAGAGGATCCTATTTGATAGGAAAAACTCCGGGGACAGCTATTGTAACTGTAACAGATAAATACGGCAGGGTGAAGAGAACCTGTGAAGTGACAGTGTTGGATGCAGTAGTTGGAGATATTAACATGGATGGGAAAATAGACCTGCTGGATCTTATGATGTGCCTGCATCATGTGTCTGGAAGCGAAATGCTGGAGGGGGAGGAATATGCGCGGGCCGATGTGAATGGAGACGAAATAGTGGATCTTATAGATTTGATGCGTATCTTGCATTATTTTTCTGGGAGCAGCACGACACTATAATAAGAATTTATGTAACATAAAAGGGACTGCGTGGAAACAGAGATTTCCACACAGTCCCTTTTGTAAATGTCGTTTCTATCCTCATGAGAGAGGATGTCTATTTTACAGCCGGACTCTTTCAGCAGCGCCCGATTTCCCGGACGCTTATTCCGCCGCTGCTTCCTCAGTTCCTTCCGCATCTGCATCAGCAGCCGCGCCGCGGACTTCTGTGACAGTGACAACGGTCGTCTCCAGGTCCGTGCTCAGATCTACGTCTTTATCCTTTGCGATATCAAGGTCTTTCACGCGGATCGTATCGCCGACTTTGAGGTCGCCGATATCCAGCTCGATCTTCTCGACCAGAGCGGCGGGCAGAGCCTTAAATTCTACTTCATGGAGCATCTGCTGCGGAACTCCCGCGGCCAGCTTGTCCGCATTTACCAGATGGATCTCAGCGGATGAGTGTACCTTCTCCGTGCTGACCAGCGCCTGGAAATCAATCTCATCAACCCAGCCTTTGAGCGGGTTGTAATCTACTTCTTTGATCAGGGCGTCATAGGCTTCGCCCTTTACCTCGAGGCGTACCCTTCCGCCTTTGCCCTCGTCTTTGAGCAGGCGTTCCACAGCGCCTTTTTCCATCTTAAGAGGGATGGACTCTTTCATCTCGCGCCCGAAAAGATTGCCTGTAACAAATCCTTCGCGTCTAAGTTTTTTGGCTTTGATCGTCATGTCTCTTTTTTCAGCTTTTAAAGTATTCATTTATCTTTTCCTCCAATCACTGAATCACGCTTAGCAGCCTTCAACTTTGCCATAACAAAGAGGTTTTGTTAAGTGTATTTCCTTGCTACACTTATACTATAGCACCGTTGTCAAGGGGGCTGAAAAAGTTCCTGCGGTTGACGCATTTTCCCGCGGCAGATATAATGGAACAAGGAAAATCAAGGAGGTTTATATAGATGAAACTTATGATCGCGTCAGATATCCACGGCTCCGCCCTGTACTGCGGACAGATGCTCCGCGCATATGAGAGGGAAGGTGCGCAGCGGCTGCTCCTTCTCGGCGATATCCTGTACCACGGACCGAGGAATGACCTGCCGGAGGGATATGCGCCCAAGGAGGTCATTGCCATGCTCAATCCTATGAAGGAGGACCTGCTCTGCGTGCGGGGGAACTGTGACACAGAGGTGGACCAGATGGTGCTGGATTTCCCCATCATGGCGGAATACTGCCTGCTGGAACTGCCCTGCGCGGCTGTCCTGGGATCATCCGGGACGGAGGACGGAGGCGCCGGGCGGCACGGCCTGCGGCTGACCACGGTATTTGCCACACACGGACACGTGTACAACCCGCATCATCTCCCGCCGCTGAAAGACGGGGATATCCTGCTGAACGGGCATACACACATCCCGGCGTGCGAGGAGATCCTGGGTATGAATGGCAGGACATGCCAATATCTGAACCCGGGGTCTGTTTCCATACCGAAAGAAGGCTCCGCCCACAGCTATATGGTCTGGGAGGACGGAGCATTTATCTGGAAAAATCTTGAGGGGGAGGAATACATGACATGGAAGACCGATTCGCGCTTCTGATCGATGCGGACAATGTGTCTGCAAAATATATCAAGCCCATACTGGACGAGCTGTCCAAGTACGGCAATGTGACATACAAGAGGATCTACGGAGACTGGACAAAGACGAACAATGCCAGCTGGAAGGAAGAACTCCTGCAGAATTCCATCACGCCCATCCAGCAGTTCAGCTATACGACAGGGAAAAACGCCACGGACTCGGCGATGATCATCGACGCCATGGACATGCTCTATACAAGCGAGCTGGAGGGATTCTGCCTGGTGTCCAGCGACAGCGACTTTACGAAGCTGGCGAGCAGGTTAAGGGAGAGCGGCAAGACGGTGATCGGCATGGGCGAGGACAAGACGCCGTCCCCGTTCCGCAAGGCGTGCGATATCTTTACTGTGCTGGAGCTTCTGCTGGAGGACAATACGGACCAGGATGAGAAGGAAGAAAAAGGGACGCCCCATCAGCATCACGGAAAGGAACGCAGGAAGGATACCGCTGCGTCTAAGGAACAGATCGAGGAAGCAGTGGTCAAGATCATTACGGAAAATCAGAACGACGACAGGGAGACCGGGCTCGGGGAAGTCGGCAGCCGTCTGGTCAAGCTGTATCCCGATTTCGACGTCCGCCGTTACGGTTACAGCCTGCTGTCTAAATTCCTGGAGACCCTGCCCAAGCTGAAGCTCATCCAGGAAGGGACGAAAGTGTCAGTCACGCTCTACGAGGATAAGAGCAGGCAGGAGATGGTGGAGGAATATATCCTCCGGCAGATCCAGGCGAACGGGAGATACGGGATCTCGCTCGGCTCGCTGGGAAACCGGATCCGCGCCCGGTTCGGGAACTTCAAGGTGAGGGATTACGGCTTTTCTCAGTTTAAGCAGTACATCCAGAGCTTCCCGAATGTGCAGATCGTGGAGGACGGAGAGCGCACAAGAGCCATATATATGAGTGACGAGTGAGATCAGAAAGTGAGCATGAACGAAGTGCCGAAGGAAACGGGGAAAACGGACGGCAGGGGGACACTGTCAGCGGCGTAACAGGATAAGCCGCTGGCAGTGTCTTTTTCTTGCATGGCGTGTGCTTTTGTTTTACAATGATTAGAAAAAAGGCAGCCAGCCGGCTGCGGAATGGAGTTTATCTGTATGGATGAAATATTACGGCTTCTGCCGGAAATCCTGAATATAGATTTTATCCGCGGGACTATAAGTAATCCGCGGGACAGGGAGGGCATAATAAAGATCAGGGTGCGCCCTCTTGAAAAAAAGGGGGAGCTGCACTTTCAGCTTGAATCCTTCACAAAGACACAGGCATTTCATGAGAATCTGACAGCTGAAGATGCGTGCCGGAAGATCGCGGGGGTTATGGAGCGGTTCGGGCAGATGCAGATCGAGACCGTGAGGGAAGAGTGCACGGTACTTGTGAGCAAAAAAGGGAAGGTCACAGTACGACGGAAGAAGAGGAAGACAGAGGTGCGGCCTGCGGACCGCTCCCATAACCGGAGGAAGCATTATATCCTGGAGGAGGGCGCACCGGTTCCGTTCCTCAGAGACCTGGGAGTGATGACAGAGGACGGGAAGATCGTGCGGACGAAGACGGATAAATTCCGACAGATCAACCGCTTCCTGGAATTTATCGAGGATATCCTTCCCAGGCTGGAGAAGGGACGGGAGCTTACGATCCTGGATTTCGGATGCGGGAAATCTTATCTTACATTCGCTATGTATTACTATCTCCACGAGCTGAGAGGATATGACATCCGCATCATCGGGCTGGACCTGAAAAAAGACGTGATCGACCACTGCGGGAAACTGGCGGAAAAGTACGGGTATGACAAGCTGACCTTTCTCGTGGGGGATATCGCGGACTATGACGGCGTGGACCGGGTAGATATGGTGGTCACTCTCCATGCCTGCGATACAGCTACGGATTACGCGCTGGCAAAAGCGGTGGGATGGGGCGCGGAAGTGATCCTCTCTGTGCCGTGCTGCCAGCATGAGCTGAACGCGCAGTTCGAGGCCGGGGACAGATGCGCCGCTGCCCTGGCGCCGGTCATGGATTACGGGCTTTTGCGGGAGCGGTTTGCCGCTCTGGCCACGGACGGGCTCCGCGCGAAATATCTGGAGAGAGAAGGGTATGAGATCCAGGTGCTGGAGTTTATCGACATGGAGCACACGCCGAAAAATATCCTGCTGAGGGCAGTAAAGACGGGGAGAAAAGATGGAAGAGCAGCAGAAGAGATCAGAGAATGTATCGAGTTCCTGGGAGCCGCTCCCACGCTGGGGAGACTTCTGGATCGTAAAGGGGAGAATGAATAAGGATGAAAAGAAAGCTTATAAAAGCAGGTGTGCTGCTGGTTATATTTGCTGCGGCGCTTGTGGTCAGCAGTCTGGTGATAAACAGGGGAACCGGGGATGAGATTGTGGATATGGGGGCGCCGTCGCTCCCGAGGATCTCGTTTCTCCTGGATGGGAAAACAGTGAATACACTTTCCGGGTATACGAAGGAGATGGAGATCCCGTCCATGCGTGATACGATCATCCCTCTCGGGGAGGACGGAACTCTGGCAATGGGGCTGGAAGAGGGGAGCGGCTCTGTCAGCGGCATCCGCTATGAAGTGTATTCTATGGACGGCAGTGAGAAATATACCGAAGGGAAAGCTGAGATCCCGGCTGAGGGAGAGACAGTATCTCTCCGGATCGGCGATGTGCTGACAGAACCGCTGGAGGAGGCGGTGCTGAAGGTAGTCCTCAATACGAATGCGGACCAGACGGTCAGCTATTATACGAGGATCATCCTGCCTGATGATCTGGCGGCGGCAGAGTGTCTTTCCTTTGCGCAGGATTTCCATGCAAAGGCCATCGCCGGAGATGAGTCGGCGCAGCTGGGGGTGTATCTGGAACCCGGTGAGGAGAGCGATAACACGACTTACCAGGTAGTAAATATCCATTCAGATATTACACACATCCTCTGGGGAGACTTAAAGCCCCAGGCGCCGGGCGATGTGGAATGGGAGATTAAGGAGTGCAATTCCGTGTACACCTCCCTGCTTGCCGAATATCAGGCGGCGTGCGCGGACGGCAGCGGAGAGAATAAACTGTACAATGTGACGGAGTTTTTCCGCATCCGGTATGTGGAGGGAACGGTATACCTGCTGGATTATAACAGAGAGCTGGAGAAGGTTTTTGACGGAGGCGCGCAGTCCTTTGACAGTGCAGGGATCCTCTTCGGGATCGCGCCGGAGGATATACAGTATAAAGAAAATAAAGACGGGACAGCCGCTGCCTTCGTACAGGCTGACAATCTCTGGCTGTTTGATTCGGAGAAATCCGAGCTTACGGAGGTGTTCAGCTTTGACAGCAGGGAAAGAGCAGACGCCCGGAGCAGGAACCGGAACCATACTGTGCGCATTCTCAGCATGGACGACAGAGGAAATATCGCTTTTTCGGTCTGCGGTTATATGAACCGCGGGATCCACGAGGGACAGGTGGGGAACGCGATCTATTATTTTGACAGAGAACAGTCCATTGTGGAGGAAAAAGCCTTTATCTCCAGCGCCAAATCGCCCGCGGTGGCGGAGGAAGAGCTTGGGAAGATGGTATATTATTCTCAGGAGCAGGATATGCTTTATATGCTGGCTGATGGGAAACTGTACCGGACAGAGCTGGGGGAGGAAGAGCAGACCGTGCTTGCAGAAGGGCTCACGGAAGAACAGTATGCCCTGTCAGAGGACGGCAGCAGGATCGCATACCAGACTCCGGCTGGCGGGGAAGGCGGGAATGCCGGGATACAGGTCCTGGATCTGCAGAGCGGCGAGGGATATACAGTGGAAGCCGCGGACGGCGAAAATGTGCGCCCGCTCGGATTTGTAAACAGTGACTTTGTGTATGGAAAATCCCGTGCTGAAGATGCCGGGACGTCTCCTGCCGGCGGGGCGATCACTCCGATGTACGAAGTGGAGATCCGCAGCCCGGGCAATAAGGAACAGGCAAAATATACCTTTGCAGACCAGGGGCTGTATATTACAGATATTACGATTGAAGGAAACCTGCTTACCCTGAACCGGGTGCAGAAGGACGGAGAACGGTATGTCACGGCGCAGCCGGAGTATGTGACGAATAATGAAGAACGGCAGGATACAAAGCTGGCACTGGAAACGTATACCACAGACATTGCAGGGACAGAACTCCGTCTGACGTTTGCGGATGGGATAGAAGAGCGGGAGCCTGAGCTGACAGGGGCGGATCTGATCTCGGAGAGAGAGCCTCTGGAGCTCAGGATCGAAAACGATGGGGATGCGGAGAAGTTCTATGTATATGGCATGGGACAGCTTGCCGCTGTGTGCGAAAGCGCAGGAGACGCTGTGCAGAAGGCGGAACAGGTGTCAGGTGTGGTCGTCTCCTCAGATCAGGCATATGTCTGGGAAAAGGGCAACCGGGATCTGGTATACTCGACGGAGGCGGCCGCGTTTGCAAAAGAAGGGGATGAGACATCCCTGGAAGCGTGCGAGAGATATATGGAGTCCTATGACGCGCAGCGTGTGGATCTGACCGGATGCACCCTGGACCAGGTGCTGTATGTGGTCAACAGGGGATGCCCGCTGATCGCGCTTACCTCAGCGGACCACGCAGTGCTGATCACCGGATACAGTTTGACAGATATCACTTACATTGACCCGGATAGCGGCGCGGCGCATACCGTGGGAATTAATGAGATGGAAACAATGGCGCAGAGCGGCGGAAACGTGTTTATCGGGTATATCCGATAAAAATCTGATAAAAAGCGGGACGCAGAGAGCGCTGTAAAAAACAGCAGCCGGAGAGGGGATAGCTCCTTCTCCGGCTGCTGTTTTTTTGATCGAGTTTTTTTGATTCAGTTTTTATTTGTGAGCTTTTCTCTGTGATCCTTATTGCGCCGCTCTGCGGAAGATCAGTCCCTTATACCTGCTGAGCGCAGTGTGCAGGATCAGTCCGAGCACCGCGCAGGAGATCACTTCGCCGATGCCTACGGTCAGCATCATGAATGGGATCGGAAGCGGCGCCATGTATCCGTACTTCAGCACAAAGGGCACGATGAGCACATTTGCGATGATGGGCGGAAGGGGCGCAAGATATTTGCTCTTGTTCCGCAGTGTCCATGTAAATACCGCGCCGATCAGGGTCGCAAGGCTTCCGAAAATAATATCCGGGAGAATGCATCCGCCGAGAATATTGCTGATAAGGCATCCGATAAATAATCCGGGGATTGCGGCAGGTGTAAATACCGGAAGGATGGTCAGAGCCTCAGATAAACGGATCTGTACCTCTCCGTACGCGAAAGGCGCGACAAGCAGTGTCACCACTACATAGATCGCGGCGATCATCGCCGCCTGTGCCATGAAAAGCACATTGAAGTGTCTGAATACTTTCATTTTCCAATTCTCCTTTAGTTTTGTTTTACGAGTGGAAGGTCTCGAACACTCGGTGATATTTTGATGTAAATGCTTGAAATACGGCGTTTACAACGGTTCATAGTATAGCATGATAAGAAACAGAAATCAACGGTTAAGCCAAATTCACTGTTATTCACTTGTGATAATGTCACCTTATGATTCACTTGAGATTCTGTCTCTTTTTGATATTCTATAAAAGCTAT
>CALWDM010000076.1 GCA_944376695.1 uncultured Mediterraneibacter sp. | reverse complement strand
CGGCGGCCCGTGTGGTCCTCCACAGATGCCAGCAGCCCGTCCTCATGGCAGGCAAAGGCCAGCCATTCCCCGGTGTCTTTTTCCACCCGCTTTAAGCGGCCCCCTTCCCCTTCTTCATAGGCGAAGCGGATCCGGCTCCCGGACAGCTCCCGGATCTCCAGGCACCGGCCGTCCCGGTCAAAGCGGTACCGCCTCTGGCCTCTGGTCAGGTACTCGTACCCGTCCCCAGTCTCCGTAAACGTCCCCTCACTGGCGAACAGGGGCAGGTACTTCCCGTCCTTTTGGAAGAACCGCTCCTCTTTCCCGTCCTCTTTCAGCAGCACGGCCTCCCCGCCGTCCAGCCTCACGCACACTTCATAGTTGTGGTTCCAGTCTTTCCCCATGGCCCCCTTCCGGCCGTTGATGGCGTTGTAAAACCGCCGGAACCCAAAGGGCTCCCGCCCCGGGATCTCCAGGTCCGTCCGGTCGTAGATGAAGTTCCCGGTGCTTAGGTTCACCGGGTCTTTGGAGAACACCTGGCAGACGGTCTCCGCCCCTTTTACGCTGGCCAGCAGCTTTTCCACCGCAGCCTGGGCGTCCTCTGTCACCTTCTCTCATTTTGCCCGCACTTCCCCCAGGGCGCTCTGGAACGCCTCGTAATCCGTGGTCAGCGGCGTCCCTGCCAGGAAGTCCCGGATCCCTTCCAGAAGCCCTGTGATCTGGGCGGTGGCGCTGGTCAGCTCCCGGGTCTGGGCCGCGTATTCCTCATCCGCCGCGGGGATCAGCTCGCAGGCCCGCACCCGGCAATCCTCCAGCTTTTGGAGGGCCTCGTCCATCCGGTCGGTCTTCAGGGACTGCCGCAGGCTGTCCAGCGCGGTAAAGGCCCCCTGGTACTGGACGTCCGCGGGCACCTTGTTCAGGGCGCTCTCCACCTTGTCCGCGCAGCTTTGCATGGCAGAGACATGCTCTTTGCACTGTTCCAGGATGGTCTTTAAGTCCTGGCACATAGTCTCGATCTCTGAGATCTCAAATACCCGGTTCATCACTTTTTCCCTCTCTTTTCTTTTGTGTGCCCTGCGTGGGCGCCCCGCCTGTTTCACATTTCTCCTCACAGCGGGCCCCTCTGTTTTTGCTCATCTTCTTCCCGCTGACAGACAGATTTGCAGCATGGTTTAAAAACGCGCACGGGCAGGCGCAGAAAATAGCGCCGATCCATATCGACGCTATTATACCTATATTTTATATGATCTGCAATATGAACTTGTAGAGGGATTTCAATAGAAGTTTACTGCTGAAGAACCCCTCGTGCGTTGATGTAATCACACTATATGAATGCCTGGCATCTGAATAATTGCAAATACCTTTACTGGCTACATAATCTCTGTAGTTTATGACGGATTTTTATTATACTTTAGGGCTTCCAGTTCCTCTTTTCTCTCCAGCGCCTCCTCCAGCTTCTCCGGATCTTTTTCAATCTGTATCAGTCTTTCGTATATCTCCAGAGCTTCTTCCATATCCAGTTTATCATATGTCTCAGCCAGGCACCGCACGGCTTTGAGTTCGATCTCCCGGACCATCCCCAGCGTCCTGCGGAGTTCTCCCAGTTCTTCGCTTGCCGCATACCCTTCCAAAAGCCTGTCCGCGTCAGCCAGGACATCCACTTCCTCCGCCGGCTTCCCGGCAGGCAGGTCCGTATCTGCGGCCAGATCTGCGTCAGTATACAGATCAGTACCTGCGGGCAGGTCTGCGCCAGTATACGGATCAGTACCCGCGGGCAGATCTGCGCTGACAGACAGTTCCGCGCTCCCTGACCGGGCGCCGCCTTCCACGGAGTTCCCGGGAATCTCTCCGCCCGAAACCGCTCCGTCATTTCCCAATGTCAGGAACGCACATATAACGGTACACGCACTTGCCGCTGCCAGCAGCTTTTTCCGCACTCCCCCGGACTTGGCCGAAGCTCTGCTCCGCACTCCTTCTCTCTGCTTTTCCTTCACCACAGGCAGGTCTCTCAATACCTGTCCGATATCCGCATACGATTTCCCAGCTTCTCCCGTACACCGGTCTATCACCCTGGAGAGACGCATCTCCTCCCATCTCGTAAGGTCTGCATCCGTCTGCGTGTACGCCAGAAGGAACTGAATTGTCTTCCCATAGGCAAAGAGATCCGCACTCTGACCGCCCGACAGCATCTCACAGACAGGCTTTACAAAGCCTTCCCTGACAGCAGGCCTCTGCATCTGCTTCAGCACCTCCCCATTGCCCGGAGCTTCCAGGTCCAACAGGCAGAGCCCGCCTTCCTCAGAAACCACTATGCTGTATGGATTCAGATAACGGTACTCTCTCTGCTTCCGCGATCTGTGATACTGGTCTACGCATACTCCAAGCTGACGGAACCACCGGAACAGTTCCGCCTTCCCAATCCCCCGGTGCTCCTTCAGATAATGGATCAGAAGTTTTCCCCGTATACAGTCCATACTCTGTCTGCAGTGCGCTCCATGCTCGATAAACCTCAGTACTTCATACATTTCTTCCATATGCTGTTGTCCGCGGCTGCGATATCAGCGGCCGCGGAAGCTCCCTCTGCTTCCGCGCCGCCTGTGCATCCGTCCATACCCTAATGAAATCCATCAGAAACTGATGATGAATAGATTCCCGGACAGACCGTCCGGGTTACAGATATCATACCGCAATCACTGCATTTTTTCAAGCTGTTCCAGCGCCGCAGCAATGACCTTATCCATATCATAATATTTATAGCTGCCCAGCCTTCCGCCAAAGACTACGTTTTCTTCTTTTTCCGCCAGCTCCCGGTATGCCTGAAACAGCTCGTTATTCTTCTCATCGTTCACCGGATAATACGGCTCCATACCCACGCTCCACTCAGAGGAATACTCTCTGGATATGACGGTTTTTTCCTGTTTCCCAAACTCAAAATGCTTGTGTTCGATCACACGGGTATAGGGCACTTCCCGGTCCGTATAGTTCACGACCGCATTTCCCTGATAATTCTCACAGTCCAGCACCTCTGTCTCAAACCGCACGGACCGGTATTCCAGCGCGCCGAGCTTATATCCAAAATATTCATCGATCTGTCCCGTAAAGATGATCTTCTCCGCGATATCCAGCTCTTCCTCCCGAAGGCGGAAGAAATCCACTCCTGTCCTCACATCCGCGCCCTCAAGCATCTTCTCAGCGATAGGAGTATACCCTCCGATCGGGATCCCCTGATACCGGTCATTAAAATAATTATTGTCATAAATAAAACGGAACGGCAGTCTTTTGATGATAAACGCCGGGAGCTCGGTGCACTTCCTGCCCCACTGCTTCTCCGTATACCCTTTGATCAGTTTCTCATAGATGTCGCGCCCGCCCAGATACAGCGCCTGCTCCTCCAGGTTCTTCGGCTCCGTGATCCCAGTCTCTTTCCTCTGTTTTTCAATGATGTCTTTCGCCTCCTGGGGAGTGCGGATCCCCCACATCTTGCTGAACGTATTCATGTTAAACGGGAGGTTGTAAAGTTCCTCTCTGTATACCGCGACAGGTGAGTTGATATAATTATTAAACTCCGCGAACTGATTGATATAATCCCACACCTTTTTATCCGAAGTATGGAAAATATGTGCGCCATATTTATGCACATGGATGCCCTCGATATCCTCGCAGTAAATATTTCCCGCGATGTGGTCCCTCCGGTCAATGACCAGGCATTTCCCGCCCTTCTTCCCCAGCTCATATGCCATGACCGCGCCATACAGCCCGGCTCCCACGATCAGATAATCATATTTTTTCATTTCCGCCTCTCTTTCCGCACTGCCTTTCGCGGGCAGCGCCCGCTTGTCTGATTTTCTCTCAGTATAACACGTCCGCCTGTCCGATTCCTGCCGTTTCTCATCTTTCGTTATTTTGCACATACATTCCATTTTATCATTTACAAATTCGTGATTATGCACTAAACTGTTAGTATAGCGCCGCAGGAGACAGCTTCCGCGGCAGCATCACAGAACGGAGGTACTATGACATGAAAGGAAATGTAATCGTCGGGCAGTCCGGTGGGCCGACCGCTGCCATTAACTCAAGCCTGGCAGGCGTATACCGCACCGCCAGAGACCGCGGGGCGGCTAAAGTATATGGAATGCTCCACGGGATCCAGGGCTTGCTCCAGGAGCGCTATATCGACCTGTCCGAATATATCACCAACGACCTCGATGCAGAACTCCTGAAGCGAACGCCCGCAGCCTTCCTCGGATCGTGCCGCTATAAGCTGCCCGAGATCCACGAAGACAGAGAGGTCTACGAAAAAATATTCGGCATTCTTGAAAAGCTGAACATCGAAGCCTTTATCTACATAGGCGGGAATGATTCTATGGACACGATCAAAAAACTGTCGGATTACGCCATTGTCACCGGATATAAGACCCGGTTCATCGGATGCCCGAAGACCATAGACAATGATCTGGCGCTCACTGACCACACGCCGGGATACGGGAGCGCTGCAAAATATATCGGAACTTCCGTCAAGGAGATCATCCGCGACAGCTTCTGCCTTGAATACAGCAAAGGGCTGGTGTCCATCGTAGAGATCATGGGACGCAATGCCGGCTGGCTTACCGGCGCGGCTGCCCTTGCAAAAGGCGAAGACTGCGCAGGCCCGGATCTCATCTACCTGCCCGAGCTGCCCTTCGACGTCGAGGCATTCGGGGCTAAGGTAAAAGAGCTCCTGTCCCGGAAGCCCTCCGTCGTAGTCGCCGTATCCGAAGGGATCCGCCTGCCGGACGGACGCTATGTATGCGAGCTCGGACAGAGCATTGACTTCGTCGACGCATTCGGGCACAAACAGCTCTCCGGCACAGCGAATTATCTCGCAAGCTACATCGCAGGAGAGATCGGATGCAAGACCCGCTCCATTGAGCTGAGCACGCTCCAGCGCTCTGCTTCCCACTGCTCTTCCAGAGTAGATATCCTGGAGGCTTCCCAGGTCGGAGGCGCGGCGGTAAAAGCGGCGGACGAAGGCGACTCCGGTAAGATGGTGGTCCTGAAACGCATCTCAGATGATCCGTATCAGTGCAGCACCGAAGTCAAAGACGTACACAAGATCGCCAATGACGAAAAGCTCGTGCCGCGTGAATGGGTGACAGAAGACGGCACTTATGTGACAGATGAATTCATCAGCTATGTACGCCCCCTCATCCAGGGTGATGTATCTCCTATCGTAGTGGACGGTATACCGCGTCATCTCTACCGCCACGTATAATGCTGAGCAGAGAGGAAATTCACATCAACATGGAATGAATCTGTCGTTTGATACAGGTTTTTAAGCTCCGGGACACAGGAAGGAGGCGTTCCCGCAGAAACCGGTTCATTTTAAAGCCGGAATTCTCCTCGGAGAAACTTAGGGGATAAATTCAGGGGCAGTTGTGACTCACGCGAGTCACAGCTGCCCCTGATAAAGACTATCTATTTCCTCATAGCCCCTTTTTCTTCTATTCACATATCTCTTATCTTTTCATATTTAAACGAACAGATATCAAGGCCATTTTACATAACCAGCCCCAGCTCATTGATCTGCTTCCTGTGTTCTTCCCCGGCGCTCATCAGATAAATTCTCGTCGTTTCCACATTGCTGTGTCCCAGAATATCTGCCAGCTTCACGATATCCCTCTCTTTTTCGTAGTACACTCTTGCGAAAAGATGGCGGAGACTGTGAGGATATACTTTGCTCTCGGGTATCCCCGCCAGAGAGGCGGCTTTCTTCATCCCCCGCCAGATATTGCTGCGATCCCATGGCGCTCCGGACCGCGTGATGAAAATCATTCCCTCTGTAATCTTCCTGCTCCGGCAGTAGGCCAGAAGCTTTTGCGTAAGCTGATCTGACAGATAGATTCTTCTGATCTTTCCCTTGCATGATATCTCTGCCGTTTGCTTTTCCAGACATTCTACAGTCAGGCAGCGCAGTTCACTTATGCGTATCCCCGTGGAACAGACCGTCTGTATCGCCATGTAAAGTCTCTGGTTTTTGCGGATCGCTGCTGCCAGGCGCCTGTACTCCTCCAGAGTCAGTTCTCTTTGTTCCTCCATGTACACCCGCTTCTGGATACGGAGGGATTTAATTTTCCAGTCTTTCCCACAGTATTGAATGTACTGATTGATCGCCGCCAGACAGTTGTTTACAGTTACCGGCGCAAAGTTTTCCGCCAGCTTTTCGCGGTATGCCATGATCCATTCCCGTGTCAGGCTGTAATCCGGCTCTGCGAGCATCCTTTTTACTGTCCTGAGATAGTTCTTTTTTGTAGCCTCACTCCCCTCATTCATCGCAAGATAGTTTGAAAATCCGTCTAATGTGTCCATATTTTTAACCTCCATTTTTTATTGTTAGACACATTGTACTTCTTTATTTACGACATGACGGAAAACAAACGGCTGTTAGAAGAAGTGAAAACAGAAAGTCTGGCGCCCTATGACGAAATAAAAGAAGAGTCACAGGAAAATGCAAGCACTTTCCTGTGACTCTTCTTTTATTTCATCGCACGGCCTGTAGCCTTACGCGCACTTATTCGATGATGGAAGCAACTGTTCCTGATCCTACTGTACGTCCACCCTCACGGATAGCGAATCTCAGACCTTCCTCCATAGCTACCGGATGGATCAGTTCAACTGTCATTGTAACGTGATCTCCAGGCATGCACATCTCTGTGCCTTCCGGAAGCTCGCAAACGCCTGTAACGTCTGTTGTTCTGAAGTAGAACTGCGGACGGTAATTATTGAAGAACGGTGTATGGCGTCCACCCTCGTCCTTTGTCAGAACGTATACCTGGCATGTAAATTTTGTATGGCAAGTAACTGTGCCCGGTTTGATGAGAACCTGACCTCTTTCGATCTCTGTTCTCTGAATACCACGGAGCAGTGCACCGATGTTGTCACCAGCCTGAGCCTCGTCAAGAAGCTTGCGGAACATCTCGATACCTGTTACAACTGTCTTCTTAACATCCTCATGGATACCGATGATCTCAACTTCATCAGATACGTGGAGCGTACCGCGCTCTACTCTACCAGTAGCAACTGTACCACGTCCTGTGATAGAGAATACGTCCTCTACCGGCATCAGGAACGGCTTATCTGTGTCACGCTCCGGAGTCGGGATCCATGTATCAACAGCGTCCATGAGCTCCATGATCTTGTCGCCCCACTCGCTGTCCGGATCTTCGAGAGCCTTCAGAGCAGAACCCTGGATGACCGGTGTGTCGTCTCCCGGGAACTCGTACTCGTTGAGAACCTCGCGGATCTCCATCTCTACGAGCTCAAGCAGCTCTTCGTCGTCTACCATATCGCATTTGTTCATGAATACTACGATGTACGGTACGTTAACCTGGCGGGACAGAAGGATGTGCTCCTTTGTCTGAGCCATAACACCGTCAGTAGCGGCAACTACGAGGATCGCGCCGTCCATCTGAGCAGCACCTGTGATCATGTTCTTTACGTAGTCAGCATGTCCCGGGCAGTCAACGTGAGCGTAGTGACGGTTCTCTGTCTCGTACTCAACGTGTGCTGTGGAGATCGTGATTCCACGCTCTCTCTCTTCCGGAGCCTTGTCGATGTTATCGAAAGCCACCTCTGCGTTACCGGATACTCTGTGAGAGAGCACCTTTGTAATAGCAGCAGTCAGAGTCGTTTTACCATGGTCAACGTGACCGATGGTACCAATATTACAATGCGGTTTTGTTCTTTCAAATTTAGCTTTTGCCATTTTGAATGTCCTCCTTAAAATTACCACCCGTTTTCGGGTCCTTGATTGGTTTCGATTTTACTCGGCTAAGACTGATTATATTTCAATCTTAGCCGATTTTCAAGCCTTTTTCTGCGATTTACGCATTTTTATTCGATAACACTTTTTCCTGTACAGACTTCGGCACCTGCTCGTATCTCTCAAAGAACATTGAGTAGTTGCCGCGTCCCTGTGTTCTGGAACGGAGGTCTGTGGAATATCCGAACATCTCGGAAAGCGGAACGAATGCGCGTACGATCTTTCCGCCGCCCAGATCATCCATACCCTCGATACGTCCGCGGCGTGAGTTCAGGTCGCCAATGATATCGCCCATGTATTCCTCAGGCATTGTTACCTCAACTTTCATGATCGGCTCAAGGAGCACCGGAGCGCCCTGCTTCATAGCATCCTTGAACGCAAGGGAACCTGCAATGTGGAATGCCATTTCTGAAGAGTCGACCTCATGGTAGGATCCGTCGTAGCAGTTCGCGTGAACGCCTACTACCGGGAATCCGCCGAGGATACCGGACTTCATCGCATCCTGGATACCTTCGTCTACCGCCGGGATGTATTCCTTCGGAATCGATCCGCCGACAACCGTAGACTCGAAGGAGTATGTCTCCTCACCGTTTGCATCCATTGGCTCAAATTTAACTTTACAGTGTCCGTACTGACCACGTCCACCGGACTGTTTCGCATACTTGCTGTCGATATCTGTGGATTTTGTGATCGTCTCTTTGTAAGCAACCTGAGGCGCGCCTACGTTAGCCTCTACCTTGAACTCACGGAGAAGACGGTCAACGATGATCTCCAGGTGGAGCTCGCCCATTCCGGCGATGATCGTCTGGCCTGTCTCAGAATCCGTGTGAGCGCGGAATGTCGGGTCCTCCTCGGCAAGTTTCGCGAGAGACTCTCCAAGTTTGCCCTGGGAAGCCTTTGTCTTCGGCTCGATCGCCAGCTCGATAACCGGATCCGGGAATTCCATGGACTCAAGGATTACCGGATGGCGCTCGTCACAGATCGTATCACCTGTTGTGGAGATCTTAAATCCGATCGCAGCAGCGATATCTCCTGAGTAAACCTTATCCAGCTCTTCACGCTTGTTGGCGTGCATCTGAAGGATACGTCCGACACGCTCTTTCTTGCTCTTAGTTGCATTCAGTACATAGGAACCGGAGTTCATTGTACCGGAGTAAACCCTGAAGTAAGCGAGCTTGCCTACGAACGGGTCTGTCATGATCTTGAATACGAGAGCGGAGAACGGCTCTTCGTCGGAAGAATGTCTCTCAACCTCGTTGCCGTCTTCATCGACTCCCTTGATAGCCGGGATGTCTGTCGGAGCAGGCATAAACTCAAGAACCGCATCCAGAAGCTTCTGGACGCCTTTGTTTCTGTATGCGCTTCCGCAGCACACCGGAACGGCTGTACACTCGCATGTAGCCCTTCTCAGCGCAGCTTTCAGCGCGTCTGCGGATGGCTCCTCGCCCTCCAGGTATTCCATCATCAGGTCATCATCCAGCTCGCAGATCTTCTCGATCAGTTCTGTGTGATACAGCTCTGCCTCATCCTGCATTTCCTCCGGGATGTCGCATACTGTGATATCATCGCCCTTATCATCGTTGTAGATGTAAGCCTGCATCTCGAACAGGTCGATGATTCCCTTGAATTCGTCTTCTTTTCCGATCGGAAGCTGAAGACAGATCGCGTTCTTTCCGAGTCTTGTCTTGATCTGATCTACTGCATTGTAGAAATCAGCCCCGAGGATGTCCATCTTGTTGATGAAAGCCATTCTCGGTACGTTGTATGTGTCTGCCTGACGCCATACGTTTTCCGACTGAGGCTCAACGCCGCCCTTTGCGCAGAAAACACCTACAGCGCCGTCCAGTACACGGAGTGAACGCTCAACCTCTACGGTGAAGTCAACGTGTCCCGGGGTATCAATGATATTGATACGGTGCTCCAGGGCGCCCGGCTTCGGTTTTGTCTTTTCTTCCAAAGTCCAGTGACATGTCGTAGCGGCTGAAGTGATCGTGATACCTCTCTCCTGCTCCTGCTCCATCCAGTCCATGGTAGCAGTACCTTCATGAGTATCACCGATCTTGTAGTTAACACCGGTATAGTAGAGAATACGCTCTGTCAGCGTTGTCTTACCCGCATCGATATGCGCCATGATACCGATATTTCTGGTTCTCTCTAATGGATATTCTCTTCCAGCCA
>CALWDM010000075.1 GCA_944376695.1 uncultured Mediterraneibacter sp. | reverse complement strand
AAGGATTAATTGCATTTCCAAAATCTGAAAGAGCCTCTCCTATACCATTTATTTTATCGTCAATCCATGCACCTGCACTATCCAGCATATCTCCTATGCCTAAAAAATTGGAATCATAAGCCCAATCAACCAATGTACTTACTGCAACAGCTCCTGCTGCCGATGCCAGTATGCCCCATCCAACAGGATTACTGCTAAGAACAAGGCCTGTTATAAATCCGGCTCCTACAACAGCACCATTGTGAGCTAATCCTTCTCCGATTGTTTTCCCCTCCTTTACATCTGCCCATGTTCCTATCCCCACTGCAACAACTGATGTTATTGGTCCCAAAAGCTTGCTGCCCACTTTTAATGCTTGGCTCCACTTTGCCCCTTGCCCTAAAAGTTTTGAACCATTAAGTGCTGTATTGCTGCTTAGCATCACAAAACTATTGGTACCACCCGGACCGGCAATGCCGCCTGCACGAATCATATACTCTCCAATCAGCTTACTTCCTTTAGAAACAGCTGTACTAGCTGCCATTAGTAATTTTTCCACCACACCTGATTTCACTTCATCTGCATAGTTTGCCAATATTTCTTCAGAATTTTGATCTAAGTACTCTAAAATGTTCGGGGATACTTCTATTTCTGGATTGTCCCAAATAATTTGAAAGAGAAGCAGCAAATCATTTTTAGTAAGCGCTGGAATATTTCCTTCAATATTCTTCAATATTCCGCCTATAGTACTCTTTCTGCAACTCTCTATCTCTTCTCTCCACTGCGCAGACATATCCGGAACATACATACCATTTTGAAAGGCCCCTTCTATCGAACTGATCGCATTCTTTATCGCTGTTCGCATACTTTCTCCTGATGCAAAAAGACCTGCTGTACTATTCTCTATATCATCATATTTTTCTTCCTTTTCCAGCCATTTTTCATATAAACTCCGGCTTCCAGCAGCCAGATTTCTATAGTAGCCTGCTTTCCACAGATAGTACCAGTCCAACAGGACATTACTTTCCCTTCTCGCAGTTCTCTCAAATTCATCTGCCGTCGCCTGATAATTAGCGCTGGACTCCAATGCACTCTCTTTCTGTGAGATGATACTATCTCCATCCAGCACCTCATCTCCCACCAAACTATTTAAAGATTGGTGATCACAGATATCTGCAAGATTGGCTGTAACCATTGCCTGAGTCACCGTTATATAATCTGCCAGTTGCCTCTTTAAAGAATCAAACGCGCTGCTTTTGATTTCTCTATCATTTGCAAAGTTATCTATCTTAGTGCGAACGATATTTAATGCTTCATTATCCTGTTCCAGCTGACTGATTGCAGAATTACCCTGATTTTTTATTGCTGTCGGATCAAGGTAAGAGCTCCTGTCCATAAATTCAATCACCCCTCAAAGTTTTTATCCGTATTTTATTCACTTTTTCCATACCTTGGAAGCCGCACTCTCCGATAAGTTCCATTTCTAAACAGTAGCCCGTCTCCAAACTGCGGCAGTTCTTTCATACTGTTGACCGGGAAAATGGACGTGACCCCCTGGGAACTCAAGACAAGTCCATTTGCCGCTTGCTTGATCTGTTTGTTTACTTCGTCGATTCCCCGCATTTTTGACGCATGAACACTGATTATATTTGTAATCCCGAGATTACCGCATTCTTTAAATAATTCCGCTACTTTGTTCAATTCTGGTTTTATCAATTCTATGAAATCATCCACATCGTCTATCACGACTGTAAAATAATCCATCTGCTCCACCAGTTTTTTCGGATTAGTCCCCGGATTTCTTCCCATCAGTTCCTCCAGCTTTCTCTTTCTGCTGTCTATCTCCGCTGCAAGGCTCTGCGCAAAATCACTCACTTGGGCCGGCTCCCGAATATAATTTACATCCGGCAGTGTGCTGTATGAAAACAGCTCCATACTCTTAGAATCAAATACATATGTTCTGCCCTTTTTAATTGCCTGATCGAGAAGCACACGGATCATGTTTGTTTTACCGGTTCCTGTTCCGCCTACGATTACAAATGGGCTGGCACTCTTATCAAATCCTCTGCTTTGAACAGTGTCTATGTCCAGACCCACATTATAGGATGTTTCATCAAGAACATATTGTGGAAGCATGAAAGCATAGAGTTCATCCGGGAGCACCGGGATATGGGGTGCTTCTTTCCCCGGATAGAGCACCCTTATCTCCTGCACCAGATCCTTTAGTGCTTTGCTGTAAGCTACCTCGTTATCGCATGGAGCCATCGTATAGATGTGCAGTGCGTGGATCTCATCCTGCTTTACAAGGGCTCGTCCCTTGATCTGCGTCTGTCGGTAACTGCTTCGCCCAACAGACATAAATGTCTCGTTTTCATCAAAGTTATAACCTGCGATCTTGTTTTTAAAATTATTGAGCGTCGCCTGTCTGATAGAATTGAGCCTGGTTGTTGTCGCTGCCATATAGATGCCAAGACCTGTCCCATCCCGCGTCAGTTTTGTAAAAAACTCTTCGTCCTCTATCCCCATTTCTTTGATCACGTCAAAATGGTCGATCGCAATAACAATAGCTTTTAGCGGTGTCTCTGCCAGTTCATTGTATGCTTCCAGAGAAGATACCGCATATTTGGCAAACAGCTTCTTTCTATCCGCCATTTCTGCTATCATCAGTTTCTTGAATTTCCAGTATCGCTCTTCTTCATCAATAGTAATATACTCTGCTGTATGTGGCAATCTTTTCATGGGCATCATCCCACTGTTCCCATAGTCCAGAATATAGAAGTTCAGCAGATCCACATCGT
This sequence comes from uncultured Mediterraneibacter sp., assembly GCA_944376695.1. Taxonomy (GTDB): domain Bacteria; phylum Bacillota; class Clostridia; order Lachnospirales; family Lachnospiraceae; genus Mediterraneibacter. The sequence continues at coordinate 7,732 of CALWDM010000075.1, read as the reverse complement.
TCAGAATAGCAAGGCTTGCGACGATTGTCGTGAGGAAAACTGTTTTTCCATAACCGCTTGAGGCCACAAACAGGAGGTTCCCATCCTTTGCAAAATCCAGTTCAAGTTCCTCCTGGCTTTGTGTCTCGGGAATATCTATCCGCCCGATACATACAGACAGGTTCAGCTTTTCCTCCTCCTCGGGATAAGCTTCTTCATCCATCTGCACATCCTCTGTATCCTCTACTGTATACGGACTGATGATCATCGGCTCCAGCGGCGGCAGCCACGGCCGTTTGACCTCCACTGCCCCTTCCCTGTCATACACATCCCTGATATGGTCGATCACCACGTCAAGCTGTGTCTGTACCGCTTTCTGCTCCTCTTTCTTCCCGCTTAAGTCCTGATTGATCAGTTCTCCCTGTCCCAGTTCATTGACAGTATAGATTCTCTCATCCAGAGTCACGTCTTTTTCCTGTTCCTTGATATAAGCCGCTCCGCTCCACGCAGACTGGAACAGCTCGTAGATCTCGTTGTTGCCTACCTGGAGATATGCCCGCCCCGGCAGCGTGATGCTCGCCGCGTCCGGAGTCTTTAACACTTCCTTACTATCACTTTCATCCTGCACTTTCAGGCACAGCTTAAATTTGCTGTTGCTCCATATCTGATCGTCCACCACTCCGGTAGGCTTCTGTGTTGCCAGAATGAGGTGGACGCCCAGGCTTCTTCCGATGCGGGCTGCGGACACCAGCTCTTTCATAAATTCCGGCTGTTCTTTTTTGAGCTCAGCGAACTCATCGCTGATGATGAACAGATGGGGGATAGGCTCGGCTGCCTCTCCCGCTTTAAAGAGCTTCATGTAGCCGTTGATATGGTTTACCCCATGCTCGCTGAACACCCGCTGCCTTCTTGACAGCTCTGCCTTGACGGATGCCAGCGCCCTCATGCTCTCGCTTCCGTCCAGATTGGTGATGGTTCCCAGCAGATGGGGCAGATTTTTAAACAGATTGGCCATGCCCCCACCCTTGTAGTCGATCAGAAGCAGCCCCACCTCGTGGGGATGGAAATTCACGGCAAGGGACAAAATATAGCTCTGTATGGTCTCGGATTTTCCGGAACCTGTCGTTCCGGCGACCAGTCCGTGGGGACCATGCGCTTTCTCGTGAAGATTCAAAGAGAGCACGTCTGCCGCAGCCCTCATTCCGAGCGGTACTGCAAGTGACTTGTGTGACTGGCTCTGCTGCCATCTGCTGCGTATGTTCAGTTCTTCCGGATGCTGCACTCCGTACATCTCAAAAAATGTGACGCTCTTCGGGATATGGCTTGTGATGCCCTGCTCGTGCTCCAATACGCCCAAATCCCTTGCCATCCACTCAAAGTCTGTCCCTTTCTCCTGATACAGTTCCAGCTTTTGCTTCTTATATTCCCGCTCTTCCAGAAGCAATGTAGCTTCCTTTGAATTTTCCAGCAGCAGTACCGTACCGATGTATTCCGGCAGGTTTGCGCGCAGATAACTGGTGTAGATAATGGAAAAGCCCAGCTCATCTCCATCCATCCTCAGATATTCCATGACCGCATGGTCCATCACAAAGGACGGCTCGTCGATCAGGAACAGATAATGGGGCATGAACCTTGCCTCCTTCTTTCCTTCCTCCAGCCGGGTACGGCGGTCTTTCAGTATCTGATTCATGCTTCCGAGTATCATGTCTCTCGTCCGCTCTGAGTGGATCATCCCCAGCACGTTGAGCGCCTGCAGCCTTGTATGGGGCAGCCAGCGCATCCAGGCAAATTCGTCCTCATACTTCGGATCATACACAGCGATGATCTGAAGGTCATGATAAGACTGGAAGAAGACAAGCTGGGAAACCAGAAGCCTGATCTGACGATGCAGGTTCTCCTTTTCGCCTACCAGTCCAAGGTGTGCCTTTTTCAGATCGATGACTTTGGGTCTGTCTATGACGGAAAACCTCTGCCGCAGCTCTCTTGCCGTATCTGCCAGAGGGTCCTCCTCAGCGTCCCACTGCTGCTCTTTGCTGTCAATGCGAAAGGAGGTCCCGCCTTTGCTGTGTCCCACAGCCACTGTGAGGAAATCATCATCTGACTGTACGCGCTCATAGATACGGCTGTCATAGTCATGTACTTTCCGGCACAGTTCCTCCACGGACGGATACTGGAACCGGTACACATTCTGTTCATTTTTGTATGCCTGGGCGATCTCTCCCTGCTTTTTCCACAAATATTCTATGTAACGTTTTTCTCTGTTTTTATTCTTTTCCTTGAGCTCTTTATTGTCATTTACATATTTCACACCGGAAAAGATTACTGTCATTCCTGTGGCGGACGCAGACATCAGCATATAGATCCCCCTGCCCATCAGCAGTCCGATCCCTACGGTGACCGCTGCCATCCCAAGCGGAGGGAGAATGGTCGCGATCAGCCCTTTTTTGTCCCTCTTCTCCTTCTTTCCGGGCAGTTCCAGGGCGATCTTCTCTGTGGACAGCCTGCGTATCAGGCGGGGTGAGCGCTTGTACACCGGAAAGCCCTCGAAAGGCTGGTCCGTCCGACACCGTTCCTGGAGGCTGCATGTGTACTCCTGCGCGCTGCCCGCGACCGTGACCTGATCTGTATCAAAAATAATCTTCAAGCTATGAAGGAACAGGACGTCGCCCGGGGCAATCTTCACCCTCCCCTCACCGACGGACTGCTGGTTCAGATACAGCCATTTCTCCCCGGCCGGTTCAAGGAGCATCTCATCGCCCTTGAGATACAGTCGGGCAGGTGTTCCTTCCATCCGGATCTCCGCCTCATTCCCCGCAGAGATGCGAAGCTCTTCCGGCCGATCAAAGATATGCACTTCCTCTCCCAGCAGAAAAACACTCCTGCCATTCATGTCCTGCCATTCATTCTCCTTTAGCTCTTCTTTCTGTCCCGCTGTCGGGATTTCTGTATATCCACCTGTGGTTTCTGTAAGTATGTACTTCATTGTCTTATTCCTCTGTTTTCTCTGCCCCATAAGAAATCCCGAGATTATCCGCAAGCCCCCTGATCTCTTCCCGCAGTTCCTGTTCCCTGTTGTTCTTCTCCTCCCCGGAAATCCCGCTTCCCTGTTCCAGCTGGTCAAGTTCCTGCATATATGCATACAGCAGGAGCTGGTTATCAGACATCTGCATCGCAAGCTCCTCTGCCTCTGCCACTTCCAGCCGTCCCAGGTGGATCCAGTAGTTGAACACTGTCTCGCTGGCGTCATAAGTAATCTTGCTCAGTATCGCCTCTTTGTCCGCAGTGCTGAACGTATCCACTGCCTGTCCCTGGATATATGCTGTGGCAAGGATGTATTTCTGCGGGCGCTCTATGTCCTCGACGGCAAAGTCCCGGAGAGAATCGATAACAGTGATGTAATCTTTCTTCAGGAATGCGTCGTTCGCCGCTGTTATCCGCTCCTGACGCGGGATGTACCAGCCAAAACTGTATATGCCTGCTGCCAGGAGCCCTGCCAGCGCAAATGCGGAGACAACCGCATACACACTCAGGATCCGCTGTTTCTTCCGGTCTACTCTGAGAGTGGTCTTTTCCTCTCTGCTCCGGGCATTCTCATACATCTTCACCAGCAGGCTTTTTTCTTCCTGCAGGGTCTCCGGAGTCATAAGCTTTACAAATTCTTCTTTCTTCTTCAGGATTTCCGCCCCGCCCGAGAGGTAATCGTCATACGGTCTGGAGCCTTCCATAATATATCCGATCAGCGCCTGATACATATTCAGGAACTGTTGTTTTCTGTCTTCGTCGTGAGCAGGGATGATATCCCTTTTCTTCACTTTTACCTTTCCCAGTCTATCATAATACAGGTTCTTTGGGCAGAGTGAAAATTCAAACTTCATATAAAGTTTCTCCAGTTCTGCCACCTGCATCAGAACTTCCATCTTCTTGATCTTGTCCTCTTTTTTAAGCTGCTCAAAAGGGGCCATTTCCCCTGTCTCAAACTTCATACAAAGCGTCTCTTTTTCTTCCTCGATCACACAGGGAAGCAGCAGTGCATCTTCCTGTTCCAGCCTCTGGTAATCATAGGATGTCTTCGCCGCCATATCCGCCTTCTGTACCCGGATCTCTGTCACTATTTCTATCTGTTCCGCCATAGGCTCCGCTGATACCTTATTCGCGTTGTTCTTTTGCTTTTTCATCTGTCTCCCTCGCTCTTTCCTTGGTATGTAAGCTCTAACTGATGTTGAGTATGTCTCCTTCATAAATATTTCCCTGCCTGAATGTAAGCATTGGGTTTACATATCTGGTCTGTCTGCGGGAATATATCTTCAACTGTATAGCCGGCGCCAGAGGAGCAAAGCATCCGTTTTCCACAAGGATTCTGTAAACCTCCTGTATCCGCTGCTCCGGTTTTACGATCACATCCAGGCTTCTCTCATTCTCCGTAATCGTAAGCCTCATCCTGAATCTCCCTCCTTTTCTTTTGTCTGTGTTTCTGATAGAAGAACAGTATGATAAGAAATGCCAGCACCATGGCTTCGAGCGCCACCAGCATGCCTGGCTCTCCGTTTCCGTACGCACGGCCCGCAGCACCGGTCTTTGTCAGGGGCGAATCTATGGTGAATAGCTGCGCCCGGATCTCTGTCATATCTTTCACATCCTGGGTCGTATGCGTATCAAATATCTGGTCCCGGATCTCTGTCAGTTCTTTTTCCTGTTCTTTCTGAGCAGCTTTTATCTGCTGCTCTATATCAGGTGAGAACACAGGCATCCCATATAGATCGCTTAATGGGACCTGCTCACCCTGATTCCCATCCAAAACGCCCGGGTTAAGTTCAATATCACTGTCCGCCATCTGCTACACCTCCATTTCTTACAAAATGGGGAAGCACGTCTGCGGTGCTTCCCCTCGCTGTAACTTATCCTCGGTTCGCAGTTCCGGCAGCCTGGTCAAATTCTGCATATTGCTCTGCATTTGTGACAACACCCTGACCGATGTCATTGATCAGGTCTCTCATTGCCTCAAAGCTTGGCGCCATCTCGGCTACTCTTGCGGCAAATCCTTCATAACCGCTTCCTTCCCAGAGTTCCGGGAGCTGGTTGTTGACAACATCATTCAGATAGTTCTGAAGCGTGGTCACATCTTCCACATGACTTGCGATCTCCCTTCCTCTCGCGATCACATCTTCTGTGTTCATTCTGATACTCATAGTTTTTCCTCCTTCTCTGTCCCTGATTTCGCCAGGGATCATTGTAAAATATATTGCAACGCTGTCAAAACAGCTTATTGCACATGTTTCCGGCGCAATCCATTCCACACCAGCAGCGCTGCCAGTATCAGTACCAGAACGCCTCCGGCAGCAGAAACGGCTGTCCACGGAAATGCCTGACTGTCTTCCTCCCCGCGCTGTACCGTCGCGGAAGATACGCTGGCGGCCGCCTGCCGGGGCTTCTCCACAGACGCATCCTCCGTGTTCACCGGGCTTGCGATGAACTGGTATGTCTGTGTGTACTCTGCACTTCCCAGCCTCGTGTACGGCAGTTTCTTCGAAAACGCATCCAGTATCTGCTGATTCTGTCCACTGGTCTCCGCCTTGACGCCTTTTGCCTCGCTCAACGCGTCTGTCACCGCCTTGTCTGAGCTTTCTTTTGTCTCCTGGATATGTTCCTGAAGGGCGCTGACGTTTTCTTCCGCAGCCTGAAATACCTTGTCCGCATATTCCATATATGCCATGTTGTTCTCTGTCAGGGCTTCCTGCTGCTTCATGCTGTTTTCCGATATTCCGGAAATGCTTTCTCTGATAAACTCTGTGTTGATCTGCGGCTGGAATTGTGCCAGAGAGTCATTGTACAGCGCGATCTGCCCTTTTTCTTCTTCATTTCTCTGGATAAAGGTCTGCTTTGCGGCCTGAGCGTTCGCCTCCACAGGAGCCATGTACTCATCCTTCACAAGCTGACGGACTGATGTGATGTCCAGCTCATTGGCGTCTGCAAGCCCCTGCTTCATTGTATCCAGCGCCCCGCTCACTCCGCTGATAAGGGATAAAAATACGGCAGGTCGCCCGGCATCATCTGAGACCGGATTTCCGCTGCTGTCATAAACGGCGTCTGTCATTCCGGAGATACTGTAAGAAGCCGTGTCCGTGCTGTTGATCTTGTTCTTTATGTATTGAGAAAAATCAGCCGCATTGCCGGAGATCTCAATCCGGCTCTCCTTGCCCTCTGCATCACCGGAACCATACTTGGCCAGAAAGTCCTCGGCTGACGCGTATCCCAGCCTGGTCGCCTCGTCATCCCATTCTTTCAGCACCGCTCCCACGGAAACTTCAGCCTGATAATCCACCGTCAGTTCCTGAGCATCCCCCGCGCCGGGAGCGGACTCGCTGAGCACAACAGGAACACTCACGGTCTCCGTCGTACCCGCGCTCTGCGCCAGCGCTGCAGCGATCTGCCTCATCAGAGTTTCTTCTTCACTTACGCCTGTTGCCTGGATGATCAGCTCCGGCACGTTTTGACCCCCGGAGTCATTCAAGGTCACAACAACCTTGTTTGTCTCTGCCTCAGTGACCGTCAGCTCAGGGACATTGAGCGCCGCGTCTCTGAGTACGTCTGTAAGCTTCCCCGCAAACTCTGTCCGGAGCTGTGTATTGTAACGAGTGATGGACGCATTGAGATTTTCTTTTATGCTGTTATTCGCATCGATCACACTCTGAAGCTCCTTTTGGAGTTCATCTTTATCCGGCGCGCCCTCCACATAGGATGTCAGCGCCTGCTCAAGAGCCGCGTCCGCCGTCTCCGCTATAGACACTCCCTGATCGTCAACCGTCAGATCGATCTCAGCCACCTGCTCTGACAGTCCGGTCAGCAGATCGGAAAGGGTTTTCCCCGATTCTTCCAGTGTCTCGATTTCCTGCTGGATCTCCGTGACACATAGCATGTACTGATCGTCTATGCTCTGCGCCAGCTCTGTATTCGCCTCCGTATACTCAGATATATCCAGCGTCTCGGTGGTATTCTCCTCCCGCCTGAGTTCCGGCGCTTCTACCAGAGCCACCAGGTCATAAGGTTCTATCCTGTCGATCGCGTCCTTGTCCCTCAAGTCATTCTGCATCACACTGACAGCTCCGTCCTGGGCAGTATGAAATTCTGTCAGTATGTTATTCAGATACATGTATGTAAGGTTGTCATTCAAAGTCTTTGTATAACTCACCACGTTGTAGAGCAGCTCATACTGTGCCTTCCCTGAATAGGACTGGTTCACCGCATACTCCAGATAAGCCGGCTGTGGCGTTGAGTTGATGCTCTCAACGCTCTGTGAAAAGGTTGCCGGTATGATGATGTATGCGCCATATGTGCCTGCGTCAAAACCACTTCTGGCCTCCTCCAGAGAAGCATACTCATAATCCGCGCCGGGAAACTGCGACAGACTCTGTGCATAATTAGTCCTGCCCCCGCTTCCCTGGACTCCTTCGTCCAGATTTACAACCGCGATCCTTGAGGATTCCTCTTCATCGCTCTGATCCTGCTGCGCTGCCACAACGATATCCGGTTCCCGGGCGCCCTGCCCAAACAGGAATCCTGCTCCTCCCACTCCAAGTATTCCTGCTGCCAGCAGCAGCAATGTTCCGATTCGTCTTTTCTTCACCGTAGTATCATCTCCCTGTGTCTCTGTCTTTTTTCTGGTCATGACAAAAACTCTTCCCTAACCCGGATAAACCGGAAAAGTTTATTTTATATATTTCCCCTTTGTGTTACTCTAAAGAAAAAGGGGGTTTTC
>CALWDM010000074.1 GCA_944376695.1 uncultured Mediterraneibacter sp. | reverse complement strand
CCCTCTTAGAAAAGTGACATTTTCTCCAAAAAATTTAAACATTAAAAAGTGACATTTTCAAAAGTTATTGACAGTATACCCGGATTCCCGTCGATCATACACGTGTGCCCGATCTGTTTATTCTTCCTCATCCATCGGCTTATAGTATTTCTCCAGTATCTTCGTATCCACCCTGTCGAGCTCTTCCTTCGGCAGGCGTCCCAGCAGTTCCCAGCCCAGATCCAGCGTCTCTTCCATGCTGCGGTTTTCCTCCTGTCCCTGTCCGATATAGCGTTCTTCAAATTCTTTTCCGAATTCAAGATATTTCTTATCGATGGGGGAGAGCTCATCCTCGCCGATGACAGAAGCAAGGTTCCGTGCGTCTCCGACCTTCGCGTACGCGGAGAAGAGCTGGTTTGCCAGATCCTGATGGTCTTCTCTTGTATATCCTTCGCCGATGCCGTCCTTCATCAGTCGGGACAGAGAGGGGAGGATATTGATGGGCGGATAGATGGACTGCCCGTGCAGCGGGCGGTCGAGTACGATCTGCCCCTCCGTGATATAGCCGGTCAGGTCAGGGATGGGGTGCGTGATATCGTCGTTTGGCATGGTCAGGATCGGGAGCTGCGTCACGGATCCGTTCACACCCTGTACGATGCCCGCGCGCTCGTAGATCGTGGCGAGCTCGCTGTACAGATACCCGGGGTATCCCTTTCGGCTGGGGATCTCTCCCTTTGAGGAGGAGACTTCACGCATTGCCTCCGCAAAAGAGGTCATATCCGTCAGGATGACCAGGATGTGCATGTTCTGCTCAAAGGCAAGATACTCCGCCACAGTCAGCGCCACCTTTGGGGTGATCAGACGCTCCACGACCGGGTCGTTCGCCAGATTCAGGAACATAGCCACATGGTCTGCCGCGCCGCTCTCCTCGAATGTATTGCGGAAGAAATCCGCCACATCATGCTTCACGCCCATGGCGGCAAAGACAATGGCGAATTTTTCGTCAGAATTTTCCCCCAGGGACGCCTGCTTTACGATCTGTGCGGCAAGCTGGTCGTGGGGAAGACCGTTCCCCGAGAAGATCGGCAGCTTCTGCCCGCGGATCAGGGTCGTCAGCCCGTCAATGGCGGAGATCCCTGTGTGGATATAATTCCGGGGATATTCGCGGCGCACCGGATTTAACGGAAGCCCGTTGACATCCCGTTTCAGCGTGGAGATGATCGGGCCCAGGTCGTCGATGGGCTGCCCTATCCCGTTGAACGTGCGTCCCAGCATATCCGGGGAAAGCGCGATCTCCATGGGATGTCCGGTCAGTTTCGTGTGGGTATTCTTAAGGGACATGTTCTCTGATCCCTCAAAAACCTGGATGACAGCCTTGTCCTCGTAGATCTCTACGATACGTCCGATCTTTCGCTCCCTGCCGTCTACGACGAACTCTACGATCTCGTCAAAGAAAGCGTCCTGCACGCCCTCCAGAGCGATGAGAGGTCCGTTGATGCTGCTTAAGCCTAAATATTCAATTGACATGATTCCGGTCCTCCTTACGCGTTTTTCTCGAGCACTCTCTGATAGAATGCATCGATGTCTCTGTGATACTGCGCGAACATTTCCAGCCGGTCATTGGGGACATCGTATTTGATGGCAATGATCTTGTCGAAAACATTTTCTGCCTTTAGCACAGACATGGGGTGCCCCATGGTCACAAGGGTCCTTGCCTGTTTGTAGAGGTACAGGATAGTATCCATCATGAGGAACTGCTTCTCCAGGGAGACACAGGTGTCGTCTTTATGGAATGCGTTCTGCTGGAGGAAGCCGAGTCGGATCACGCGGGCGATCTCCAGCACCAGCTTCTGGTCGTCCGGCAGGACGTCGCTTCCGATCAGCTTCACGATCTCCAGCAGGCTGCTCTCCTGGTTTAAAAGAGCCATCAGGCGGTTGCGGTAGTCCACGAACTGCGGGGACACATTGTCCTGGTACCAGTGGCTTAAGTCATTTAAATACTCGCTGTAACTGGTCAGCCAGTGGATCGCCGGGAAATGCCTGGAATAGGCAAGACTCTTATCCAGTCCCCAGAAACAGCGGACGAAACGTTTTGTATTCTGTGTGACAGGCTCGGAGAAATCTCCTCCCTGGGGGGACACCGCTCCGATAATCGTAACCGAGCCGTCCGTGCCGTTTAAGTTGTGCACCATGCCCGCCCTCTCATAGAAGGCAGACAGGCGGGACGCCAGATATGCGGGGAATCCTTCCTCCGCGGGCATTTCTTCCAGACGTCCGGACAGTTCCCGGAGCGCCTCCGCCCATCGGGAAGAGGAGTCTGCCATGATGGCAACGTCATATCCCATATCCCTGTAATATTCCGCCAGGGTAAGCCCGGTGTAAATGCTCGCCTCACGGGCGGCCACAGGCATGTTTGACGTGTTGGCGATCAGGGTGGTGCGGTCCATCAGGGGATTGCCCGTGCGGGGGTCGGTCAGCTCGCCGAACTCCTCCAGCACCTGGGTCATCTCGTTTCCGCGCTCGCCGCAGCCGATGTAGATAATGATATCCGCATCCGCCCATTTTGCGATCTGGTGCTGTGTCATCGTCTTTCCGGTCCCGAATCCGCCCGGGATGGCTGCAGTGCCGCCCTTGGCGATGGGGAACATGGTGTCAATGATACGCTGACCCGTGATCAGGGGGACAGACGCCGGAAAACGGTGGTGGGTCGGCCTGGGCGCACGGATCGGCCAGCGCTGTGTCATGGACAGCTCTTGTTTCGAACCGTCCGGCAGTTCCAGCGTGACCAGCGTTTCATCGATCGTGTATTCCCCGTCAGGGACAACATCCATGACCGCCCCTTCCACATCAGGCGGGACCATGCATTTGTGCACGATGGCGTGGGTCTCCGGCACTTCGGCGATGATATCTCCGCCGTGGAGATACTGGCCTTTCTCAACTGTCAGATGAGCCGGCCATTTTTTCTTCCGGTCCAGAGAGTCCACACTGACGCCCCTTGTGATGAACGCGCCGCCGGAGGAATCCGCGATCCGCTCTAGGGGACGCTCGATGCCGTCGAAGATATTATTGAGAATGCCCGGAGCGAGGGTGACGGAAACGGCATTTCCGCTTGCCACGACTTCTTCCCCGGGGCGCAGGCCGGTAGTCTCCTCGTATACCTGGACCGTGGTCATATCCTTGTCAAGCGCGATGACCTCGCCGACCAGCTTCTGGGATCCCACATAAACCATCTCGGACATGCGGAATCCGGTATTGCCTTTTAAGTAGATGACGGGCCCATTGATCCCGTAGATCGTGGCGGTCTTAAACATTGCCGTCACCTCCTAAGAAAATAAATTTGTCATATTCATTGCGCAGCTGCGTCCGGAATGAATTGTCGATCAGGATATTGCGGCTGCGGATCACAGCGCGCACTCCGCCGATGAAATCCTCCGCGCTGACCGTCAGGTGCACGCCTGTCGCATCTTCCAGATCAGGCCGCTTTGTCTCGTCTGACGGGTTGATATAGATAGTCACCGGATCCTGTCCGGCGAAATGCATTGCCTGACGGATGCATTTCACGAGGAAATCTCCGTAAGCCTCTGTCTTCATGTAATCATTCACAAGTCCCATGACTTCTTCAAATATTTTATCCTTCAGCTCCTGCTGGACCTTGCCCTGGCGGCGTTTGATCTCAAGCTGAGACTTTGCCGCAGCCTGGTTGAGAGAGAGACGCGCATTGGTAGTCTCCGCCTTGATGCGTGTCTCAGACTGGCGCAGCGCTTCCGCCCTGTGGTCTTCGAACACTTTTTCAAGGGCCTCTTTGTGGGCGTCAATGATCGCGTTGCCCTCCGCGCGGGCCTGCTCCATGGAAGAGGTTCGCAGGTGAGCGATTTTTTCTTCTAATGTCAAGAGGGATCCCTCCTTTTACAGTTTTAATCCGATCGCCTCGGTGATATATGATGTGATAAAGTCTTTTTTGCGCCCGGTCCCGTGACGGTCGGGGATCTCTACAAGGAGAGGCATCTTCCTCTCCAGGCGGAATGTGTCAATGATGTCCGGAAATTCCCGCCCGAATTTTTCAGTCAGGAGGACGATCCCCACTGTCTTGTCAGAGAGCACATCCTCCAGGGCCTTTTTCAGCTCATCACGCTCGTGGACGACCACGCCGTCAACGCCCGCCAGGCGCATGCCGGTGTACGTATCCACGTTATCACTGATGAGATACATTTTCATATGATAAAGACCTCCTTTAAAGGTTTCCTAATATCATGAAGGAGATGATCAGGCCGTACAGGCAGACGCCTTCTGCGAGGCCTACGAAGATGAGCGACTTACCGAGTACGCTGGAGTCTTCGCTGATGGCGCCGAGAGCCGCGCTGGCCGCGCTGGCAACGGCGATGCCGCCGCCGATGCAGGAGAGTCCTGTGACGAGGGCAGCCGCAAGGTATCCAAGGCCTGTGGCAAATCCGGAGTCAGCAGTTACGGATTCAGCGGCCTGTACATTCGGGCCGCCCAGGAGCATGATGGACGCCAGGGCAAAAGCGCCGAAGAAGAAAAAGGCGTTCGTGCCGATGGCGCGTTTGTAGCGCCTGCGGGATTTTTCCTTCCCGAGAAGGTAGTAGCCGAACGGAAGGATGATGCTTAAGATCAGTGCAGTGATAAAGACGATTTTGGTTGCTAAAGTCATGGTAAAATCCTCCTGATTTTTATTTGCTTTTCTTTGTGTTCTTTTTTGTATATGGAGCAAATGCATGGCCGCTGCCTTTGTAGAAGCGGCTGAACATCTCATAATATTCCAGACGCAGCACCTGGATGCCTACGATCAGTCCCTCAAATCCGCACACGAACAGATTGCCGAAGATCACGCCCAGCCAGTTCGGGTTCCCGCTCTCCGCGCCTGCAAGCTGCAGGACCACTTCCATGATCGCCGCGTGGCTGACTGCGAAAGCGCCGATACGGATGAAGGAGATGGTGTTTGAGAAGTAGCTTAAAAGCGTCTCGAACATTTCGAAAAATCCCTGTACAAGGAACATCGCCTTCCCGGTCTCCATTTTGCCGGCCCTCTTCTGGATCGCCCTTGTGATGGGCTCGCGGAAGAGGATGAGCAGCAGGGGCACGCCGAACATGAGGCCCATGATGATGCCGCCGGGCAGCGGATTGCCTGTCAAAAACAGGACAATGGTCACGACTGCTGCGATGTAAAATACAAGTCCTGCCACACCGTTGGGGTCAAACCAGGCGCTCTCGATATCTTTGCTCTTCAGTGCGTTGATGATATGGAGCACCATTGCCACCATGATCAGGAACATGCCGAAAGCCACAGCCACGATGAACACGGTGTTCAGCTTACCCAGGAAGGGAAGCGTGGTCATATGGTCGATGGGCCGCATCCACAGAGCGGGTATCACGTCCTCGAATCCGAAGATGCTGCCGAACATGAATCCGAATATCGTGGAAAATACGCCCGCCGTGGCAATGACCCCGGCAAGCGGGGCTTTCTTAAAGTGGTAGATCAGGGCGCCGCCGATCAGGAGGAGAAGCCCCTGTCCCACATCTCCGAACATGACGCCGAAGATAAAGGAGTAGGTCAGGCCGACGAAAACAGTCGGGTCCATTTCGTTATGCGCGGGGAGCCCGTACATCTGCACAAACATCTCAAAGGGTTTGAAGATCTTCGGGTTTTCCAGCTTTGTGGGAGGCTCCCCGAAGTATGCGTCATGGTCGTCCTCCACGACAACGAATACTTTGTCGTCGTCTTTGACTTCTTCCACGAATTTCTCCACATCGTCCTCTGCCATCCATCCGCAGAGAATGTAATAATCTTCCTGATTGTCCTCCATGCGGGCCGCGAGCCTGCGGACGTCGAAATTATTGGAGAGCTCTTCCAGCCGGTTCCGGGCAGCCACCAGCTGCGGCGCGCGGTCAGCGAGCATCTCCCCCGCCTTTTTGTCCAGGTCGTCGATCTCAAGGTTCACCCGGGCGATCTCCCGTTCCAGAGACTGGAAGGCATAGTCCGGCGTCCCTTCGAATTCATCCTTCAGCTCGATCCGTTCAAAGTGAAGGGAGCGGAACACCGCATCCACCTTCTGAGCCTCCGGCGGGGCGACAAAATAAGCCCCGTATACGAAACTTTCATCCCGCTCGCCCTCTGCAAAGATGGCCTTCAGATCATCCATGAGATACTTCTGCATCTTGTGGTAAAATTCTACCGCGATGCGGCCGAACCGGTATGTGATGTACCGGTAATGCAGCACCTTGTGGAGATCGCAGTCCAGCGGGCGGAAAGGCGCGATGACCTGTTGTTTCGCACGAAGCTCTTCGATCTTCTTTTTCAGCTTTTCTTTCTTTTCCTGAAGCTCCTGGTAGTCTTCATTTGCCTTGCGCACGACCTCGAACATGTCGTCCAGCCCCATTTTCGTATCCGGGGACACGTCGTCAGCGTTTGGAAGATAGCCCACGAACTCGACGGCTCTGGCAAGCGCGTCCCGGTAGGGGTTGAGTTCTACGAAAGGCCTTAAGTTGTCTACGGTCTTGAGTTCGGACAGGGCGGATTCAAGCTGGATCTCATAGCGTGAGAGATACAGGTCGGTGACCCGGTCAATGTCGTTCCTCGGACCGGAGATGTTGATGAATTTCATTTTAACGATCATTGGGTCTTACCTCCAACGTAAGCTGCTGTCTCGCCGGGGCTTAAGCCGTAGCGTACGCATTCCATGGCGGTCGTCAGCTTATTGATTTCCTCTTCCTTCCGGAAGAGATAAGTGTTGATCGCGGCCACGGAATAAGGCTCCCGGCGGCGGTCGACTGTATAGAGATGGTGCAGGCAGTCCGCATACATCTGTTCAATGGTCAGGTTCTGCTGGAAGTTATAGTGGCGGGCATAATAGGTCCGCGCCACAGCGGCCTCAAACTCCTCCAGGCCCGGAGCCTCTACCAGCTCCCTGACCAGGTCCGTTGACAGTTTATAGTGGATCGGGATGACCATCAGGTAGATGTCGGCGGGCTTCATATTGTAATATTTTTTAGCCCTGTAGATCCACTGCAGGTTCAGCAGATCGATCTTTGAACCGCGGTCCCGCATAAAAAGCTCAAGATCCTGTTTCTTCAGGACTTTTTTCTGTTCTTTCCATGTGGAAGTGTAGAAATAAAGATCCAGAGTCAGGTTGTAATCATACAGTGTGACATTCTGTGAATCCTTCAGCTTTTTCAGGGGAGCGTAATATTCTGTGCCTTTGAGATTCTCGATCAGTTCATCCGTTGTCCGGGAGGTGATGAGCTTTTCGATCGAGATCTGAGAGTACCTGTCAAAGAAGGCCCGCTTGTAATTCAGATCAAACGGCTGCCTGTACCGGTTAATGACGATGCGCAGACAGTAGTTGATCAGGTCGATCTCATAATTTTTCAGGATCAGCTTCATAAACCGCCGCTGCTTCTGCCCGCAGAACCGGTAGATTTTCGTGTAATCATGGTACAGGGACTGAATCAGAACTTTTTCTATATTCCCTCTGTGAAGCTGGCTCTCTTCCAGTGTATTCAGGGCGTCCGCGTAAGCGGTGTTTTTTTTGAGATAGCCGGCGATCTCGGGCACGGCGCTCATATTGGCGATCTCAGCGAACTGCTCCGGCGTTAAAAGCTTTGCCTCCATTGCCCGGATCTTTGTCACGATCCCGCTGTATTCAAGCAAATTTCCCATAGGCTACACCTCGGTGATCCTGCGCAGGATCTCGTGAGCGTATTCGGTATGCTTTTCTTCATATTCTTTCTGCAGTGCACGGATCGTTTCCGTGCTCGCCCCATTCTGGCTGTCAAGAATGTCTGAGGTATTCTTTTCCAGAGCCTCCCGGATGGCATTGATGCGCGCCTGTGTCTGCTTTTCCAGATCCTCGTCGAAAGCCCTGCGTTTTTCATCGTATTCCCTGTCCAGGGCTTGTTTCTGAGTTTCGGCATGAGCAACGATGGCGGAGGCAGCATCCTCGATTTCCGTCAATTTGTTTACAATAGAGTCCATAAAAAGCCTCCTGTTTGTGAGAAAATGCTAACACAATTTATCATACACCTTTTCGCCAAAAAAGCAAGTAAAGAAATCATTACAATGGTGATTCTGATGGTTCACATTTCAGCTGTTTTTATGTTATTATGATACCGTTCCTGTGAACATGTTTCTAGTTTTGTTAAATAAGGGGAGGACTATTCATGAGACTGAGAAATATACCGAGGGCAGATAGCACGATCCAGGCTCATCCCATTGTCATAAAGAGACCGGAAGACCAGAGGGGATGCTGGCGTCAGGTCTTTGGAAATAAAAGGCCCCTCCGCATAGAGATCGGGATGGGGAAAGGGCAATTTATCCTGAATATGGCGAAGGAACATCCGGATATCAATTTTATCGGCATTGAGCGTTATTCCAGCGTCCTGCTGCGCGCAGTGGAAAAATTCGATACAGAGGAATTCCGGGAACTGAAAAACATAAGGTTCGTGTGCATGGACGCGAGGAATATCGCGGAGGTTTTCGCGGAGGGAGAGGTGGAGCGGATTTACCTGAATTTCTCCGATCCGTGGCCAAAAGCGCGGCACGCAAAACGGCGCCTTACATCCGTGGAATTCCTGGAGAGATATGAAAAAGTGCTTCCCCGGGGAGGAATCGTTGAATTCAAGACTGACAATACAGCGCTTTTCAACTTTTCTCTGGAGCAGATCAAAGAGGCTGCGTGGACCGTGCAGACGTTTACTTACGACCTGCATCACAACGAGGAAATGAACAGAGACAATATCATGACAGAGTATGAGGAAAAGTTTTCACAGAGGGGGAATCCGATCAACAAACTGATTGCCGCGCGCAGATAAGAATACGCACCGGCTGCGCCTGTTTTGCATATATATAGAATATAGTAAGATTGCGGGCGGAAAATGTAGATGAAGAGAAAAAGATGGAAGACCTGTGTTAAAGAAATGTTTTACTGTAAGCCTTGCCTGAACAGGCAGATTTTGTGCATCAGAAAATCCATGCAGGAAGTGTGCAAAATCTTAAACTCCGGGTTCTGTCACGGAGACAATAAAAAATGAGGGATAATCCTAAAAAAATCTAAAAAATGCTTGCATTTTTGAAAAGTGTCATATATAATATCACTTGCGTTATCCGTTAAGGGGAACAAAAGTGAATAAGCGCGATTAGCTCAGTTGGTAGAGCACCTGACTCTTAATCAGGGTGTCCAGGGTTCGAACCCCTGATCGCGCACTTGAAATCGCTGGTTTTAAGGACGTTGGAGCCTTGGGGTCGGCGGTTTTTTACGTGTAGCAATGAGAAGCGTGGAAAATAAGAAGGAAGGTCCCAGGGAAGTGCTCGCATTTCCCTGGGACCTTCCTTCTTGTTTTCCATGCGGCGAATGCCGCGACCGAGATGAAGCGGAGCGGAATCGAGGTACGCTTCTCATTGCGTCCGTCTGAGATCCACCATGCGGCGAATGCCGCGGCCGAGATGAAGCGGAGCGGAATCGAGGTACGCTGCGAAACAGATTGTTTTACGCGGTTTCCATGATTGATTCAGGAAAAGCACAAGGCATGGCAAGGCGAAAAGAAAAATCAGGCGAGAAACAAAAATGTGGCTCGAAATCTGTCGCGAGTTCGTCGCGAGCAAAATAAATAGTCCAAGTATATAATGAAGATTAGTCGAAGAATTAACATCAGATGTGTCTGGAAAGATACCTGCTGTTATTTTTTTGCAGATTTTTAAAACGTAATATTATGTCTTTGATGTAGCAGAGGAGGTGCGGAAGATCAAAGGGAAAAGAGTTGGATATATGCAATCTATTCCATGACCGCTGAAAGGATTTACGGAAAATAAAAAGGAAGTGGAGACAATCCGACTTCTTTAAGAGTCTTCTTTGAAGGCAACAATTTCGTTTGGAGTGCAGTCCAAAATCCTGCATAGCTTCTCAACAGTGAGAAGAGTTATATTCTTATTTTTCTTTAAAGCGTCTAAAGTCTTATTATCAATGCCGGATTGCAGCAGTTTATACTGGCTGATATTCTTTGCACGCATGGTTTCCCATAATGGAGAATAATCAATCACTACAATCACCGCCTTTCCAGTCTCTGGTAGTATCGTACCCATAAAAGGTAAAAATAAATATTGTGGATATATCCACAATGATGTAGACTGTGAATAGACAGAGGGTGATTGTATGGATGGATATACTCAGAGTATGAACAAGAAGCAAAGAAGGCTTTTTGATGATTTTTTAAAAATCTGTATATATGCAACGGATGAAGAGTTTGACGCATTATTGGGAATGAGAAGGATTGACTATAAAATGTTTAAGAGACTGTCCGAGCATTTGATAGAGATGAGTGCAGATACCAGTTTCTTTAAATTATATGACACGTATCCTGAATATGCTAAGAGATATAGCAAAGAGATAGAGGGTGAGCTTTCGGGTATAACTGTTCCAGAGATAACGGTGGAAGAGGAAAAGCGTATGGGGGAAGAACTGTACGAAAAAATCAGAAAGCTATATGGAAATGATGCAGTATAAAATGTTAGGCCACTTATAAATGATTTTCTACGCAAAATGGCAAAATTTCGATATCAGTAAATCAAGATGTAAGTGCAGG
>CALWDM010000073.1 GCA_944376695.1 uncultured Mediterraneibacter sp. | reverse complement strand
CTGTTTTTATCATAAGAAAGAAAAAATCGCTACACCACAGCCTCCGCAGGCCATCGCGCAGCGATTTTGTTCAATTCGAGTTTGTCGGCATCAAAAATCAGGTCGTATGTAAGCCCCTCACCTTCCGTATTTCCAGACATGCTGACTGTCGCCGTAAAAGTATCTCCTCTTTCCAGCTGCGGCTGGTTTGCCACTACAGTAAAGATTACTCCATCTGCTGCTTTCGCCTCTTTTGATATCCCCACAAAACATGAAGTGAATACCAAAAGAAGCGACAATACAAGAGAGATGATCCTCATTGAGTTGATATGCTTCATTTTTCATTCCTCCTACTCCTTAGAATGCCGATAAATATTTAAACTTCATATTCTTATTCATTATATATATTTTGAATATCTATTGTCAACACTTTTATATATCTATAATGCATATTTTACTTATTTATATATATTATAATAACAAAGCAGGAGGTTACACTATGTACGAAACATTTTTGGGTGAACGACTTGCTCAATTAAGAATTGCTAAAGGCATATCTGCTCGAGAAATGAGTTTAGCACTTGGACAGAGTGAGGCATATATCAACCGCATAGAGAATAACCAGATGCTTCCTTCCATGTCTGTGTTTTTTTATATCTGTGATTATTTCAATATTTCACCAAAGGATTTTTTTGATGATGATCCAGAAGCGGATTTAGAATACATTGAATTGATCCATAATTTGCGTCAACTCACAGATGAGGAACGCAGCCATATTTCTTTATTAGTCACGGACATAATAAGACATATTTCAAAAGAAAATTAATAGAACTGAAGTTATCGCACTAAATGATTAGCGCAATAGCTCTTTTTTGCAAAGAATCATAGATGCAACAGCTCTTTTTACAACAATAAATGATTATTAAGACTCTTCTTCCGTCACTTCCCGATAAGCATCTGAGCCGGCATCCTCCCACTGTGTTTTCCCGCTGCTCACTACATCGCCGCTCTCGTATACATAGGCATAAATATCTACAATGGTCCCATCCGTGTTATCCCATGTCCCATCGGCATTTTTCTTGTTTAGATACCGCACATATAGCCCGCATTTTTCATTCTGCGACCTGCCGCTGTACGTCAGATACTCCACAGTATCCTCATCTTCGGATAAGATACATCTCGAGGAGGATTCCTTCGCGCCAAAGTACACTTCAGGATCATCAGCGCTGCCAGAGCAAAATCCATATACCGCCTTATACCCGGCAGTGATCTCCTGTTCCCCGGGGAAAAGGCCGCTATCCGCCTCAGGCTCTCCGGTTTCTGTCCCTTCGGCAGCATTGCCTGAAACACTGTCTATTTCACTGCCATAATATGTCGTAAGCTGTCTGCTTTCAACACCGCCATCATAATACATCGTCACAAGTTCATCATACTGCTCTCCGCCGGACAGGAGGATCTCCACATGATCTTCTCCCCATATCACCCGCCAGTTCTTTTTACTGACCGGGCCGCCATCATTGGCGATCTCAATGTCAGTTTTTGAAATCATCTCGCCTTCTTCCTTCAATACCAGACGTCCCGGCGCGGAACCAAAAGGCCAGCCCGGCTCTCCCACAGCCTGAAGGACAGCTTCATATTTCCCGTCCTCCGAACGGGCAGTATCGGCTTCGGATGTCTTATATCGTGTTATATACACGAAGCTCCCCAATAATACGGCTGCCGCGATCACAAACGCCGCCAATACGATCATTATCCTTTTGAGCGGTTTTTTCATAAGATATCATCTCCAACATTCGTACGTGCGATGTTTCCATGTACTTTTCCTGATACGCTTTTCTCTGATCCGGTTTTCCGGCTTTTCCTGTTCATTATAAAATGCAGTTTCTTAAAATGCAAACATTCCCAGCCGTTCTGTTCCCAACCGCTCATCCCCCCCCGGAAAAAAAGAAGCCAACGCGCCCGATCAGCCGTCAGCTCCTTTTCCCATAAGATTTCTTTTCACTTATCTTTATTTATACCACACCGCCGCCTCATAAGGCTTCAGCGCCATCGCGCCGCCCTCCGGCATTTCCCCGCCCTGATAATTTCCGAGCACCTTGCGGAATCCTTCCAGTTCCGGCGCGCTCTTCCACGTATATTCCTTTCCGTAGAAATTCGCGATCATGACCAGTTCATGTCCTTCGTATGTCCTGCGGTAAGCGAACACAGACGGGTCATGCTCCGCCAGAGGCTCGATGTCGCCGTAAGCGATCACATCCAGCTCTTTTCTCAGTGCGATAAGCTTCTGATAATAATGGAAGATGGAATCCTCCTCCTTCAGCTGGTCAGCCGCATTAATCCTGACATGGCTGCCGTTGACCGCTATCCACGGCTCTGCGCTGTCCTCAGCGGCAAAGCCTGCATATCTGGAATCATCCCACTGCATGGGCGTGCGCCCGTTGTCCCTGGAGTGCACCTGCACGATGCGCAGCGCGTCTGACGGGGACATACCCTTGTCCTGTAGGATCTGATAATGGTTCAGGCTCTCCACATCCCGGAACTGGGAAATATCTGTAAAATCCGTATTCGTCATGCCGATCTCCTCGCCCTGGTACACATACGGCGTGCCTCTCAGGCAGTGGATGACCGTTGCCAGCATCTTCGCGGATTCCTTCCAGTATTTCCCTTCATCTCCGAAACGGGACACTACACGGGGCTGGTCATGGTTACACCAGAAGACCGCATTCCATGCATTGTGCTCCGCCATCTTTGTCTGCCACTCAAAGATAATATCTTTCAGCTTCTGGAAATCCGCAGGCACGAGCACCCATTTCTCATTGCCCATGAAATCTACTTTCAGGTGATGGAAGCTGAATACCATAGACAGCTCCCCTGTATCCCGTCCCGCGTACTGATAGCAGTTCTCAATAGATGTGCTGGACATCTCGCCCACAGTCACGATCTCTGCGTCCGTCCCGAATGTCATATCATGTAACTCTTTCAGATATTTATGGATATTCGGTCCGTCTGTATAATACTTCCGTCCGTCGCCGGTCAGGTCGTCCTCAAATGCGCCCTTGCTGATCAGGTTCACCACGTCAAAACGGAATCCCTTTACGCCTTTGTCCATCCAGAACCGGACGATCTTCTGTACCTCACGCCTTACATTTTCATTGTCCCAGTTCAGGTCCGCCTGCGTCACATCGAAAAGATGCAGATAATATTCATCAAACTTCTCCACATACTCCCATGCGCTTCCGCCGAACTTACTCTCCCAGTTCGTCGGCGCGCTGCCGTCCGGTTTCCCCTTGCGGAAGAAGAAAAAATCCTTGTAGTACGGGTCCCCTTCCATCGCTTTTTGGAACCACTCATGGCGCGTGGACACATGATTGAAAACCATATCAAACATCAGCCCGATGCCGCGCTTATCCGCCTCGGCGATCAGCTCCTCCACGTCAGCCATCGTGCCGTAGCGCGGATCGATATTATAATAATCTTCCACATCATATCCATTGTCATTCTGCGGCGATACAAAGAACGGCGTCAGCCAGATATAGTCAGCACCAAGCTCTTTGATATAATCCAGCTTCCCGATCACCCCGCGCAGATCTCCAAGTCCGTCCTTGTTCGTATCACAGAAAGACTTCGGGTAAATCTGATAAACTGTACTCTTCCTAAAATCTTTATGCATAATTATTCACTCCTTTTGTGAATTTTCTGTGAATGGGGTCAGACCCCTTTTCACAGGGGTCTGACCCCATTCACACTTTTTTCACATTTACTCCCAACTGATTACCGCTGTCTCTCCTGCCTTGCCGTCCATTCCCGTATGCATGGTGATGCCTGACGCGCTGCCTTCTGCTGTCACGATCAGCATGGTTGTGCACGGATGTCCTGCTGCCCTGATCTTTTCGGGGTCGAACTCGATCAGCGGCTGTCCTGCCTTCACATGGTCGCCCTCTTTTACGAGGAGCTTAAATCCGTCGCCGCCCATGTCTACGGTGTCCACGCCCACATGGATCAGGAGTTCTACGCCGTTTGCAAGTGTCAGTCCGCATGCATGGCCTGTGTCAGCCATTACTACGGACACCTCGCAGTCTGCCGGAGCTGTGACGACTGTGTTCGTCGGTTCGATCGCCACGCCGTCGCCCATGATCTTCTGTGAGAATACTTCATCTTTTACTTCTGTGATCGGAATTACTTTTCCGTCAAGGATGGATTTCAGTTCTTTTACATGCTGTCCGTTCCCGGCATCTGCCTGTGCGGCGTCTGCGCTGCCGGAAGCGTTCTTTTCCTCTAAAACTGCGCTCTTTTCAGAAGCCGCATCTACAGTATCTGCTGCCTCCGCGTCCTCTGTCTTCGCGCCCGCTGCTTTCACTGTATTTTCTTTCCCGAATCGGTCTTCTCTTGAGAGTCTGATTTTTCCTACGATAAATGTCAGGACAAACGGCACTGCGATCGCCACTGCCATTGCCAGCAGGAAGATCGGGTAATACTGCGCTTTAATAGATAAGATACCCGGGAGGCCGCCCACGCCGATACTCAGCGCCTCCACTCCGAATCCGACGGAGATCATCGCCGCGCAGCAGGAACCGATCATACCGCACACAAGCGGGAATACGTATTTCAGGTTGACACCGAAGAGCGCCGGCTCTGTAACTCCGAGGTAACAGGAGATGCACGCCGGTACATTGACCTGCTGCGCGCGCTCATTCTTCTTCTGGAGAACGCTCATCGCGAGCACGCTGGAGCCCTGCGCGATATTTGACAGCGCGATCATGGGCCAGAGGATCGTGCTCTGCGCCGGAGTGTTCAACAGCTGTGAATCAATGGCATTCGTCATATGGTGCAGACCGGTCATAACGAGCGGTGCATACAGAAGGCCAAACACAGCCGCGAACAGGAATCTGAAATCGGATGTAAGTCCGGAGTACACCACATCGCCGATGGCATTTCCGATCGTCCAGCCGATGGGCCCGACTACCATGTGCGCGATGAATACCGCCGGGACTAAGGAGCAGAACGGCACCACGATCATGCTGATCACTTCCGGACAGATCTTCTTAAAGAATTTCTCCAGGTACACAAGGACGAATCCGGCCATCATCGCCGCGATGACCTGCCCCTGATAACCGATCATCTGTACCTTCGCGAACCCGAAATCCCATACCGGGATCTCCTCGGCCGGCGTTGTCGCAACATTGAATCCGTTCAGAAGCTGTGAGGATACCAGCGTCAGTCCGAGGATGATACCGAGGATCTGCGTGGTCCCCATCTTCTTTGTGATGGACCATACGATTCCTACAGGCAGCAGATGGAAGACCGCCTCGCCGATCAGCCAGAGGAAGCTGTCCACTCCCGCCCAGAACTGCGAAATCTCAACCAGTGTCTTTGTGCCGTTTTCAAAAAGATCGATGGAATCGATCACATTCCGGAAGCCCAGTACAAGACCTCCGCAGATCAGGGCCGGGATCAGAGGGGCAAAGATCTCCCCCAGGGCGCCCATGATCTTCTGCACCGGGTTCTGGTTCGTCTTTGCGGCCGCCTTCACCGCATCCTTGCTCACGCCCTCGATCCCCGCGTAAGCCGTAAACTCATTGTAAAATGAAGCCACATCGTTCCCGATGATGACCTGATACTGTCCTGCCTGTGTAAATGTCCCTTTTACGCTGGGCAGGTTTTCGATCTCCTCCTCATTCGCCTTCTTGGAGTCCACCAGGACAAAACGCATCCTTGTCATACAGTGGGAGACTGCCTGGATGTTTTCCTTCCCGCCGACCAGTTCCAGCAGACGTTTTACGTCATTTTCATACTTTCCCATCGTTCTCTTCCTTTCCTGTTTTTGCCGGGTTTCCGTATCGTATGAGCATTCCCTGATCCTGGTGCATCATCTCAGAAAATCTCATTCATCATTGATCCAGATATTTATCGGACGATGGACCAGCCTCCGCAAACCCAAACTTGTTTGAACAACTTTAATATATCACTCTTGTTTAAACATGTCAACGGAATTTTCTCTTGATTTTCCTTCTCATCGTTTTATAATAGAGATAAGATGTTTAAACAAGGGGTTTTTACTATGCCGAAAGCTATCTATGACCATATTTACAAAGATCTGAAAGAAAAGATCGAGACCGAAGTGTACGCCTACCAGGAGATGCTCCCCTCGGAAAATACGCTCGTCCGGGAGTATGACTGCTCCCGCAACACCGTGCGCCGGGCGATCGCCGAGCTGACAGCGGACGGCTATGTACAGCCCATGCACGGCAAAGGCGTCCGCAATATTTTCCAGCCGGTGGAGCAGGCAGCCTACACGGTGGGCGGGATCGAGTCCTTCAAGGAATCCTCCATCCGCAATAAAAAGCAGGCTTACACCCGCATCCTGCAGTTCACGGACATTACAGCGGACGAAAAGATCGCAAAAAAAACAGGATTCCGCAAAGGAACCCTGCTCCTCTATATCCAGAGGCTCCGTTTCCTGAACGGGATCCCTCTGATCCTGGACCACAATTATTTTCTGAAAGACGCTGTCCCCGGACTCACCCCGGAGATCGCCTCCCAGTCTGTCTACGAGTACCTGGAAGGCACCGTGGGGCTTGCCATTGCCACCAGCAAGCGGACCCTCACCGTAGAGCACGTCACCCAGATCGACGAGAAATACATCGACCTGAAAGGCTACAACTGCATGGCAGTCATCACGAGCCAGACCTTTGACGACAATGGGATCCAGTTTGAATACACACAGTCACGGCATCATCCGGACTATTTTCAGTTCCAGGATGTGGCGACGCGAAAGACGCGCTGATATCCGTCACCCCTTTGCCCGCATTGGGGTGGATCTGCGAATAGACCGCGTCCGCGAAGAACACGGCCAGGAGCGCCACGCACACGGCCTTCAGCCGCTTTTCGCTGATCCGGCTCACCAGGTTGTCCGCCATGGGCGCGATGGCATACGTGACCGCCAGTCCGCCGATGCCGAATACAAGGAGTCCCTCCGCGCAGATCCGGCCGTTCAGGTTCAGGAAATACCCGCTGTAATCCCACCACTTCATGCCGCCTGTCACGATCTCCATGACAAGGGAGGTCATATACTCCAGGAATCCGCAGACCACGATCGCAGCGGCAAATTCCATCGCCGGATTTTTCCGCAGCCGGTACAGGAGCGTAAGGATCAGCACAGACCCGGTCCCATAGATCGGGAGCCACGGACCGTGCAGAGCGCCGCGGTTCACGAAATCCCCATAGCTCACCAGGTGCATCCCTACTTCCCACAGCCATCCGAAGAAAGAAAGACCCAGGAACAGGACGACCAGTGACCAGACCGAATAGTGGCGCATGTAATTTAATGACTGCACCAGTTTCCGCCGGTTCTCCTCCGGGATCGGATAGAGCCTTACGGGATATGCCTCTCCTTGTGTGTCATCGATGAGTTCATAAACCCTCACCATCTCCGCCTGCCGGCGTTCATACTCCCGTTCTTCCTCCCTGCGCATGAAGAGCACGCCGAAATTCCTCGCCAGGAATCCCCGCCAGCCGGTCAGGCCGTTCTCTTCTTCCGGCGCATGGGCCACCACTTCCAGCACGTCCGCATACCGCTCCCTGAGCAGGCTTTCCGCCGGTTTTTCATAGAGATACCTGTCGAAAAGGAGTTCCGCTCCCGGGATGCCCTTCGCCTTTGCCTCCGCCCTGAGCGCAGCGTAATACTGCGTAAACGCGGCCGTCTTATAAGGATTGGTAAAGAGCACGTTGAAAACGCCCATCGTCAGCAGCCCCAGGAACTCCCAGCCGAGAAAGGACAGTTCAAAGACAAAACACTCCCACTTGTGCCCTTTCATCATCCGCCGTGACAGGGTGACCGCCTGCCGCGCCGTCATATCCGGATTCTCCGCCGCGATATACGGCACAAGATAATACGAGTAATGCTTTACCGCGATCCCCACGACCGGCAGGCACCACAGGGAATAAAACACATATTTCACGAACATCGTCCGGGAAACTTTCAGCCATTTTTTTACCCGGAGCAGAAATACGAACCGCTGCGCTGTCACCCGGTCATAGAGGAGTCCTTCCATAAAAACTCTCCTTATAACTACGGGGAACGTATTCTGGACCAGGAACCAGAAAAAGAACATCAGCAGGGCTCCCAGCACGATCAGGAGCATAACGCCCGCATTTTCCGAGCCCGTGACCGAGGCGACCGCCGCCACCGCCGTCACGATAATGGAACCGGATGTGACCTGATTCACAATGCCGGAGAACACGCCTCTTGTGCGCCCAAAGGCAGGATTTCCTCTGTTCGCGTGCTCGATCGCATTCTCTTTGATCTGCTCTGACATCTTCCTGCCCATCCGGGTGTCGCTCTCCGCGATAGTCCGGAGCACATCCGCCCACCCGATGCTGCGCATATTTGTCTTCACATTATAGCTTTCGCCGCCGCTTAGCTCCTCCCCGATCTGTTCATACGTCTGCTCATAAGTCTGAGCCGAAGAAAAATTCAGCGAACTGTGAAACTCCGCTGTCAGGAACGCTGCGATCAGACAGGCTGCCACAAAAATAAAATAGTGCTTTTTCAGGGATGCCTTTCCCTGCTTTTTCATCTGTTTTCTCGTCATCTTCTGTTTCTGCCGGCGCCCGTCCCCTGCCCGCGCCGCTCCTTCCCTAACATTCACCCCATTCTCATGCCCTGTATTTCCCCAGGATCTTCTTAAACTGTACCGTAAACAGCACCGCTGTAAATGTCACAGCGAACAGATCCGCGATCGGTTCCGCCATATATACAGCCATTGTCTGGCTGGACCTTACGATCTGCGGCATAATGTAGATGAGCGGGATCAAAAGGACAAACTTCCTCATCACCGCGACAACGATCGACTCCGCCGCCTTTCCAAGCGCGTTAAACGTCATCTGGCACGCCATCTGTATTCCAAAAAGGAACATGGACGCCATATAGATCCGCAGCGCGGTCCCGGTATAGTCCATCAGTTCCGCGTCTGATGTAAACATGGCTGCAAATCCTCCCGGGAACAGCATGACAAGCAGCCACAGAAGAGCCGCATACGTCATGCTGACCCTGAGGAGCAGCTTAAACGCAGACCGCACCCTGGCCGTATCCCCGGCTCCGTAACAATAACTGATGATCGGCTGAGCGCCCTGCCCCAGTCCCTGGAGGGGGAGCATCGCAAACTGCATCACACTCGTAAGGATCGTCATCGCCCCCACCGCGATATCGCCGCCGTATTTCTGAAGAGAGCTGTTAAAGCACACCGATATCACACTCTCGCTGGCCTGCATGATAAATGTGGCAACTCCGAGAGCAAGGCAGGGAAGGATAATCTTCGGCGTGAGCCCCAGATTCTTTTTCTTTATTTTCAGAAAGGTTTTTTTACCGCACAGGAATCCGACCACCCAGAGACAGGAGAGCGCCTGGGAAATGATCGTCGCAAGGGCAGCTCCCCGCACATCCATATTAAGGCCGAAGATAAAGATCGGGTCCAAAATGATATTTGCCACTGCACCGATCAGTACCGAGAGCATCCCTGTCTTTGCAAATCCCTGCGCTGTGATAAATGAATTCATCCCGAGAGTGATCTCCACGAAGATCGTTCCCAGGGCGTAGATATTCATATAGGACACACCGTACCCGATCGTATTCTCGCTGGCCCCGAAGGCCATGAGGAAATCACGGTTCCATATGAGGAGCACAGCAGTTAATACGACAGAAATGATAATCTGAAGTACAAAGCAGTTGCCGAGTGTCTTTTCCGCTGATTCTTTGTCCTTCTTTCCCATAAAGATCGACGCCCTGGGCGCGCCGCCGTACCCGACGAGCGCCGCAAATGCGGAAACGATCATGATCAGAGGCATACACACGCCCACCCCCGTCAGCGCGGCCGCGCCGATATCCGGGATATGTCCGATGTAGATCCGGTCCACGATATTGTACAGCATATTGATCAGCTGCGCAGCCACTGTGGGCAGAGCCAGCTTAAGAAGCAGCCTTCCCAGAGGCTCTGTGCGCAGGAATTCTTTGTCCTGCCCTTTCCCGCCTGCGATGCTGCTGTCTGCCCGCATTTCTGTCGGTTCCTGTTCTGTATGTATCATGATCCTTCCCTTCCTTCCATATCCCACGTCATGTTTCTCCTCAGCCTGTCAAAAAAGCCCGTGCAGCTCTGTCTGATATTCTGTAAATCCAGCTAAATTCGAAAGCTATTATAGCACTCCGCTATCGAAAGTCAAGAACGCTTCCGGATAAAAAAAGAGCCTGGAATATCATTTCCAGACTTCTTTTTCAAGAGGCGCAGATCGGATTTGAACCGGTGATCAGGGAGTTGCAGTCCCACGCCTTACCACTTGGCTACTGCGCCGTGCTATGAGTACTCTATACCAGATATCATACTCATACATTTTTAAATTATACCAAAAGTGATACCGCGCGTCAAGCGTTTTGCTGATTTTGGTGTTATTCACTTTGTAGGATTACAATACATGTGTTACAACTGAATATTTAAAAAGCGAGGATAGACTCTCTTTGTGTTATATTTGAATTACCACAAAACAAAAATACATAAAGGAGCATCCTCGCATGGCAAGTATAACACAAGATATGAGATACCGTCTATCACT
>CALWDM010000072.1 GCA_944376695.1 uncultured Mediterraneibacter sp. | reverse complement strand
GAGGGTTAGCCGTTCGATTTGGCCCAGCAAGCTGGGCCTCTCTTGTGATAGAATTCTGCCGGCAAGGGGGATTTTATTGTTTGACGGGAAAGTTCGTCTCTTGTTGTATGTTTCTGCCGGATGGGGAAAGGGGCGTCTTTTGCCGGAAAAGTACCCCTCGCTTCCGCTGCGTTTTTAAACGCAGCATTTGTCGGAGGACCTTCCGTCCTGAGCAAAACCAGAAAACAGCGAAGCGCCTTTTCGAACCCATTCAGCGCGGGGATATGGGTGGTTGAGGCGACTTCGGAATGAGGCTTAGTATAACTGAAAATCCGGAACTATGCGTTGGAACTGGCAGGTGGATTGTCTGAGGCGAAGCCGAGTTGCCGCCTGCCAGTTTCTGCTTTTCGCATAGTTCCGGATTTTGTAGTTATACTTGCCTCATGGAGCGGAGCCGATGCCAGCCATATCCCCGCGCTGAATACGTCTTCGACACACCCGCTTCGGTGTTTTCGGACGTTTTACTCAATCACAGGCTCCCCCGCAAATACAGATTTAATTAAACCCGATGAGCCTTCTTGCCACGCTGTAGGCAAGTGATGATACTTTTCTTCCTGATTTTCCGGGCAGGTTCATTGTCTGTCCCAGAATGCCGTAGCGGATCTTCATGTAGGTCTTGTAGTCTTTCTTTTTCAGGTAATCCCACAGCTCTTTTTTCTTGATCAGGTTTTCCTTTTTCTTTGAGCGGATACAGAGGATGGAGGACACGGTCATCATGATGGCAAGGTAGTTGACCATGTATTTCCTTAGTTTTTTGCTTGTGATCAGACGCAGTTCATACATGGCGATCATGGTCTTTGTGACAAAGAGCTGCTGGTCGATCCGGCTGATCATGACTTTTTCATTGACGGACTGGTCTTCGCGACCGATGAAGTATCTGTAAAAGTCCGCATTCAGGTAATACAGTGTGCGCACATGCGGGAGCGGATAGTACACATAGATGTTATCCACATAGAAGGTGTGCTTCGGCAGTTCCAGCTGGCACAGCTTCAGCATTTCCGTGCGGTAGATGACAGAGTGCATGAGGATGTACTGATCCAGCCGGAAACGGCCGATGTCGTCCCAGCGGAAGATCTGGTTTTCCGGGAGCACATTGTCATACCGGATGACTTTTTTGTGCGGCATGCCTACTTTTTCATAGACATAGTTTGCGATCACCATATCTACCTGGGAATCTGCCTCGATGAATCCTTTGACCGCGTCCAGGATCTTCATGAGTGACTCTTCGTCCACCCAGTCGTCGCTGTCCACGACTTTGAAATATTTACCTGTGGCGTGGGCGAGCCCGCAGTTGACGGCGTCCCCGTGTCCGCCGTTTTCTTTTTTCACAGCTTTGACGATGGTGGGATATTTTTCCTGGTAGCGCTCCGCGATCTCCTGGGTGCCGTCTTTGGAGCCGTCGTTGACCACGATGATCTCCACATCCTCGCCGCCGGGCAGGATGGAGTTGATCGCTTTTTCCATATAGGCTTCTGAATTGTAACAAGGAATGGCAAATGAAATATATTTCATAGATGATTTCCTCCCTCGGAATACTTTTTGTCATTAGATAGTATACCATTCTTTCTTATATATTGTAAAATTTTATTTTTTCGGATATAGTAGAGGTGCTGGATACGAGGAGCGCCCTGTATGGCGCGGGAGTTGTCAAGGAGGAAACGGATGAAAAGAAATGTGATCGTAGGACAGTCCGGCGGACCGACCGCTGTTATCAATGCAAGTCTGTACGGGGTGGTGTATGAAGCTCTGAACAGGGAGGATTCGTTTGGGACTGTGTATGGGATGGTCAATGGGATCGAAGGGTTTTTAAACGGGCAGGTTATGGACATGGAGCCGCTGGAGCGCTCCGGCGAGCTGGAGCTGGTGAAGACGACGCCGGGTTCATACCTGGGCTCGTGCAGATATAAACTGCCGGAGGATCTCGGGGATGAAGTGTACCCGAAGCTGTTTGAACGGTTTGAGGAGTATGGGATCGGATATTTCTTTTATATCGGAGGAAATGACTCCATGGACACTGTGAGCAAGCTCTCGCGCTATGCGGAGAAAGTCAGCAGTGATATCCGTTTTATGGGGATCCCGAAGACGATAGACAATGACCTCGTAAAGACGGACCACACCCCGGGCTTCGGGAGCGCGGCGAAGTATGTGGCGTCTACGGTCAGGGAGATCGCGGTAGACGCGTCTGTGTATGATAATAAAAAATCTGTCACCATCGTGGAGATCATGGGACGCCACGCGGGATGGCTGACCGCTGCCAGCGCTCTGGCCCGCAGGTATGAGGGCGACAATCCGGCGCTCATCTACCTGCCGGAGACAGCGTTTGACACAGAGCAGTTTCTCAGAGATGTGGAGGAGGCGCTTGAGAAAACGCCGAATGTGATCGTCTGCATCTCCGAGGGAATCAATGACGGGAAAGGGACTTTTATCTGTGAGCTGTCAGGCGATGTGGGCGTGGACACGTTCGGGCATAAGATGCTCACCGGCTCCGGGAAATATCTGGAAAATCTGGTCAAAGACCGCCTCGGCGTGAAGGTCCGCTCGATCGAGCTCAATGTATGCCAGAGGTGCTCCTCTGCTATGCTTTCCGGGACGGATCAGAAGGAGGCGATCGCTTCCGGGGCTTACGGGGTGAAATGCGCGCTCGAGAGCGAAACCGGGAAGATGGTCGCATTCCGCCGTGTGCCGGGAGGGGATTACCGGGTGGATTATGTGACTGAGGATGTAAATCTGATCTGCAACCAGGAGAAGGGAGTTCCCCTGGAGTGGATCACAGAGCACGGATCAGATGTGGGGAAAGAGTTTATCGAGTATGCCCTGCCCCTGATCCAGGGAGAGGTGAAAGTGCCGGTCAGAGACGGGCTTCCTCTCTTTGCGTACAGGAAATGACGCGATTTAGAAAATAAATCAGACTCCTTCTGCATAAGATGAACCAACCCCGGTTTGAATCCCGATGGGGGAAAGACGGGGCAGAATGGCAAAAGCTGTGAGGAGGAAAAAAGGATGAGCCAGAAAATAGAAAATATCCTGAACCTGGCGCTGGAGGCCACGCCGGAGGAGCGGGAACGGTCCGGGGAACTGGAGACGGGGTATGACCCAGGGACGAGAGAGTGGGAGCTGATCGTTAAGTATTCGGGAACGCTGGAAGCTGCGCGGGAGATTGCTGTGTCTGTCACAGAGCTCATGAACGGGTATGCCGTTGTCGTTATCCGGGAGGAACGCATCGGGGAACTGGCGGGTCTGGCTGAGATCGAATTTATCGAGAAGCCCAAGAGTCTGTATTTTGAGGCTGAGGCGGGAAGGCAGGCATCATGTATCGATGCCGTGCAGTTCCCGCCTTATTCTTTGAGCGGGAGAGGGATCCTGATCGGGGTCGTAGACAGCGGGATCGATTACGCGCATCCGGCTTTCCGCAATGAGGACGGCACGACGAGGATCGCGGCGCTGTGGGACCAGACAATTCCCGGAAGCCCGCCTGAGGGGTATACATCCGGCACGGAATTTACGCGGGAAGAGATCAATACTGCGTTGACGGAGCCGGAAGAAAGAGAGCGGTACCGGGTCGTTCCGAGCAGGGATATGAGCGGGCACGGGACAGCGGTAGCCGGGATCGCAGCGGGAAACGGCGCGGGCAGCGCGGGACAGCGGTACCGGGGAGCTGCGCCGGAAGCGGAGCTGATCGTGGTGAAGATGGGCGCGCCAAGGACCGAGGGATTCCCCCGGACGACGGAACTGATGACCGGGGTGGATTATGTGATCCGAAAAGCGCTTGCTATGAGGATGCCCGTGGCTGTGAATATCAGCTTTGGAAACACTTATGGCTCCCATGACGGAACTTCCCTTGTGGAGCGGTTCCTGAATGATATCTCCGATATGTGGAAAAATGTGATATGCGTGGGCAGCGGGAATGAAGGGACTTCAGCCGGCCATGCGGCGGGGCGGGTATCGGATGAAGAAGAAAAGACAGTGGAACTGGCAGTACAGCAGATGGAGCCGGCGCTGAATGTGCAGATATGGAAATCCTATGTCGATGAGATGGATATCTCGGTCGTTGATCCGTCCGGCGCGCGGATCGGCCCGTTCAGGGAGATACTGGGACCTCAGAGATTCGTTCTGGGCGGAACAGAGCTTCTGATCTATTACGGGGAGCCGAAGCCATACAGTGTGAAACAGGAGATCTATATTTCTTTTATTCCCAGGGAATCCTATATAGACAGCGGCGTATGGAAGCTCATGCTCACACCCCGGCGGATCGTGGATGGCAGTTATCAGATGTGGCTTCCCGCTCAGGAGGCGCTGAATGTGGGGACTGCGTTTTTGCTTCCCAACAGTTCTTCTACACTGACGATCCCCTCTACGGCATCCCTTGTCGTCACTGTGGCGGCATATGATGCGCGCACGTTTTCCTATGCGGATTTCTCCGGGAGAGGGCCGGCGGCAGTCTATGAGGGGAGCGGCGTG
This sequence comes from uncultured Mediterraneibacter sp., assembly GCA_944376695.1. GTDB lineage: Bacteria > Bacillota > Clostridia > Lachnospirales > Lachnospiraceae > Mediterraneibacter. The sequence continues at coordinate 6,147 of CALWDM010000072.1, read as the reverse complement.
CCGAAGCCTGACCTTGCGGCTCCCGGCGTGCTGGTGAATGCGCCTGTCCCGGGCGGCGGTTACCGGGCTTTCTCCGGGACTTCGTTTGCCGCGCCGTTTGTGACCGGGAGCGCGGCGCTCCTGATGGAGTGGGGGATCGCGCGGGGCAATGATCCCTATCTGTATGGCGAGAAAGTGAAGGCATACTTAAGGCGCGGGGCGAGGGAACTGCCGGGGTACAGCGAGTGGCCGAACGCCCAGCTGGGGTACGGGGTGCTGTGTGTAGAAGACAGCCTGCCGGGAGGCTGACAGTAAAGAAGTGAATGGGCTCAATAATTAATGCTTCTGGTATGCGGGGACAGCGGTAGCTGTTATCTGTAAAAGAAGATCAAAATAATTAACAGAGGATTTCACATATAAGATTACCGGCCTTTGGACTTGTCGGAGGCCGGTATTTTCTGCGCGTATTTTTCCGCGCCGGAAAACAAAAGATAATTTTGTACCAGATCATCCTTATATGTGATAAAATAGGCGGGTAAGCAAAAATACGGAGAAAGCAGGATGAAATATGAGATCGCTCCTAATCTATCTGAAGGATTATAAAAAAGAAACCATACTGGCGCCTCTCTTTAAGATGCTGGAGGCGTCTTTTGAACTTTTCGTGCCACTTGTGATGGCGGCTGTCATTGACGTGGGGATCGCCGGACGGGACAAACCTTACATCGTAAAAATGTGCCTGGTCCTCATTGCACTCGGCATCATCGGACTTGTCTGCTCGATCACTGCGCAGTATTTTTCGGCAAAGGCAGCGGCAGGCTTTGGCACGGGGGTGAGGCACGCCCTTTTTAAGCATATCCAGAGCTTTACGTTTACTGAGATGGACACGGTAGGGAGTTCCACTCTGATCACCAGGATGACCAGTGATATCAACCAGGCGCAGTCAGGGGTAAACCTTGTGCTCCGTCTGTTCCTCCGCTCTCCGTTCATCGTATTCGGGGCAATGGCCATGGCGTTTACTGTGGATGTGAAGGCAGCGATGATCTTCGTGGTTGTGATCCCGCTTTTGTCGGTCATTGTGTTCGGCATCATGCTCATTACCATGCCCCTCTACAGGAAGGTGCAGTCCAACCTGGACAGCGTGCTCCTCACTACACGGGAGAATCTCGCAGGCGCGCGCGTGATCCGGGCGTTCAATAAGGAACCGGATGAAAGGAAACGGTTTGAGAGAGAGAATCAGGCTCTGACCGACGCCCAGAAATTTGTGGGACGCATCTCAGGGCTGATGAATCCGCTGACCTATATCATCGTAAACGGCGGCATCATCGCCCTGATCTATGCCGGAGCTCTGAGGGTACAGGCGGGGGACCTGACTCAGGGCGAAGTCGTAGCGCTGATCAACTATATGAGCCAGATCCTCGTAGAACTTGTGAAGCTGGCAAACCTCATTATCACTGTCACAAAAGCTGTGGCGTGCGGCAACCGTATCGAGAATGTCCTGAAGATTACGCCGGAAATGGAAAACGGGAAAAAGCAGTGCGATCCTGTCCGTATTTCCAGCGGGAAAGGCTCGTGCCCTGCGGTGGAATTTTCCCATGTGTCTCTTACTTATAAGGATGCGGCGGCAGAATCTCTGACAGACCTTACTTTCCGTGTGGAGAGAGGGCAGACGGTGGGGATCATCGGAGGGACAGGGGCAGGGAAATCTTCCCTGGTGAATCTGATCCCCAGGTTCTATGACGCAACCGCAGGTCAGGTGAAGGTATTCGGAGAAGAGATCAAAGAGTATGATGTGGAGAGTCTCAGAAGCCGTATCGGAGTGGTCCTGCAGAAGGCGGTCCTCTTCAAAGGGACGATCGAGGAAAACCTCAGGTGGGGCAATGAAAATGCCACGAAAGAGGAGCTGGAAGAGGCGTTAAAGATATCCCAGGCAAAAGAGTTCGTTGATACAAAGCCGGGAGGGATGGGATTCCGCATCGAACAGGGCGGACGGAACCTGTCAGGCGGCCAGAAGCAGAGGCTGACCATCGCCAGGGCTCTGGTGCGCAGGCCGGATATCCTGATCCTGGACGACAGCGCATCCGCGCTGGATTTTGCGACAGATGCAGCGCTCCGGGGCGCCATCCGGGGGATGGGGGATGAGCTCACTGTCTTTATCGTGTCCCAGAGAGCCGCGTCCATACAGTATGCGGACCTCATCCTTGTGCTGGAGGACGGGAAGATAGCAGGTACAGGGACTCACGCAGAGCTGCTCGATACCTGCCCGGCATATCAGGAGATCTATTATTCACAGTTTCCGAAGGAGGTGGCGTCCAATGGCTGAAAAGAAGTTGGATAAGAAGCCAGATAAGAAGAAAAGTCAGTCAGATACATTGCGCAAAGTGTTCCGCTGTCTCGGAAAGTACAGGATCTTTGTCGTGTTTTCCATCCTGCTGGCAGCGGTTTCCGTGGCGCTCACCCTCTATATCCCCAAACTGACAGGATATGCGGTGGACCACATCGTAGGTCCGGGGCAGGTGGACCTCCCGGGGGCGCTGAAAGTGATGCTGCAGATCGGGGTATGTACGCTGGTCACCGCTCTCGCGCAGTGGCTGATGAATGTGTGCAACAATAAGATGACATACCAGGTAGTACAGGATATCCGGAATGAGGCATTTCGGAAGATCGAGATACTTCCTCTCAGGTATATTGACGGACATCCCTACGGGGAAGTCGTAAGCCGGGTGATCGCGGATGTGGATCAGTTCGCGGATGGGCTGCTCATGGGATTTACGCAGCTTTTTACAGGGATCGCTACGATCATAGGTACGTTTGGGTTTATGCTGTCTGTCAATGTGAAGATCACATTTGTGGTGGTCCTGATCACACCGGTATCTTTCTTTGTGGCGAATTTTATCGCAAAGAGGACATTTACCATGTTCCGGCAGCAGTCTGAGATCCGCGGGGAGCAGACCGGGCTGATCGATGAGATGATCGGAAGCCAGAAGGTCGTCCAGACATTCGGAATGGGGGAGAAGGTCACAGAGGAGTTTGACCGGGTGAATGAGAAGCTGGGGAAAGCTTACCTGCGGGCAACGTTTTTCTCATCCATCACCAACCCTGCTACCAGGTTTGTAAACAGCCTGGTGTATACGGGCGTCGGCATCACGGGCGCGTTTGCCGTGGTCAACGGCTCCCTCACTGTGGGACAGCTTTCCAGCTTTTTAAGTTATGCAAATCAGTATACAAAGCCGTTTAACGAGATCTCCGGCGTGGTGACTGAGTTCCAGAATGCCGTGGCATGCGCCCAGAGGATTTTTGACCTGATCGAAGAAGAGCCGCAGAAGCCGGAGGCGCCTGATGCGGTGGAGCTGAAAGATGTCCGGGGAAATGTAAAGGTACAGGATGTGTCATTTTCCTATGTGCCGGGGCAGAGGCTGATCCGGGATTTTAACCTGGAAGTGAAGCCGGGGCAGAGGATCGCCATCGTGGGACCGACAGGCTGCGGGAAGACGACACTGATCAATCTGCTCATGAGGTTTTACGATGTAGACGCGGGGAGCATTAAGGTGGAGGGCATCGATATCCGGGACCTGACACGCCGGAGCCTGAGGGCAGGGTACGGCATGGTGCTCCAGGATACATGGCTTAAGACAGGGACGATCCGGGATAATATCACCATGGGCCGGCCGGACGCCACTGAGGAAGAGGTTATCGCAGCGGCAAAGGCTTCCCATATCCACAGTTTTATCAGAAGGCTGCCAAAGGGCTATGATACGTGGATCACAGAGGACGGGGGCGGGCTGTCCCAGGGACAGAAGCAGCTGCTCTGCATCGCGAGAGTCATGCTGTGCCGGCCGCCCATGCTGATCCTGGACGAAGCGACCTCGTCCATCGATACAAGGACAGAACTTAAGATCCAGGCAGCGTTCGCAGAACTGATGGAAGGAAGGACCACGTTTATCGTAGCGCACAGGCTGTCCACGATCCGGGAGGCGGATGTGATCCTTGTGATGAAAGACGGACAGATCATCGAGCAGGGAGACCACGAGAGCCTGCTCGCAAAAGGCGGATTTTATAAGCATCTGTACGAGAGCCAGTGGAGTCAGGCAGCGGGATAGAAGTGGAGATAATGCAGAAAGAAACAGGGGACAGAAATACAGCAGGACAGTCGCAGGATGGGGCAGCAGGAGGAGGCGGCAGGATACGGAAAAACTGAGCACACTGTGCTATATAGAAAGGGACGGGCAGTATCTGATGCTGCACCGTACTGTGAAGGAAAATGATGTGAACAGGGATAAATGGATCGGCGTGGGAGGGCATTTCGAACACGGGGAAAGCCCGGAAGAGTGCCTTCTGCGGGAAGTCAGGGAGGAGACGGGATACACGCTGACTTCCTGGAAATACCGTGGGATCGTGACATTCGTATACGGTGAGGATGTAGTGGAGTATATGTCGCTGTACACGGCGGACGGCTTCACGGGAAATCCCATAGCATGCGATGAAGGGGAGCTGGAATGGGTGGATAAGGACAGGATCTTCTCCCTTGAATTATGGGAGGGGGATAAGATCTTTTTCAGGCTTCTCGACGAGGGAAGAGAATTCTTCTCACTGAAGCTCGTGTATGATACTGAGGATGTCCTTCAGTATGCAGCGCTTGACGGCGTGCCCCTGGAGCTTTGAGCGGCTGTGATGCGGGTGGCCGGACGGGAAACAGAATAAGAAAAACAGAGAAGATGGGCAGAGAAGACAAGCAGACAGAAAGGAAATGACAGGTATGAAATACGCAGTGGTCTATGACAGTCCTACGGGAAATACGAAGATACTGGCAGAGGAGATAAAAAGCTGCATGGATGGGCAGAATGGAAGTACAGAGGAATGTCTGTATTTCGGGGAGCCTGTCCCGGATGAAGGATTTATGGAAAAGCTGTCAGAGGCAGAGATGATCTTTGCAGGATTCTGGACAGACAAAGGGGACAGCGGAGCAAAACTGGCGGGATTTCTGGAATCCCTCCACAGCAGCAGAGTCTTCCTGTTCGGCACAGCTGGCTTCGGGGGCTCAGAGGAGTATTTCAGCCGGATCCTGGAGAGAGTAGTGTCGCATCTGCCATCGGACAATACAGTGGCAGGGAGATACATGTGCCAGGGCAAGATGCCGATGACTGTGAGAAAGAGGTATGAGGCGATGCTGGAGCAGAGCCCGGAAGATGAGAAGATGAAGGCGATGATCGATAATTTTGACCGGGCCCTTTCCCATCCGGACAGCGCTGATCTGGAAAAGCTCAGGAGCATGCTGTCTGTGCTGTAAGCATCTTTCTTTTAAAATGTATGATCAGAATAAGGCGGATAAAAAGGGAATGTCGGTTAATACTGATTTTTGCCCCTTGACAAGCAGAGCGGAGACGATCCGGCGGAATGCGGACTTTTTTAGAGACGGATTCTGCCGGATCGTCTCCTTCTTTTTGTAAACGCTATCCATCAGTTACTGATTATATTCAAGTGTGGATGATACTTGTATCACTGTTTATAGAAAGGCATGGTGGGAAGAAAAATATAAAATCATCCATTGATCGATCAAAAAAGTCATTGATAATGTCACCTTTTGGGATTATTAATCGTTTTATTATTGAGAATTCACAAAGGGGGGAGAAAAAAGATAGGCATGTACAAAGAAAGTTCTGTTGAGGAAATTTTTGAAAAGTATGGTGAAATGTTATACAAGATATGTGTTGTAATGCTGAAAAGAACGCATGATGCTGAAGATACTGTGCAGGACATTATTATAAAATATATGACCCATAATCCGGCGTTTATATCCAGCGAGCACGAAAAAGCATGGATGATCCGGGTTGCAATGAATCTTTGCAAAGATAAATTGCGCTTTTATAAGATATATCCTCAAATTAATATAGAGACGATAACAACGACATATCCCGAACAGAGCGAAGATAACCAGATCTTAGAGGCATTGCTGGCCTTGCAGCCTAAATATAAAGAAGTCCTTCTGTTACATTATGTAGAAGGATATAAATGTCAAGAAATAAGCGGAATATTAAAAATAAAAGAAGCAACTGTAAAGAAAAGGCTTGAGAGAGGGAGAAATATATTAAAAAAAGTAGATAATTGCGAAACTCGCGAAGCTCGGTCGTAATCTTGAACCAAAGCAAAGAAGACTTCGTGTAGAGCATGAAT
>CALWDM010000071.1 GCA_944376695.1 uncultured Mediterraneibacter sp. | reverse complement strand
TTTCTGCTCTGCAATCCATACCATACTTTAAGAGTTTTGTTTTTCTTTCAAAAAAACTACACAATATGTATTGTGTTGTTTTTTTGTTAAGACGTAAATGTTTGAAAAATGTATTTAAGATAAAATTACATGATTCTACATACTTTGTCAACATAAAATTCATAAAAAATACAAAATATCGGAAATAAAGTTCATTATTCCCGGCGGTAAACAGCCTGAAACCTGCCGATTTTGCTATTTTTTGCCGCCCTGGAGCAGAAGTCCTCCTCCGGAGCGGCAACAAAAAGCAACACAATACATATTGTGTTGCTTTTTGTTGTCAGAAGCGTCCTCTTTCCTGTCTCTGCGGAAAAACCCGCAGGTCTTTCTCCCTGCCTTGCCAGTCCGGTCCGGATACGATATACTGAAACCGGAAAACATTTTTAAATCATTTCAGGAGGTTGTTTATGCTCATTAAAAATGCCTTTGTAACGGACCCCGGCTCTCAGCGCGCCGGTATATCTGACATCCGTATAGAGGACGGACGGATCCGTGAGATTTCTCCGGACATTTCCTCTTCGCCGTCCGAAGAGATTCTGGACGCCCACGGGCTGACCGCAGCTCCCGGACTCATAGATACCCACGTCCACTTCCGCGACCCCGGCTTTGCGCATAAGGAAACGCTCCACACAGGAGCGCTGGCTGCCGCGCGGGGAGGCTTTACCTCTGTCATCTGTATGGCAAACACTTCTCCGGTTGTGGATTCAGTTCCTGTACTTAAAGATATCCTTGACCGCGCAAAAGAAGAACCGATACACATCTATCAGGCGGCGTCTGTGTCGCGATCTTTAAAAGGCGGAGAAATGACGGATATGGAAACCCTGAAAGCCGCAGGCGCATGCGGTTTCACTGACGATGGAATCCCCATCCGGAATGCGGCTTTTCTCTACAGCGCTATGGAAAAAGCAAAAGAATTGGACGTGCCTGTCAGCCTGCACGAGGAGGACCCCTCCTTCATAAAAAACAGCGGAGTCAACCACGGTCCCGTCTCCGAACAGCTCGGCATCTACGGTTCACCGTCCATCGCCGAGGAATCACTCGTCGCAAGGGACGGTCTGCTCGCCCTTCGCTCAGGAGCCCATGTCGTCATACAGCACATCAGCTCCGGCCGCTCTGTTGAACTCGTCCGTATGTTTAAAGCAATGGGCGCAAACCTCCACGCAGAGGCAACGCCCCATCACTTTACACTGACAGATGAGGCCGTCCTGAAATATGGCACGCTGGCAAAAATGAACCCGCCTCTGCGCACGGAGTCCGACCGTCAGGCAATCATCCGCGGACTTGCAGACGGGACTGTGGATATCATAGCGACGGATCATGCCCCTCACAGCAGAGAGGAAAAAGACCGTTCCATCACAACAGCCCCCAGCGGTATCATCGGCCTGGAGACCGCTCTCGCCCTGGGTATCACCTTTCTCGTGCGCCCGGGACATCTGACTATGATGCAGCTCCTGGAAAAAATGACTCTGAACCCCGCTGCGTTATACCACCTTCCCGCCGGACAGATCAGAGAAGGATTTCCGGCGGACCTGGTTCTCTTCGACCCGGAAGAAAAATGGAGCCCGGCAGAGTACGCTTCAAAATCCTCCAATTCGCCATTTACAGGATGGGAGCTTTACGGAAAAGTCAAAACCACGATCTGCGCAGGGCGTGTAGTATAAATCCGGATTTTACAGTCTCTCACTGCTGTCATTCATGAATTTGTACTCTGCCACTGACCGGTCAAACCCTTTGATGTGTCTGTACAGCCATTCAATGACATTTTTATTGACCTGCTCTACGAACACATCTGAGGGGCCCTCTTCCTCCTCCAGCATAGTGTAGAGATCCTTTACGACGCCGCGCAGTTTTTCGTGCTCTTTTTTGTGAGCTGCCATCCCCGGATACTGGATGGATTCCTGGAGCCTTTCCTCTTCTCCAAAGTGGAATTCCGTGTAATCCGCCAGATAATCCAGTGTCTTTACAGCGACCAGTTTATCCTTGCTCGTCTCGCAGCTTTCAAGAAGTTTATTGATCTTGTCGATCAGCTCCCTGTGCTGCGTATCGATCATCTCATTGCCTGTTACCAGACTTTCGTCATATTCTGCTCTCATAAATCATATCCTCCTTAATGTTTTTATATCCTGATCAGACAGGGCTGTGCCCCGCTGTCCCAGACTTTCCCCTGTTATGGAGCCGGGACTTCCCCCAGCTTAAATTTCATGATCATCTCATTTGTCAGACTGTCCCCTGACGGTTCTACCGGGATCTCGCCGCGCTCGAACCACGCTGCCATAGACAGCTCCTCCCGGTCAGGGGTGATCTTATCGCTGCCGTCCAGGTCGCAGTAAAACCCCATAAGCAGCGTATCGCTGAACGCCCACGGCTGGCTTTTATAGTACCGGATATTTCTGACCTTCAGTCCGACTTCTTCCATTACTTCTCTTGCCACCGTCTCTTCCACTGTCTCTCCGATCTCAGTAAATCCGGCGAGCAGAGCATATTTTTTGTACGTCCGTCCTGCGTACTTTGACAGCAGGATGCGGTTTCCGTCCGTCACCCCTATAATCACCGCGGGACAGATCTTTGGGTATTCCATATTATGGCAGGAATCACATCTGAGCATCCGCTCTTTTTCATCCCTTACCATCATTTTACCACATCTGCCGCAGTATTTGTGATTTTTATACCAATTATAGAGCTGATATCCTGTAATCCCCGCAAATGCATGGTACCGGGGAGCCGCCGCACGGAAAATCTCCGTATTTTCCATCGTAAAATCTGAAAGAGGTTCCCTGTTGATATCCTGTATGAGATAGTAGCGCTCATGGTCAACAGAAAACAGATATATGTAATCTCTGTATATTTCCTCATTGAGCTTTTCCAGCTCCCTGAATTTTGGAAATCGGATCCCTGACGGCGTTTTTTTCACGAGCGTCCTGTGGTCTTCATAATATAAGGCCCAGCAGTCCCCGTCCGGCGGGACGGGGTTATACTGATTATACAGATGCTTTGGCTGTATGTCCTGTATCATCTCAGTCTCTCCTTAAACTCTCTCTGCGCTTCCCGTCTCTGGTCTTTTTTTGCGATATCGTCCCGTTTGTCATAGAGCTTCTTTCCTTTTGCAAGGCCGATCTCCAGCTTTACGAGACTTCCTCTGAAATATACCTGAAGAGGCACTGCCGTGATCCCCTGCTCCTTCATTTTGCCGAAGATCTTATTGATCTCCTTTTTATGGAGGAGCAGCTTTCTTACGCGCAGGGGATCTTTGTTAAAGATATTGCCTTTCTCATAGGGAGAAATGTGCATTCCGTAAATATACATCTCGCCGGATTCCACCCGTATGAACGCCTCTTTGATGCTGCACTTTCCCATGCGCAGAGATTTGACCTCGGTTCCGTGGAGCACGATCCCCGCCTCATACTTCTCAAGGATAAAATAGTCGTGATATGCTTTTTTATTGTTTGCGATCAATTTTGTCTCTGACTTCGCCATATTGTTTCTCCCTAAACGATCTCAAAATTCACTGTGCGCTGTATTTTATCCGCGTCGGTCACCCGCACTCTGACACGCTGTCCAAGCTTGTATATCCTGCCCGTATGCACTCCGACCAGCTCGTAATCCTGTTCCGCGAACTCGTAGTGGTCGTCCCACATATCCGCCACATGGACAAGCCCTTCCACTGTATTGGGAAGCTCTACATATAGTCCCCACCGGGTCACGCCCGAGATCACGCCGTCATATTCCTCTCCGATGCGCGCCCTCATGTATTCCGCTTTTTTCAGCTTTACGACCTCCCGCTCCGCTTCCTCGGCAGTCCTTTCCTTCATGCTGCACTGGATGGCCGCCTGGGGGAGGATCTCCGCATAATGAGAGATGCGCCCTTCCCCAAGCCTGCCGCGCAGATTGTCCTTTATGATCCTGTGGATCTGGAGATCCGGGTATCTGCGGATGGGAGAAGTAAAGTGGGTATAATACTTTGCAGCCAGGCCGAAATGCCCCGTATTCTCTGTGGAATAGCGCGCCTGTTTCATGGAGCGCAGGGCAAGGCGGCTGATCAGCGCCTCCTCCGGAGTCCCCTCCACTTTTTCAAGAAGCTTCTGTATCTCCTTAGGTCTCACTTCATTGCGCACATGAATGTGATATCCAAAATTGTTAATAAAAGCCGAAAGCTGGCGTATTTTCTCCCCGTCGGGCGTATCATGTGTCCGGTAGAGGAAGGGCACGTCTCTCCAGAAATACTCCTCTGCCACAGTCTCGTTGGCCATGAGCATAAAATCCTCTATGATCTTTGTGGCAGCGTTTCTCTCATATGGTTTAATCTCTACGGGTTTTCCCTCTTCATCCAGGATGATCTTCGTCTCCGGGAAATCGAAATCAACAGAGCCCCTTCTCCCTCTGCGTTCTCTCAGGATGTCCGAGAGTTCTCTCATCTGCAGGAGCATTGGAACGACTTCTTCGTTTTCACGCAGAGCCTCCTCCTCACCTTCCAGTATCCTGGCAACACCGTTGTAGCTCATCCTTTTGTCCACGCGGATCACGGTCTCTGCGATCTCATGGTCCACCATCTCTCCGGAAGGACTGATCGTCATGATACACGACAGCGCCAGCCGGTCCTCCCCCGCATTTAAAGAGCAGATCCCGTTTGACAGCGTACGGGGCAGCATGGGGATCACCCGGTCAGCGAGATAGACGCTTGTCCCTCTCTCAAAGGCCTCCTTATCCAGAGCGCTCCTCTCCTGCACATAATTCGCCACATCCGCGATATGCACGCCCAGGCGGTAATTCTCCCCCTCTTTTACGAGTGACACAGCGTCGTCCAGATCTTTGGCGTCTTCCCCGTCAATGGTCACCATCTGCCAGCCGCGCAGATCTTTCCTTCCCGCGCAGTCCGCCCCGCTGACAGGCTTTCCGACGCGGACGGCCTGCTCCAGCGCTTTCTCCGGAAATTCTGTTTTTATCCCCATATCCATCACGATTGAAAGAATATCCGTCCCCGGGTCGCTGATGTGCCCGATGATCTCGGAGACTTTCCCCTCCGGCTTCATATGTTCCCCGCCGTATGAAGTCAGCTCCACGACTACCTTGTGACCTGTCATGGCCCCCATTTCCTTTCCGGCAGGAATATAAATGTCATTCAAATACCTTTGATTGTCCGGTCTTACAAAGCCGTAGCTCTTACATTTTTCATAGAGCCCGACCACGCGGGTGACGCTGTGCGAGATGACCTGCACGATTTTTCCTTCCCTGCGCCGCCCGGAAGGCGACGCGGTAATGATAAATTCTACCTCATCCCCCTGGAAAGCGCCGCACAGATTTTCTTCCGCGATAAATACGTCCTCTCCGCCGTCTTCCGGAGTGACAAATCCAAATCCCCGGACATTCGCCTGGAACATGCCCTTCAGCCGTTCCGCGCGCCCTCTGCTGTACTTCCCTCTCTTCGAAAGAGTGACTCTTCCCTCTTCCGCCAGGGCGTCCAGCACCTCTCTCAGCCCGTCCCTCTGTTCTCTGGGGATCTGGAGTACTGCGGCGATCTCTTTGATCTTCATCGGCACATAGAGGTCATCACAGATAAAATCATATATCACTTTTTTGCGCTTTTCAAATGTCTGGTCCATAGCTGCTCCTCATCTCATATATCCGGAAATAATATAAGCACCCTATACCATTATAGAGTGCTTACGTTAATCATTATCTTCTGATATAGTACTTTTCATACTAATTAAAAATTCCCAGATTGAGTACGACTGCCAGAATGATGAACAGAGACGCCACGATCCTGGTAACCTTTACGAGAGTTCCTTCCATAGAACGCCCTTTATTATGTCCCCAGTATGTATCCGCCGCACCGCTGATCGTACCAAGACCTGCTGATTTTCCCTCCTGAAGCAGAATGATCGCAGCTAACGCAATACAGTCTATAACAAAAATGATCGTCAAAACAATCTTCAAAACATCCATTTTTTACACCTCCTGCGGATAAACCACGATTATTCTATCACAGCCATCTCCACTTTGCAAGTCCAAAAAGCGCTGAAAATCCTCAAAAGATCCCAAATATCTTTTCTCTGAACGCTCCGTAGAGAGTATCATAGTCCGTATACTGGATTTTACTGTCCTTAAACCGGTTTCCCCACTCCTCTCTGATCTGGTCCGCGATCAGCACGGCGTCGCCGTGTCCTGTCATCAGGATCGCCGGGAAAACATAATAAATCATGAAGAAATTCAGATCCAGCTGAAGCGGCCCGCTTATCCTGCCGTTTTTTGGAGAGGCAAATTCGCGCTCAACGCTCTCTGCGAACACTTTCGCGATCTCTTTTGCCTTTTCAGCCTTATCCTGAGCTTTCTCCGTCATGTCTGTCATCTCCCGGAAATAATGCCCGTAATCCCCGACAAACACTTCCATATTTTGCCTGTAGGAAGCCTTTTTAAGCTTCTTCATCATCGGCTTCATATTTTCAAAAACCGTCTCTACATGATCCAGCATACCGCATCCTCCATCTGTCATCTCATCAGTCTGTAACTACGCCCTTCTGAAGCATGATATTTGCATAAAGGGCCGATTCCCCTGTGGCAATGATCGCATATACCTTTTTTGCCTCCTCGTAAAACGCAAAACGCTCGATCTGTCCCACCGCGGCGTCCCCTCTGTCATCATGCCTGCGGATGATTTCCTTATATGTATCCCAGATCGGGGTTTCCACATCATCGCCCGGCATAACTTCCATCAGGTTTACCGGGTGCTCCACATAAGTATCCAGGGGGAACACCTGAAGGATCGCGTCGAGAAGCTCCGGCACTCCGTGTCCGTCGCAGCGGATCACGATGGCGTCTTTTCCCATGGACTCAGCGGGGAAATTTCCATCCGATATAACCAGTCTGTCGCTGTGCCCCATCTCTGAGAGCACCATCAAAAGCTCCGGTGAAAGTATTTTCGGGATTCCTTTTAACATATCACAGCCTCCTCATTGTAATATTTTTTCTTTTAAAAAGGAACCGGGAATTTCCCGATTCCTTTCTGTTTCAGATCAGTCTGAACTGGACTTTTCTGTCTGCACGTTTATTTTTACCTGCTGATTAGTCGTACAGGTTCGGAGCGATATCCGCCTCTTCCATGTTCTCAGCGTCATACCAGTAGCTGTCTGTCGCGATATCTTTTACTTCTTTTCCTTCGCAGTAGTCATACAGAGCCTTGATAGCCAGGTTACCCTGATCAACCGGAGCCTGTGTAACCGCACCGATGAGTGTTCCGTCAGCAACAGCCGCTTTCAGAGTCGCACCTGCGTCAAATCCGACGCCAACGATACCCTCGTCCGGAGTAGCCGCGAGTACGCTTAAGTTCTGGTTCGCTGTGAGGACGCCCTCAGCTGTAACCTGGTTGGAACCGAAGATTGCGATCGTATCCTCTTTTGTCATAATGTTGGAAGCCTCTGTGGAGGACAGCTCAACCGTTGTCTGAGCCGGTACGGCTACTTCGATGATAACGTCAGCAGATCCCTCGTCGCCGTTGTTCTCTACCTGGTCAACATAGTACTGGTTTCCGACAACTGCAACTGTCTTTCCGTCAGCCTCGATGAGCTCTTTCATCTTGTTGATGAATCCCATTCCACGTCCGGAAATGTTAGCTGATGTAGCATCCTGGTTTACTTCACCGATCCTTACCTGCTCTGTTGCATTTGCGATCGTGTCTTTGATCACTTCATACATATTCTCCGCTGCGACAGCGCCTGCTGACTCATTGTCTGTAGCGATCGTAGCGATTACAGATCCTTCCGGAGCGTCCGGCACGCCTGTGTCGAAGCATACTACCGGGATCCCTGCGTCAAGAGCATCCTGAAGAGAGGGGATGACCGCGCTCTGATCGTTCGCTGCAAGGGCAATACCATCCGGCTTCTGGCTGATCGCATTGTTCAGCTGCTGTACCTGGTCAGCGATATCAGACTCAGCATTCGGGCCTGTTGTATTCACAGTAACTCCAAGCTCTTCAACTGCCGCATCGATTCCCTGGATAGCTGCCTGCCAGTATGTGGACTGGAAGCTCTTGACTACGACTTCGAAATGATAGCTGCTGCCGCCGCCTTCGCCGCCTTCGCCGCCGTCTGCTGCAGTTCCATTATCTTTGCTGCCGCATCCGGCTACTAATCCGGCTACCATACATCCGCCAAGTAACACTGCTAAAACTTTCTTTTTCATATTTCATATCCTCCTGAAATAAATTTTTCCGGTCATATTCGGAAAGCCGCTCCACCCGCACCGGAAAGTGTCCGGACGGACACCGTGCACATATCCGACTGTCCTTTTCCCGCGCGGGATCTGCGTTTCCCAGGGCATGACCTGCCTCTTGATTATATAGTAACAGCCGGCAGTTTGTCTTTCTGTGCCGAGATCTTCTCCCGGCTGTTATCTATCACAGTAATCCAATATTTAATTGTCTGATCAGTTTCCTTCTTTTTTCCTCTTCAGGATATCGAAGAGTACGGCTGCGATCAGGACAAAACCTGTGATGATCTGCTGCCAGTTCGCTGTCAGGCCGATGAACGGAAGTCCTGTCTTCAACAGACAGATGACGAACACGCCTACCAGAGTACCCGTGATACTTCCCACGGCGCCTGTCATGGACGTACCTCCCACGATCGCCCCGCCGATCGCATCAAGCTCGAAGCCTGCGCCGCTTCCCGGCTGTACTGTCGCGAAGATTGCCGAGTATGCGATGGATGCAAGACCTGCAAACAATCCGCAGATGACGTATGCCATTACATGGTAGAATTTGACATTGACCCCTGACAGCCTTGTCGCTTCTTTGTTGCTTCCGATCGCCCGTGTGTAACGCCCCATTTTTGTGTGGTTCAGCACAAAGCTCATAATAACCACAAGAAGGAGGATCCAGAGGAATCCGATGGGAATGTTCCAATCGGCGATTTTGATCTTAAAGATGCTTCTGAACCATCCGCCCGGCGCTGCTGCCGTCGGCCACGGGATACCGAATCCGCCCACGACGAGGGCTCCGAATCCGCGGGTGATCATACAGGTACATAAGGTCGCCAGGAATGCCGGCAGGTCCATAAGAGCTACCAGACATCCGTTGATGACGCCGAAGATGACTCCCATCAGGACTGTTACGAGCATACCGGCCGCCACAGGCCAGTCCTGATGTACGACCAGATAACCGCCGATCAGTGAATAACAGATCAGCCCTGTACCGATGGAAAGGTCAACGCCTGCTGTCAGCAGCGGGAAGGTAACCCCGATCGCCATCAAAGCAATGTAGTAGGAATAATCCAGAATGCTTACTACGGTTGTATATTTTCTAAATTGAGGGCTCATTGCACAGAAGAAGATAAACATTACAATGACAATGATAAGGACAATAAACTTCTGTCCGCCCATCCTGTCAATGAATGACCTCTTCGTGCCGGCCGTCTTACTTACTGTTCTGTTTGCCATCACGCTTTCCTCCCTAATCTATCTCTCTTGTAGCCATGTTCATGATATTTTCCTGTGTAGCTTCGGAAATATCCAGTTCACCGGTCTTCTTACCCTCACACATAACGACGATCCTGTCGCTCATACGTAAGATCTCGGTCATTTCTGAGGAAACCATTATAATGGCCTTGCCTTCCGCCGCAAGCTGGTTCATCAGCTTGTAGATCTCGTTCTTCGCGCCTACGTCGATACCTCTTGTCGGCTCATCAAAAATGAGGATGTCACAGTTTTTTGTAAGCCATTTCGCGATAACGACTTTCTGCTGATTCCCGCCCGACAGGTTGACAACGAGCTGGTCGACGCCCGGAGTCTTTGTATCGAGTGACTTTACATATTTCTCAGCGATTTCTTTTTCTTTTTTCTTATTAATGAACGGTCCGCTGGAGAATTCGTCCAGATCCGCCATCGTTGTATTCTCGGCGACTGTCTTCTGAACGACGATACCGTATCTCTTTCTGTCCTCTGACAGGTATCCGATACCGCACCTGACCGCATCCTGCGGGCTCCTGATCGTAACCTTTTTCCCGTTGACATAGATATCGCCGCTGTCGACCGGGTCCGCGCCGAACAGCGCTCTCATCGTCTCGGTACGCCCCGCACCCATCAGACCGGAGAAGCCGAGCACCTCGCCTTTGTGGAGCTCAAAGCTTACATCCTGTACCATCTTTCCTGCGTTAAGATGTTCTACCTTAAGCACGACCGGAGCGTCCGGAGGCGTCATATTCTTTGTCTTCGGATCCTCATAGATGACGCGCCCGACCATCATGTTGATGATATCGTCTTTTGTGGACTCCTTTGTGATCAGCGTGCCCACATACGCGCCGTCCCGCATGACTGTAACGCGGTCTGTAATAACTTTGATCTCATCCATACGGTGAGAGATATATACAATGCCAAGCCCCTGCTCACGGAGGTCGCGGATAATCTTGAACAGCTCTTCGATCTCAGCCTCTGTCAGAGCTGCCGACGGCTCGTCAAAGATAATCACTTTTGCCTCATGGGAGATCGCTTTTGCGATCTCGCACATCTGCTGTTTCCCGACTGTCAGCCTGCTCATCGTCTCTCTCGGATCGATGTCGATGTGCATCCTGTCAAAAAGTTTTTTCGCTTCTTCGTTCATCTTCTTATCGTCGATGCGGATGCCTTTCCTGAACTCCCTTCCGATGAAGATATTCTGAGCAACCGTCAGATGCCCCAGCATGTTCAGCTCCTGGTGCACGATAACGACGCCTGCGTCCTGTGCCTCACGTGTGTTATGAAACTCTACTTCTTTTCCCTCATATGTAATCGTACCGGAATCCTTTTTGTAGATCCCTGTCAGCACCTTCATTAATGTTGACTTTCCGGCGCCGTTCTCTCCCATGAGTGCGTGTACTTCCCCTTTTCTGACTTCCAGATCTACATGGTCCAGTGCATGAACACCCGGGAAAGATTTGTCGATCCCTTTCATTGTTAA
>CALWDM010000070.1 GCA_944376695.1 uncultured Mediterraneibacter sp. | reverse complement strand
AAAGAGTAAATATCGACTGTGCAGAAGTAAATGCTACAGCCCTTGGGATAGGTGGAATTTAAGATTTCATTTTTGGCGACAACCGGATATTCCGGCAGACTCTTGGCTAATACCTGCATCTGTGTTAGAATAGTCATCAGAGTGTTATCGACTTCTCATAACACCCGTACTGCCTCCTGTACCAGCATTTGGCCGATGGGGTATCGGAGGATATTGTAGGGATGCCTTCTTTTGCCAGCGCATAAATCCTGACAGTTTTATCCTGGCTCTGGTGGTATCCCTTCTTTTTTGCCCTTTTTAAATAGCTATCTATAAACTGTTCTTCCGATTTTTTCGTGATATTATCGTAATACCAGTATTCTTCCGCAAAATCCCCCAGCTTATCTTTCCCATTTGTTTCATTCCAGCCTTTCGGCATCGTTTTGATCTTAGGCATCGTATAGTCCACAAGATGGGTCAGTTCTAACACACTTTCCACATGCATCCGCATATAATGGTGATACTGCCGTCCTAAAAGCTTCAGCTCTGCGCAAATGCTTTCTTCCGCGTTATATTCTTTCAGCCGATACCAACAGTTTATAGAAAGTATAAAAGAAAATCTTAGTAAGTATTATCTGAAAATACTTTCTGAATAATAATTATAGCTTCAGGAAAAGGAATCGTCAGAAAAAACGATTCCTTTTGACAATTTATCCCTTCAGCAGCCCGTCTATTATCCGGGACGCCTCGCTCCTTGTCAGCGTCTTCGGATCCCATTCCATTTTTACGCCCCGTTTCTGGATCAGGCTTGTCAGAAAGGAAATCTGTTTCGGCGTGGCAGGCTGGGGTTTTCTGACCTTATATGTAAGCTGCACGGGTTGAAAAAGCCTGGGCTCTTCTGTTTCAAAATAGTGCGCCAGCGTCTGGTAAAGCTTTGCCGTGGCGAGCGCGTCATGATAGGCGCGGTGCGCGGCTTTGTTCTCTATATGATAGTGATCGCACAGGCTGCCCAGGCTTTTGGAGTCCAGGTCAGCGTGCACTTTTTTTGCGATCTTTAAGGTGTCGATCCCCATCTTTTCAAATGAAAGCCCGTCCTGTACAGCGCTGCACTTCACAAAACTGTAATCAAAGATCACATTGTGTCCCACAAGGATGTCTTCCCCGCAGAAATCCAGAAAGTCAGAGACTACCTGACTGCGGGATCTGGCATCTGCCACCATTTCATTTGTGATCCCGGTAAGGCCTGTGATCATCGGGGAGATGGGCGTAATGGGATGGATGAATTCCATAAACCGTTCCGCAACTATGCCGTCCCGCACCTTCAGCGCTCCGATTTCTATGATTTCATTTTCCATGGGATTCAGCCCCGTTGTCTCAATGTCAAATGCAATGTATGATCTCAGCATAATGTACGCTCCTTTACTGTCTGCTATTATAAAGGAAAAGAAAGAGAAAATCCATCCCTCTTTGACAGACAGTATACGGACAGAGGAAAGGGGATGAACCGTTACAGTCCGGGAGGGGGCTGCCCCGCGGTTCTGATTGATTTTTCGGGTTTTATACCATATAATAAAGCGGAACCGGAGCAATCCCGACGCAGGTGCGGGATGTTCACACACAATCGTAAGACAGCGGCCGCAGTGCGGGCGCACACGGTTCTGTCGAACTTAAGAAAGGGGGTAACCTATGTTAAAGGGAAAGACAGTCCTGCTCGGGGTCACAGGCAGCATCGCCGCTTATAAGACCGCGTCCCTGGCCAGCGCGCTCAAAAAGCTGAACGCGGATGTGCATGTGCTGATGACACAGAATGCGGCGAACTTCATCAATCCCATCACTTTTGAGACTCTGACCGGCAACAAGTGCCTTGCAGACACATTTGACCGGAATTTTGAGTACAGTGTGGAACATGTGTCGCTGGCGAAGAAGGCAGACGTGGTGATGATCGCCCCGGCAAGCGCCAACGTGATCGGAAAGATCGCTCACGGCATAGCGGATGATATGCTGACGACAACCGTGATGGCATGCAGGTGCAGGAAGATCATCGCGCCGGCGATGAACACGAATATGTTTGAAAATCCGATCGTGCAGGACAACATGAAGATCCTGGAGCGGTACGGGTATGAGGTTATCAGCCCGGCCGTGGGATATCTGGCATGCGGCGACACAGGGGCAGGGAAGATGCCGGAGCCTGAACTGCTGCTTGAGTATATCCTTCAGGAGATCGCCTGTGAAAAGGACATGCAGGGGCTTCATGTTCTTGTGACCGCGGGACCGACTCAGGAAGCAGCAGACCCGGTGCGCTATCTCACAAATCATTCCACGGGGAAAATGGGATATGCCATTGCCGCAGTGTGCGCGCGGCGGGGCGCGTCTGTGACGCTTGTGAGCGGACCGGCCGCGCTGAAGAAGCCGCAGTTCGTTCATACTGTGGAGATCACGACCGCAAAGGAGATGTTTGAGGCTGTGACCAGGCAGGCTGGGGAGCAGGATATCATCGTCAAGGCAGCCGCGGTAGCAGATTACCGTCCAAAACATGTGAGCGGTGAAAAAATTAAGAAAAGAGGCGGAGAGCTGACCCTGGAGCTGGAGCGGACAGAAGATATCCTGGCGTATCTCGGAGAACATAAGCGGCCGGGGCAGTTCCTGTGCGGATTTGCCATGGAGACAAAAGACCTGCTTGAGAACGCCAGACAGAAGCTTCAGAAAAAGCATCTGGACATGATCGTGGCAAACAGTCTGAGAGTGGAAGGCGCGGGATTTGGAGGGGATACGAACGTGGTGACTATGATCACGGAAAACGAGGAGATCTCACTCGGAAAAATGTCAAAGGAGGAGACAGCCTCAAAGATCATTGACCGGATCCTGGAGATACGGGCGTCTGAAGATAAAGGCGGCTGAAATATGGACGGCTGAAAACAAAGGCGGCGCGAAGAGACAAAAGCGGAATGTCCGGGAAAAAATACCGGAAATGCGTAACAGGAATAGCAGAAACAATCGAATAAAGGGACAGAATTCTTAACTGTGCCAAATGTATTGTATCCCTCAGGGGAATGATAACAAGGAGGCAATCATGAAAAATTCAGAGAATCACAGATCAGAAACAATGAAACAGACTGACATCAGCCGAAAGAAGAACGGCGGTGTACAGTCAGGCAGCAGGTTCAGTACGATGAGCATGGTCCAGGTGGCAATCTTCGGTGCGATCATATGCATCATGGCCTTTACCCCCTTTCTGGGCTATATCCCGCTTGGATTTACTAGGGCAACGATTATCCATGTGCCGGTCATCATCGCATCGCTCCTGATGGGACCGAAAAAGGGCGCGGCGCTTGGATTTCTTTTCGGTCTGACAAGCTTTATCAATAATACAATGAACCCCACACCGACCTCATTTGTGTTCACTCCTTTTTACAGTATCGGAGATGTGAGCGGAGGGCCGGGAAGCATTATCATATGCTTTGTCCCGAGGATTCTGGTGGGTGTCGTCCCGTATTTTGTGTACAAGCTGGTAATGCGGCTTACCAAAGACCTGGTCAAAAGGAGAAGCGGAATCTCAGCCGCGGGGCTTGTGCTCGCGGGAGTGAGCGGCGCGCTGGTCAATACCCTGCTCGTCATGAACCTGATTTTTGTGTTCTTCAGAGAGGCATATGCTGCCGCGAATGAAGTCGCAGTGTCGGCGGTCTATACATTTATCCTGACAGTAATCGGGATCAATGGAGTGCCGGAAGCGATCGTGGCAGGGATTCTCACTCTGCTCATCGGGCGTGTCCTCTTAAAGAAAAATGTCAGGGAAAGGCTGGGCTTGAGAAATGATATTGGCTATTGATATCGGGAATACAAATATTGTGATCGGGTGTATGGATGGGAAAAAGTGCGTGTTTATTGAGCGCCTCTCCACGGTGCGTACAAAGACAGAGCTTGAATACGCCATTGACATTAAAAATGTGCTGGATATTTATCATATAAAGAGAGCGGACCTGGAGGGCGGGATCATCTCCTCCGTGGTGCCGCAGATCACGACTGTGGTAAAGCTTGCAGTAGAGAAAATACTGAAAAAGGAGCCCCTTGTAGTGGGAGCAGGCATTAAGACAGGGCTCAATATCCGCATTGATAATCCGGCTCAGCTCGGCAGCGACCTTGTAGTGGACTCAGTTGCAGCGATCGCAGAATATCCGGTCCCACTCCTGATTTTCGACATGGGGACTGCAAATACAGTCTGTGTGATCGATAAAAACAAAAATTATATCGGCGGGATGATCTACCCCGGTATCGGGGTAGCCCTTGATTCTCTCACGGCAAACGCGTCTCAGCTGGGGGGCATCAGCCTGGAGGCGCCCGGGCACATTATCGGGAAAAATACCGTGGAGTGCATGAAGAGCGGAACCATATACAGCGCTGCGGCTGCAATCGACGGGATCATCGACCGCCTGGCGGAAGAGCTGGACGGGGATGTGACCGCAGTCGCCACCGGAGGGCTGGCAGGGAAGATCGTGCCCCACTGCCGGAGAGAGGTCAGGCTGGATGAAGATCTGCTGCTTAAGGGGCTGGCAGTGATCTATCAGAAAAACCGGAGGTAGGTATTGGCGTGGGGCGGCCTGCCTCATCCGATCGGAGCCGCCGCGCAGAGTCCCAGGAATTTTTTCAGTACGGGATGGTCATTGTCGTACCGATAATATACTCCGAACGGCAGGGCGGGCAGGTCTGTGACCGGGACATAACACAGCCCGGGCTCGCGCGCCTGGGGGATGTCCGGGTACAGGGTATACCCGAGTCCGGCTTTGACAAGGGTAAACGCGCTTTCAATGCTCTCGGAGAAATACTGCTGGTCCGGGACGGCAGACGCAGGCCATCGGGGCATGGCAGGAGGCGGATCCCTTCCGATGTAAGCGAGACATTCATAGAAATACAGAAAAGCATAAAAACGGCCGGGACGCCGGGAGAGGGGATTTATTCCTCTCCTGCGTGCCGGCCGTGGCCGTTTCCAGAACCGGATTTGGCGCCCGCCCCGTTTCCAGAACTGTTTCCAGAACCGGATTTGGCGCCCGCCCCGTTTCCAGAACTGTTCCCAGAACCGGCTCCAGCTCCATTGCCAGAACCGGGGCCATCTCCGTAGTGCTGTCCGTTACCGTAGTCATAGTTCCGTCCCTCATCGCCGTGATGCCCGTTACCGTAGCGGAAACCATTTTCGGGGTTCTGCCCGTTTTCCGGGCTGCTGTCCGTGGCGGAGCTGTCATCTCCGCTGTATGAGTCGATGAGATCGCGGATCTCTTTCATGGACAGATCCCGGATGTCGTCCGGCGTGACGGAGGGATCCAGCGCTTTGAGTTCCTGATATGCGCGGTATTTGCCGAAGGAAAGCCCTTCGCTGTGAGCTTCGTGCATTTCTGCCATATCGCCGGCGTGGCAGCTGATATTGGAATGCCCTGCTGTGCAGGTCTCTACATTTTCCAGGATCTGATCCGTCTTTTCCTCATCACTGCCCGCCACAGTGACAGCCATGACAGCCCCTTCTGACAGATAGGTTTCTACAGTCTGCTCGGAGAGTAGTTCCTCCATCGCTTCATTGTAATCCATATACCGGATGTCGAGCTGTTCTGCCAGTTCCTGCCCGTCGCTGTTGAAAGCCTCGATGGAGACGATCCGGTCGAAACGGTTGACCCCCAGTTCCAGAGAAGGATTGATGTCAATGCTGATATAGGCGCTGGGCGTCAGGTACAGCCAGGCGCCGCCCGCGGTGACCGCGATCAGGAGGCAGGCAGCTGCGGCAGCGGTTCTGAAAATCGGGAATGCATGTGCTTTTTTCTTATTTATTTGCCGGGCGAGAAGGCTCTTTGTCTTTGCCCTGAGTTCGTCCTCTGCGTGAATCTGACCGAAGGCTTCTCTGAACTGTTTTTCAAAATTTTTGTCTTTATCCATTTTCCGTCACCCCTTCCAGCCTGGTTTTCAGCATCTTCCTTGCGCGGGTCAGAAGCGTGTACACTGTGTTCGTGTTTTTGCCGAGGATCTGTCCGATCTCTTCTGCTGTGTAACCTTCGTAATAATGAAGGTAGATTGGGTCTTTATATTTTTCCGGAAGAGCCAGGACTGCCTCCAGTATGTCTGAGTGGTCCTCCGGCATTTCCTGAGGCTTTTCGATCAGAGTATCCAGGGATACGGCCCGGGAGCGGAAAAAGCTTTTCAGCAGGTCCCTGCATGCATTGGAAGTGACCCGGATGATCCATGCCTTTTCGTGCTCCGGGCTGTCAAAGGGCGCGGTGCGGAGGACATATTTCAGAAATACATTCTGGAATATGTCCTCTGTGTCCGCTCGGTTTTTCAGATGGATCATACAGATCCTGCGGACAGTGTCCCCGTAGAGGTCCACTGCCCGGTTCGCTTCTTCTTCACTGCGCATGTCTTTCCCCCGTTAAGTATCGGTTATTTATTTACTGCCAGCAGCTATGCAGTCCCTGACCGTGATGGCCCTGTCCGAAACCATTTCCGGCTCTGCTGCCAGCCCCATTGCCGTACCCGTTTCCGGCTCCGCTGCCAGCCCCATTGCCATATCCGTTTCCGGCTCCGCTGCCGTATCCATTACCGTTCTGCAGTCCGAGACCTGTATCTGGATAGGATGCAGATGCATCATCGGTATCCGGGACGATTGAAACAGCCGGTGTATCCGAGCTGTCCGAATCGGCCGCGGCGCCTGCTGATGTCGTATCGGTACCAGAGCTGTCGCCGGCAGCAGCCGCATGGCGAGGGCAGTTTTCCGGATCATTCTGGCAGTATGGGCAGGTCTGTGTATACGGAGCGTTTGGTCCTGTGCCGAGGTGATCGCAGACTCCGTCTCCGTCTTCGTCGGTGAAATAGTATCCGGCGCCGTCACAGAATGCCCCTGTGCATCCGGAAGGATACGGTCCTCCTGCGGCCGGGCCGCTCCCGGCGCCTGCCTGTCTGCCGTTTCCGACGGCCAGCGCTGTCGTGCTGCCGAGTACGATGACAAGGGCAGAAGTAATAATGCCTGCTGTGAGCTTCTTCATATTGATTCCTCCTTCATTTTATCCCGGATCCCGGGAGATGTACATATTTTTTTAGTTTCAATACAAATACGATCGGGCGCGGCAGAATCATTCAAAAATTCCAAAAAAAATTTACTTTTTACAAAAGTTGTGAAAAGCAGATTTTTATGTATAATTAAATGTGTACAGCAGTTGCGAGGAGAATCGAGATGAAGACAGAGATATTGAGAATGCTCAGGGAGACAGACGGATATGTATCCGGGCAGCAGATAAGCGAGCGGTTCGGTGTATCCAGGACCGCTGTGTGGAAGGTCATCCGCCAGCTTCAGGAAGAAGGGTATCAGGTGGAGGCTGTCCGCAACAGAGGCTATCATATGGCAGGCAGCCCGGATGTGATGACAAAGGAAGAACTGAACAGTGTGCTTCATACAAAATGGGCGGGGCGGGAGATCCATTATTATGATGTGACAGATTCCACGAATCTGCGGATCCGGCAGGCGGCCGATGACGGTGCGCCGCACGGCACACTGGCTGTGGCAGACTGCCAGACCGCCGGAAGAGGACGCAGAGGCCGGTCATGGGAGTCTCCGGCAGGGAGCAGCATCTATATGTCAATTCTCCTCCGCCCGGAGATTGCGCCCATAAAGGCATCCATGCTCACTCTGGTCATGGCATGCAGCGTGGCGGAAGGAATCACTAGGAGCCTGGAAAAACAGCCAGACCGCAGCAGAGGTGCTGAGATTCCCAGCATCCAGATCAAATGGCCAAATGATATCATCATAAACGGGAAGAAACTGGCAGGCATCCTCACGGAGATGAGCGCCCAGGTCGATTATATCAACTATGTGACAGTGGGTGTGGGAATCAATGTGAATCAGACCGGATTCCCGGAAGAGATCTGCAGCACGGCAGCGTCGCTCCGCATGGAGTGCGGACATGCATTGCGCCGGGCTCCCATCATCGCGGCCATCATGGAGCGGCTGGAAGAGAATTACGCAGTTTTCCTGAAGACCGAAGATCTCACCGGGCTGATGGAGCAGTACAGCTCCATGCTGGTAAACCGCGGGAGAGATGTGCAGGTCATCGGCGGAAAAGAGACCTATCTGGCACATGCCCTGGGGATCACCCCCACAGGAGAGCTGGTGGTGCGGCGGGAGGACGGCAGAGAGGAAGAAATCAACGCGGGGGAAGTATCCGTGAGGGGCGTGTACGGGTATGTTTGAGTGAATTGTCAGACGACTCAACCCAAAGGGGTCAGACCCCTCCTGGGAGGGGTCTGACCCCTTTGGGTTGAGCATTCAGAATATTTTGTCAGAAAGGAACAATATGAACGAAGATTTTGTATTATGTGCGGCAAGTGCGTACGAAAAGAAATTTTATCTGAATCCGGAGTTCGACGCGCTCCCGGAGAGTATCAAGGAGGAACTCCAGATCATGTGCGTCCTGTACACGGAAGATGTAGGAGGCATCTTGATGCTTGTGTTTGACGGGGACGGCAGTCTGGAGCTGAAGGTGGACCACGAGGAGAATGATTTTGCTTTTGATGAGATCGGAAGCGTGCTGAAGATCAAACAGCTCCAGCAGACGAAGCAGGAGCTGTTTGAGTCGCTGGAACTGTTCTTTAAAGTGTTTTATCTGGGCGAGGAGATGGAAGGGCTCCCGGAAGACTGAGGGAGGCAGGACAGGGAGAAGACCGGCGGGATCTTAAGGTACGGGATCCCGGAATTCCGTCTGCGGCCTGGGTGGCCGGGTGGCCGTGACCGGAGCGGGTATGCCAGGATCATATGAAATCTACCCTTTCTTCATCTTCATCCTCTTGATGACCTTCAGCCTTGTGAACTCTTCTCTCTCCTTTTCTTCCAGTGCGTTGGTGATCGTGTATACGAGAGAAGAGTACATGGGGATCGTAATATTCTGGAGGGCGTTGGCACGCTTCTGTGTCTTCTTGATATTGCTTGCCAGACGGTAGGCGGCGTTTTCTACCATTGATAGTTTCACAGTCAGGTCTTTTACTTTGCGGAACGCCTCCCTTGCCTTGTCGATGGACTCGTGGGTTGTGCTGAAGGAGTAAGTCGGCTTTCCTGCGTCCGGCACGTATTTCACATGAGGGATCTCGGTCCCCATGATGCTCCGGGTCTGGATTGTGATGGAATTCTCGATGGGCACAGTATAGGCAAGAAGTTCTACATTGCTGATGCCGTTTTCGATATTGGCGCGCTGGAGACACTGATAGGCATAAGTAAAGGTCGTGTCGATCTCTTCCTGGATGCTGCGGGCCTCGTCGATCAGGTCCATCAGCTCCCGGATGAGGATATTCCTCTTCTTATCCATCAGATCATATCCCTGTTTCGCAAGCGCCAGCGAGTTCTTTGCCAGCATCAGATTCCCTTTTGTAGGAAATGTACGCGGATCCATAGAATCCCTCCTATTACAAAATATTTATGGTGAACACTCCTTACATCCAATGGATGTGAGATCTTATTATCTCTTCAGTCCTCTGGACTGTCTGTCCATATCTCCACTTACCCTTCCACATATTTTAGATAAGGGATCAGCGCCTCTCCGGTATCAGCCAGGAGCACTTCGGTTTCTTCTGAGCTGTAAATGACCGTACCTTCTGTCAGTACAGTCGCGTCCCACTCCTGAAAATCATCTGTGATGCCGGAGCGTCCGATCTCTCCGAGAGCCTCGCCTTTGGCGAGGGAGAGCTCGCCGACCCAGTCCACGTCCAGGGCGTTGACATACGCGGTGTCCTCATATACAAACAGGTCGATGTCCCTGTCGGCGGAATAGAGCGCTTCCGGGGAAGCGTTTCCCGCTGTGGACGCAGTGTTCCCGCATCCGATGATAAAAACGGAAAAAACAGCAGAGCACGTCAGTGCGCAGAAGCAGTTCAGCCTCCGCCGGCAGCGTTTCATAAGTTCCGCAGGTTTCACAAGTTTCTCAGATGTCATATCAGCACCTCCCGGCGTTCTCAGAGATCCGTTCCGTGAGCCGTAAAAATTATGCAGGAGACCTGACCTCGATCAGATTCCCGTCCGGGTCATAAAAGCGGACCAGTTTCTGTCCCCACGGAAGTTCAGTTAATGGAGTTACATAATCCAGTGATGCTGGATAATTATTTAGTTTCTCAATAAATCTATCCATATCTTTATCTTCAAAATAGAGTTCAGAGGAATGGTTATGAAACATAACGTCCCGGCTGATCTCATCCTTCCATAGCGAGACATCCTGAAGGACCAGGCCTTCGGTCAGGATCACATTGCCTTCCCGGGCAAGGACTACGTCCAGCCCGAAAAGGGAATGGTAAAATTCTTTGGATCTTTCGAGATCAGTGACCGCGATCAAAATGTTCTTTAATTTCATATACAAGCTCCTTCCGGGTATGCGGCTAAAAGATGCCTCTGTTATATTTCAGCAGTGCGTATCCGATCATGATCAGTCCGATAACGGTCCCTGCGGCTGTAATATAATACCAGAACTCCTGCTCAGAGATGCACTGGAGAATGCCGGTTATGATAATGCTTCCTCCGATGACCATGAGCGCACTGCCCGTCAGCCTGCCATAAGGTTTCCTTTCGTCAGGCAGGACCTTCCAGCGGTTGTATAAATGGATCAGCGAAAGGTTCCCCCGAAAGGTGGGAATGCCCCAAAATACAAGCACGACTCCCATAAATATGAGAAAACCATAGTTCGATTCAGACATATAGCATTCCTCCCATGCTGATAAAAAATTATATTTATATAAACAAAATCATGGGCTCTCCATAGCGGAAGGAAATCATGATATAATACTATCGTTACCGCCCCTAAACTGGTGACAGAAAGGGGGTGCTTCTATATTGGATGTATTCTTATCTTTTATTGTCGCCGTCATGTCTGGTGTAGTTAGCCACTGTATCAGCAAATGGCTCGATGGCGATAAATAGTCGGTAACGGGCCTGTGGTTTAAGCCGCCACAAGAAAAAGGAACAGAAAACCCCGGAGTCTCGCACACTCCGGGGTTTTTGCTGTCGCTTCTATATGGACAATTCTTATCTTTTTGCCTACGCACAATATAGCATATGCGTCAGGTAAAGTCAAGTATACCCGGATTCCCGTGTTATTCACTTATGATAATGTCACCTTAGGATTCTCTTGAGATAATGTCACTTTTTGATAAACTATAAAACTATG
>CALWDM010000069.1 GCA_944376695.1 uncultured Mediterraneibacter sp. | reverse complement strand
AGCCCTTTTATGAAAGTGACATTTTCTCAAGTGAAACTTAAAATTAAAAAGTGACATTTTCAAAAGTTATTGACAGAACGAAGAATGTCTGCGAATGAACTGCCTAGATCGATCGGCTTCAAACCGTCTTATGGATTGCTTTTGCAACATTTTCCTTAAAGTCTTTCCACGCGTCCTCGTGCTCCACAAAATATTTAGGGCAGATCTTCCCAGTGACATCATAGTGCCGGATCACATCATCCGTGGTCAGGTCAAATTTCACACAAAGCCATGCCGTCAGCTGTACAAGAGACCGGTAAGTCTGCTCCGTAAATTTTCCGGTTTCATCCGGATGACAGACCTCGATGGACACGGTATCAGAGTTCCGCTCATTAGAAGCATACGCGATCTCCCATGTGGGAACGCACTGGATGATCTCTCCCTCCAGCCCTACGATAAAATTGCTGCTTGCCTCCGTCTCCTGGGAATACTGCAGTCCGTTAAAATAATCCCGGTTCTCCTGAGCTGTGCTCCCCGGGTTCGCCGTGTAATGGATCACCACTCCCCGGATGCCGTCGCTCTGGATCCCCGGTCTGGAGTACGGATTGATATCGAGAAGCTGTACATCCAGCTGGGGCTCAGAGGCGTCCACATCTGCATAGTAACCTTTGTTTGACCCGCAGGAATGCATCCCCAGCGCCGCGGTCAGGAGCACAAGGAGCAGAATGCCTGCCGCCGCGTACGGATTTTTCCGCAACGCGTTCTTCCACCTGGTCTTCCACCCGGTCTTTTTTCTGCTCTTATTTTCCGGCTGCGCCTGTCTGTGTTTTTTTCTTTTGTTCCCACTGTATGAACTCATCTTTACGCCCCGCTGTCTTTTGTCTTCCAACCGAACGCCGTATCCGGAGCAGCTGCTCCCGCTCTCCGTCCCCGGCAGTTATCCCACTGGCTTTTCAGTGTATCACGGAAATGTTTCCACTCTGTAAATAAAATCTTATGATTTTATAAAACTACTTTATGCCGGCGATTCATGAAAGCAGCAGCCAGTTTGCCCGGAACGGGCGCATCAGATTCCAGTACCACGCCCCGGAGAGGCCGAACTCTTTTGCCAGCTTCCATTTTGCCTCGATACTCCTCACATCCTCGAACCAGACCACATGCTCCATGCCATTCTGACGGTAAGTAAACCAGGGACTCTGAGCGATGGGAGCATATTCAATGACAGCGCCATACTGCGCCGCGATCTCTGCTGCCTCTACATTTCCGATCGTTCTCGCCCGGGTGATCCCTCTCTCATAGGGAAGCGCCCAGTCATATCCGTAATTCGGGATACCGAGGATTAATTTTTCCGCCGGGATCCTGGTTGCCGCATACTCTACGACCTGACGCACTTTATCCAGCGGCGCCACAGCCATAGGGGGACCATAGGTATACCCCCACTCATAGGTCATCAGGAACACGGCGTCCGCGTTTTCCCCCAGAGCGGCATAATCGATCCCTTCAACAAGAAGCCCTTTCTGGGAATCCGATACTTTCGGCGCCACAGCCACTGAGACCCGGTATCCGTTTTCATTCATCACCCGCCGGACTTCTCCTACAAATTCTGCGTACCCGGCCCGATCCTCCGGAAGGACATATTCGAAATCAATATCCACGCCCGCATATCCTCTCTCCCGGACTGTAAACAGCATCTGGCTGATCAGTTTTTCCTGGATCTCTTTATTTTCCACCAGAACTTTTACGAGCTGGTTGTTAAACGCGCCGCCTGAAAACGGAGTCAGAACCATATAAGGCTCAGCTCCGTTGTTCCACGCCGCCTCCACCATCCACAGATCATCCTGGGGAGGCGGGATAAGGTTTCCTTCAAAAGTAAAACCGTAAGAAAATACAAGCAGCTCCTTCAACGCCGGAAACGCCTGACCGAGGATTTCCGGCTCTATAAACGGGTAGGCATACCCGCCCACAGTCCTGCCACCGGAAAGTCCCCCCGTCTCTCCCTGCTTAAGGAGAAGGAGCGCCTGCCCTGGCACAAGGACATTTCTATCTGAAAGCTGGTTATCATATACGATCTTCCACACAGGCACTTCCGTCTGCCGCGAGATCCCTTCCAGCGTATCTCCGTTCTTCACCACATAGATCAAAAAAGTCACCCCCGTGCAGAAAGCATATGCTCCGGCACAGGGGATTATGACTCCTGCGTAAAAAGTGCGGTACATTGGGAGCCCCTGGATACAAATACCTTCTCGAATCTGTCCCGGCTGTATACGCGCAGACCGGAGAGCGGATCAGCAATAGTTACCGTGTCCTCGTCATACCCGATCAATACAGCTCCATGGTCGTTCCTGCTCCATTCCATCCATCTTCCGTCTGCTGTATACCATCCCTGTACTTCATCCCGCTCTTTCATCC
Organism: uncultured Mediterraneibacter sp.; assembly: GCA_944376695.1. Classification (GTDB taxonomy): domain Bacteria; phylum Bacillota; class Clostridia; order Lachnospirales; family Lachnospiraceae; genus Mediterraneibacter. Next base: position 9,820 of record CALWDM010000069.1, on the reverse strand, counting down.
CGATGGTCACCCAGACCAGAACCGGTGTTCCGTCTCTGACAAGAGTATACAGTGCCTCCGGAGATATGCCGGTCAGAGCTTTTGCTCTGAGGCTGCTGCCCTGGTCTTCCAGATACGCGTCCGCGGCAGACAGGATCGCCCCTGTCCCGCATACATAACCTGACGAGAAAGGATCGCCCACAAAAAAAGCCTCCATATCCGGTCCGTAGCTCCTGCCGTCCGCTCCTTCATAAAATTCTGCCGGTATGGTCGGCAGATATTCTGAAGCCATTGTCATTTTGTCCACACTGTACCCATAATAATTCAGCATCATAGTCAAAGCTGTGATCTCACACCCCGTAGGAAGCTCAGGCATCTGCCGGATAATCTCAAAATCTGCCGGCGGTATCCCTTTCCCGGAGGGCTCCCCGGCCTTATCCGTTCTGCTGCCCTCCTGATCTTCCTGCGCTTCATCTGAAAGTCCCGGCATCTGATCCGTTTCCTGTGATCCTGTCATATCCCGGGCAGATGCACAGCCAAACGCCCCATGCTGTCCGAGCGACAGAGGCGTCCAAAAGCTCCCCGCAAAATATATGACTGCCGCAAGCATCAGACAGAGAAAAGCCGTTTTTTTCATAAAGGACCGCCTCCTTTATGCATTAGACGGTACACTTTTGAAAATCGCTGCAATGCACCCGCTTCTCTCCTTTTTACCTTCTCTCGGTTATCCTATGTGACAGTACATGCCTTTTATTCGAATAGAAACTTCTTTTTCTCAGGCAGGCGCTCACTGCTGGTCTGCCCGCCGCATCAGCGCATGTCTTATCTTCTCAGCTTCCCCGCTTCCGTTTGTGGGCAGCCGAAGGAGAGGTATCCCATATTTATTCAGGATCGAATCCTTGATCCGGTCCCTGCGCAGCTGCTCCGGATTATTTTCATGAAATTCAAAACCGTCCACTTCGACAGCCAGTACACAGGACTTGTCCATCCTGAAAAATACGACAAAGTCTATGGAGGCTCTGTTATTGATGAACTCCCACTCTTTTTCATCCAGCAGCGCTGTATCGTTCAGCAGATTGCGAAGCAGTACTCCCTGCACATAATCAAAACGGTCAAATTCTTTTTCATGAAGTATATCTTCCAACAGCACGCGAAGCGCTTCTTCTGATTTCCATCGTGCATCAGGCCACATTTTTGCTTTATAATGCGCTAGTTTTTCAGAATATCTGTGATAAAGCAGGTCAAAAACGGAAATGATCCTGCTTTCGATCACATTTTCATCAAGTGTGCTATATTGGATATAACGTATCAAATCCCCGATATGCCGCCCTTTTCTAAAAAACAGTTCATGATCTGTCACCAGGATAAACTGCCGGATAGCCCTTGACACAGCTACATTGACCATATGAGGGTCATCCACAAATTTCAGATTGCATCCTTCTCCGCTGCCGGAAAGAACGGTGGACATGATCATGATATCCTTCTCCCGTCCCTGATATTTATGTACTGTGTCGCTCTCCACGCCGCCCTTTGCCAAAACGCCTGCCTTATCCGCCTGTTTACGGTAAGGTGTGACAATTCCGATATTTTCCCGTTCTTCCAAATATTCAGGAGACTCGATGATTTCCCGGATCATCACATCAAGTTCTCTCTGGTTATAGATTCCTTTCTCTGCTCCTCTGGTAACTTTCCGCATATGGTTACCTTCTGAAGTTCTGTAAATACATAGAGGATTCTCTGACATCGCAGGGCTCGTATATGGGATTAATTCTCCGTTATAGTACTTTTGATTGCAAAACTCAATGATCTGGGGATGACAGCGGTAATGCTCCCTTAAAATTTCCCTTGGAATTTCTTCTCCATAAATACTGATTACAGAAGACAATATACTTTGATGAAAGTAATCATATTCCGGTTTCGGACTGGCAGAAGACAGTTTTTCCTTGATCGATATATCCGTGATCTGCGGAAGCTGCTTCCTGTCTCCCACAATAATTACATTCCTGCAGCATGAAAACGCCAATACCCCTGTAATGAGATCAACCTGAGACGCTTCATCAATAATAACATAGTCCAGTAAATAATTCTCCGGAATGGACATCCTCAGCGCATGGGTCGTACTGAGTATGACAGGAAATACTTTTATAAATTCTACAAACCTTACTTTATAGTTCTTTTTTGTAAACTTTGTTTCATTTGATCTGCCATGGGACTGATAAATCTGTTTGCGGAAAGCTTTTTTCGAAAGCTGACGATGCTCTTTAAGGAGTTCTTCAAATTGCGCGCCTTTTAGCTTCTGCTCCGTCTCTGCAAGCTCCTTTTCCAGTTCTTCGATCTGCTTCTGGTAAAATATTTTCTGAAGTTTAAGAAAAACAGAAATCTCATGCTTCTTCAGTTTTTTCTGGCTGAACACTCCATATTTAAAAAGCAGCTTAAGTTTATAGAAAACCGTATTGTCTCTCTGATTTTCTTTTGCCAGGAATGTTTCCGCTAAAAAAGAAAGTATCTTTTCTGTATTTGCGCGGAACAATGGAAAATTTCCTATATCTTCAGTCTCCTGGCCTGCAAAATATGCTTCAAAATGTTCCTGCTCCAACTTCCACGCCAACAATTTCTGCGCAAGCTGCGCTCTTTTTCGGTCTGTTTTCAGAAGATGGTCTATTTTCTGATTTAATCTTCTTATCTGCTCTGACAATTCGCTTATCTCTTCATCACAATTCCACCCATTTACCGACGCTTCAGGGATATTGGCAAAAAAAGCGTCTTGATTTTCTCTTTTTCCAAGCAGGGCAAGAAGAAAGCCGTAACCGCTTTTTCTCATTTTCTCCGCCACATTTTTTACCGCTTCGTTATTGTTTGACACAACGGCAACGCTTTTTCCCTGAACAGTGATCAGATTGGCGATTATATTCAGAATTGTCTGCGTTTTTCCAGTCCCCGGGGGACCTTCAATTACAGAAATGGAAGATGTAAGGGCATTTTCCAGTGCTTTTTTCTGGCTTAGGTTAAAATGAAATGGAAAGATAACGTCCTCTGAAGCTATCTTTCTCCCCCTCACCGGCTTCCCTCTTAAGTAGCCGCTTAAGACGCTGTCCGGATGAACATATTTCAAGCGGTCCATTTCCCGCTTCAAAAAGGTCTCTTCCCACTGCTTCGATGTATACTGGGAAATCTCGCGCAGATAGGAAAGGATTTTTTCTGCGCCCGGATCATCCGCGTCATTCCCGAGGATATGAAATTCTTCCCGGCTGACAGTCTGCGCTGTTCCATTATATCCTATGATCCTGATCCTTTCTCCAAAATCAAGGATGCACTGCGGTTCGAAAACTGGCATGTCCCCTATAAATGCAGCGCGGTTTTTTAATTCGATAACAGTAGGATTATCGAGAACACGTACTCGATCGCATCCATAAGGATACACCTTTGCACTGTTTCGATAAGTCACCTTCATCCTGCCGGTTTCCTGATCATAACGGATTTCATGTATTTCGTCTGTTCTGTCTTTTCCATCTATTAAGAACATCACCTTTTCGTTTTCCATTACAGATGTCTCCTCTATCTTCCCGCTGTATTGACAGGACGATTTTCTCACACGATAAACATGGCGTCCCCGAAGCTGAAGAACCGGTATCTCTCTTTTACTGCTTCCTCATACGCCGCAAGCACATGCTCCCTGCCGGCCAGTGCGGACACAAGCATGACCAGGGTAGACTCCGGCAGGTGGAAATTCGTGATCAGGGCGTCCAGGATCTTAAACTGATATCCCGGATAGATGAAGATATCCGTCCACCCGCTGCACGCTTTGATCCTTCCGTATTCATCAGCCGCGGATTCGATCGTCCGGCAGCTCGTCGTTCCCACGCAGATCACGCGCTTCCCATTCTCTTTCGCGCGGTTGATCTTTTCCGCCGCAGCCTCATCGATCATATAAAACTCGGAATGCATGTGATGGTTCTCCACATCATCCACCTTGACCGGGCGGAATGTCCCCAGTCCTACATGGAGGGTCACATGGGCGATATCCACCCCTTTTTCTTTGATCTCCTCCAGGAGTTCCGGCGTAAAGTGAAGTCCCGCCGTGGGAGCCGCCGCAGATCCCGGATGCTCCGCGTACACCGTGTTGTACCTCTCCTTGTCTTTCAACTGGTGTGTGATATAAGGCGGGAGAGGCATCTGCCCGAGCTGATCAAGGATTTCCTCGAAGATCCCTTCATACTCAAAGCGAATCAGACGGTTCCCCTCATCCACGATATCCACGACCTCTCCTGTGAGAAGACCGTCGCCAAAACTGATCCTTGTTCCCGATTTTGCCTTGCGCCCCGGTTTCACCAGGGTCTCCCACACATCGTCCGAGCCACGTTTTAAAAGGAGGACCTCGATCCTAGCCCCAGTCTCCTCCTTCGCTCCAATCAGGCGCGCCGGGAGCACTTTCGTGTCATTGATGACAAGACAGTCCCCCGGCTCCAGATAGTCCACGACCTCCCGGAATACACAATGCTCCGTCTCTCCCGTCTTTTTATCCAGGGCAAGGAGCCTGGAAGAAGAACGATCCTCAAGAGGATCCTGGGCGATCAGTTCCTCCGGCAGATCATAATAAAAATCACTTGTTTTCACTCAATTTCACCTTTCTGTCTGACAATTCTGCCCAACGGGGTCAGACCCCTTTGAAAAGGGGTCTGACCCCGTTCACACATTTTTCACATTTTACTGTCTCAACTCAATCCCCAGCTCTTCCAGACCGCCGAGGATCTTCTTCATCGCTGAAGCCACATCCGCTTCTTCCAACGTCCTGTCTTTCGCCCGAAATACGATCGAGTAAGCCACAGATTTGTACCCTTCCTTGATCTGCGCTCCCTCGTACAGGTCGAACAGGCGGAAGCTTTCCAGATGGACGCCGCCTTTCCGCCCGATCACTTCCTCGATCTGTCCCACAAGGATATCCTTTGGAACGACCATGCTGATATCTCTTGTAACAGACGGATATTTCGCGATGCCTGTATACTTCCTGTCAAATGTTGCATACGGCAGGATCTGCGGCATGTCGATCACCGCGATGTAAGCGCGCTCCCCTATGCCGTAAGTGTCTGACACTTCCGGGTGAACTTCTCCCAGATATCCGACGACTTTTCCGTCGTAGATGATATTTGCCTGGCGTCCCGGATGGAGATACGGCTTGCCCCCATCGGGGTCATATTTCTCTCTGTCTTTCATGCCGATCTTCTCGAAGAATTCTTCCACCACGCCTTTCATGGTGAAGAAATCTCCGTCGCCGTACATTCCGAGTGTAAACTGCATCCTCTCCTCCGGCAGCTCTGTCAGCGGCAGCGCTTTCGGAAGATAGATATTCCCCAGCTCATACAGACGCACATCTTTGTTTCTCCGGTTATAATTCGTAGCGAGCGATGTGAGCATCCCGTTTAAGGATGTGGTCCTCATGATGCTGTAATCCTCTCCCAGCGGGTTCATGATCTCTACCACATTGCGCAGCGGAGAGTCTGCCGGGATGAGCAGCTTGTCAAACACTTTCGGGCTCTCGAAGGAGTAAGTCATTCCCTGGCTGAACCCGCAGAACTCCGCGATATCTCTCGCCACCTGCTCGATCCTGAGTTTGAAGGAGAGCTTTCCTGTAGTCGACTCTCCTGCGGGAAGCGTGGTCGGGATATTGTCATATCCGTAGAATCTCGCCACCTCTTCCGCAAGGTCCGCCAGGCGGAACAGATCGTGGCGGAAAGTCGGCGCGATCACTTCCTTTGTCTCTGCGTCATACTCCAGATCAAGCATCTTAAAGTATCCGAGCATTTCCTCCTCCGGGATATCCGTGCCCAGCAGCTCATTGACCTTATCCGCGTCGAACGGCACTCTGACAGGCTCTTTCTTCTTCCCGTACACATCCGCCATGCCGCCGACCACTTCTCCGGCGCCCATCTCTTCCACGAGCTGGCACGCGCGGTCAATGGCTGCCTGTGCATTGTTCGGGTCAAGCCCTTTCTCGAACTTCGCGGAGGCGTCTGTCCTCAGTCCGATCCTCTTGCTGGACTTGCGGATGTTCACTCCGTCAAAACATGCCGCCTCGAACAGCATGGTTTTTACATCGTCTGTGATCATGGAATTCTCTCCGCCCATGATCCCCGCGATGCCGATCTCTTTCTCGCCGTCGCAGATCATCAGCACCTCCTCGTCCATGATCCTCTCCTGACCGTCGAGTGTAGTGAATCTGTCTCCGTTTTTCGCAGTCTTTACAATGATCTGCCTGCCGGCAATGGTATCCAGGTCATAGGCATGCATCGGCTGTCCGTACTCTTCCATCACATAGTTCGTGATATCCACCAGGTTGTTGATCGGGCGGATGCCCACGGACGCAAGCCTTCTCTGCATCCATTTCGGGGATGGGCCGATCTTGATATTTTTCACCACTCTCGCACAGTAGCGCGGGCAGAGATCTGTGTTTTCCACTGACACCTTAATGTAGTCATTGACATCCTCATCGTTCCCTGTCGGGGGCACCACCGGCGGATGGAACTCCTTGCGGAAGGTAGCCGCCGTCTCTCTGGCAATGCCGACCACGCTGAAGCAGTCCACGCGGTTGGATGTGATCTCATACTCAAAGATCGCATCGTCCAGGCCCAGAGCCTTTACCGCGCTCTCGCCCACGACCGCGTCCTCCGGGAAAATATAGATGCCGTACTCCGGCGCTCCCGGGTACATCTCACGGCTGGAGCCCAGCTCTTCGATGGAGCACATCATACCTGCGCTCTCCACTCCGCGGAGTTTGCCCTTTTTGATCTTAATGCCGCCCTCAACCTTCTGGCCCGGCTCATGTCCGCCGGCCACGCGTCCTCCGTCCAGAACGACAGGGACTTTGTCCCCCTCTTTCACATTCGGGGCGCCGGTCACGATCTGGATCGTCTCAGTCCCGATGTTCACCTGGCAGATGATCAGCTTGTCCGCATCCGGATGCTTCTCAATCTTGTCGATCTGTCCGATCACGATCTTGTCCAGATCCGCATCCAGCCTCTCATATCCCTCAACCTTTGTGCCGGACAGTGTCATCGCGTCTGTATATTCCTGCGCAGTCACATCAAGGTCCGGAACATATGCCTTTATCCATGATAATGAAGTATTCATCTCTCTAACCTTTCCTTCCTTCTATTTCCAAAATCGTTTCCCGAGTTTTCCGCTTAAAACTGTTTCAGGAAGCGTACGTCATTCTCATACAGGAGCCTCATGTCATCGATCTCGTATTTCAGAAGCGCGATACGCTCCAGCCCCACGCCAAATGCGAACCCGCCGTATTCCTCGGGATCGATGCCGCACATCTCCAGCACATGGGGATGCACCATGCCGCAGCCCAGGATCTCGATCCAGCCGGAACCTTTGCAGAACCGGCATCCCTTGCCGCCGCACTTAAAGCAGCTTACGTCCACCTCTGCGCTGGGCTCTGTGAACGGGAAATGATGAGGACGGAATTTTGTCTTTGTCTCTGGTCCGAACAGCTCTTTTGCAAATACCTCCAGTGTCCCCTTCAGGTCAGCGAAGGAAATATTCCTGTCAATGACAAGCCCCTCGATCTGGTGGAAGGACGGCGAATGTGTGGCATCTACCTCGTCCGAACGGAACACGCGCCCCGGAGCGATCATGCGGATCGGCAGTTTTCCCTGCTCCATCACACGGGCCTGCACCGGCGAAGTCTGGGTGCGCAGCACGATATCTTTGTTAATATAGAACGTATCCTGCTCATCCTTTGCCGGATGGTCCGCCGGGATGTTCAGCTTCTCAAAGTTGTACTCATCGTACTCTACTTCCGGCCCTTCCACAACTTCGTATCCCATGCCCACAAAAATACGCTCCACCTCTTCAAGGGCGATGGTATTCGGATGCCTGTGTCCCATGATATTCTTCTTTGACGGGAGAGTCACGTCAATGACTTCCTCCTTCATCTTCTGCTCCCGGATCGCCCGTTCCATCTTTGTCTTTGACTCTTCCAGGAGCGCTTCGATAGCGGCTCTCGTGTCATTGACCATCTGGCCTACTTTCGGCCTGTCTTCCGGAGCCACGTCCTTCATCCCTTTTAACACTGCCGTCAGTTCGCCCTTTTTTCCCAGGTATCTGACGCGCACATCATTGAGCTTCTCCGGAGCGTCCGCCGCCTGTATCCGGGCGACTGCCTCCGCCTTGATCTGTTCCAGTTTTTCTTTCATCTTACCTTTTACTCCTTTCCCGTATAACTCCCATCTGTCTGTACATACACATCTGCTACTCTGCACACTTCCGGACCGAACAGGCGCTGCGGGCATTTCCACTGCTAAGCACTTCCGCCGCCGGGTATTTCCGCTGCTGAGCACTTCCGCCGCCGGGCACTTGCGCTCCGCGGCACGGCTGCCTGCACAGCTTTCCCGACATAGAAAAAGCCCCGTCCCTGAAAATAGGGACGAGGCTGTATCACCCGCGGTACCACCCTGTTTCCCACGCAAAAAACGCGCGGGCACTCGGTATGTGTAACGTACGATCTACGGCGCAGTCTACTGATCCGCCCTGCAGACCGTTCAAAAGCGCAGCTAACGTGGGAAATTCGATCGCCATCTGAACTAAAGAAAACTTGCAGCCGGTGATTTTCTCTCTCTGATAGAAAATGGGTCTCTACTTTACACGATCATAGCTTTTCTCAAAAATTACTTTTTCATTTTATCATATGTTTCCAGTTTGTCAACCCTGCGTTTCCCGGTATATCCGTATCCTTCCAGAATCGCGTTGATCTCCCCTCCCAGGAGGATAATATACATACACACATACAGCCACAGCAGGATGAGGATCAACGTCGTCATACCGCCGTACATATTGGAAAATCCGGTAAAAATATCCAGGTAAACAGAGAAGAAAAATGAGATCAACAGCCATCCGCACGCCGTAAACACCGCTCCCGGCAGCTGCCGGCACATGGTCGTCTTTGCTCCGTGTCCTCTGTTCGGCAGGAATTTGTACACCAGGTCCCAGAACACTGTCAGCACCACAAGCGTGACAAATGTCCGTATCCGCATGATAAAATCCACCACTTTGCTGAGGAACGGGATGTACTCATATACCATCACACTGATACTGTTTCCGAAGACAGAGATAATCAGAGAGAGTATGATCGCCAGCAGGAACAGCACAGTGTAGACAGTCGCCCGGATCCGCAGGTAGAAATAATTCCGTGTCTCCGTATTGGAATAGATACAGTTCAGCCCGGATGTGACAGAAAGCACGCCCTTCCCGGCCGACCATAACGCCACGATCACCGTCAGAGGGATAAACCCGTCCGATATATTGTAAACCTGGATCACAATGCTCCTGATCAGCCAGGAGACTGAGTCCGGAAATACCGGGAGGATCGCATTGAGAACGTCATTCATGGTCACATCCGTATATTGGACCATTGTAATCAAAAGGAGGAAAATAGGAATTAATGACAGCACAAAAAAATAGGCTGCCTGCGCCGCATAGGCGCCTGTATGGTGGGAATTGATCATCCCTAAAATCTTCAGGACCTGCTCTTTGACCTGTTTCTTCTTTTCCATACTCCCCCCTCTGAAGCTCTTACGGTAACCCTATCGGAAAACTTCCGCAGTATTAAGTGGTTCTCTGCCATTGTAAAAAAGCGGCCGTACCGGACGACCGCCTTTATCTTTTGCAGTAACCCAAAATGCCGGTCCTGTATTTTGAGTCCTAGCCGCAGCCAGGTGGGCAACCGCATCTGCTTTTCTGTCGTCCACTGCATATGGAGGCCTGACATATTACAGAAATATAGGAATCCCGTTTAAACAAATGTAGGTTCAAAATTACAGGGTTGTCGCACATCCCAGGT
>CALWDM010000068.1 GCA_944376695.1 uncultured Mediterraneibacter sp. | reverse complement strand
ATATGGGCGTGTAGCTCAGGTGGTAGAGCACTTGACTTTTAATCAAGTTGTCCGGGGTTCGAATCCCCGCACGCTCAGTGAATGGGATAGCGGAAACTCAGAATAGAGGGTTTCCGTTTTTTCATTTAACTACAGGCGGATATGGCGGAATTGGCAGACGCGCCAGATTTAGGTTCTGGTGTCCTTGACGTGCAGGTTCAAGTCCTGTTATCCGCAGTTATATTTTCTTTTGCCTGTCCCTTGTTATAATTATATACCGGGGGACAGTGTGAGTTATGGCACATATGCGAGACAGGAGGGTGAAAAAGAAAATGGTCGAGAAAAAGATCAGGTTTGCGACATCAGGGCAGTTAATGAGCTTTTGTAATACCTGCCAGAAGATGAAATCGGACATTGATGTGACAGATATGTCTAACAGAAATTTTCGCATTGATGGGAAATCTCTTCTGGGACTGATGTCTGTCAAGCTGGGACTTCCGATGCGGCTGGTTGTCAGCGGGGAAGACGAAGAGCTTGCGCATCAGTATTTTATGAATTTAGAAATGGAATAGCAATGGATCAGATCCGGGAACATGCTAAGGACAGGGACGGCAGAAGGATATTCACCTTCGCCTCAGACGATTTTACTGCCTGCTCCAACGCATGTTTCCGGATTTCAGGTTTTTACAGACGCATTCCTCAGGCGGCTCGGCCATCCACACATCTGTGCTGAAAGTGTTTTCTGCATTAGTTCTTGCCGGAAAGCTTCTCTTTCAATATTCTTCAAATATCCGAAAATATTCCTGCTTCGACCTCACACACAATTTCAGATTTCATGTTATAATACTGGCGTATAATTTTTTCAAAAGCTGCATAAGCGCATCTGGAAGGGAGGCGGAGCATGACTGACATTAAAATCGTATTTTTTGATATTGACGGAACGCTGATCGATATGAAGAAAAAATGTATTTCGGAAAAAGCGCTGGAAACTCTGCGGCGGTTAAAGGAGAACGGGATCAGGATCTGCGTTGCCACCGGGCGGTCACCGATGCAGGTGCCGCGGTTCCCCGGGGTTGAATTCGACGCGTTCCTGACCTATAATGGATCCTACTGTTTTGACAAACATCAGGATATTTTTTCGAATCCTTTAAGGCGGGAGGACGTCCGTACGCTTATTAAAAATGCGGCGGGGATAGGCCGGCCGGTATCTGTGGCCACGAAGAGCAGGCTTGCGGCCAACGGCGCGGATGAGGATCTGACGGAATATTACGGGTTCGGAGGACTGGATCTGGAAATAGCAGATGATTTTGATACCGTGGCAGAGCAGGAGGAAATCTACCAGCTCATGCTTGGATGCAGGAAGGAAGATTACACAGCCATACTGGAAGGGACCAGAGCGGCGAAGATCGCAGCCTGGTGGGACCGCGCTGTGGATATCATTCCCTCAAACTGTTTATGAGCGAGGTTAATTCCTCATAATTGGCGCGGCACTTCCTTAAAATCATCATTGTCAGACAATTATAATTACTCATTCATGCCTTGATTACCATTATCGATACATTACCGTAAAATCAGGGATTTCAACCGCGATAGCGGCGCGAATGCGTCCTTGATTTTTCGGAAATGTATTGATATTCTTTGAAACTGCATGAATATACAACGCTGATTTTAGGGAATCATAACGATGAAAATGGGGAAAATTGCTCGCCAAAAAACACTCAAACGGCGGGAAAGGGATCGCGATCGACGGAATGCTGGACTTTTATCATTTATCAAAGGAAGAGGCAATGGCTTTCGGCGATGGGAATAATGATATTGAAATGCTGCAGGCAGTGGGGCATGGGATCGCCATGCAGAATGCCTCAGAGGAATTGAAGTCTGTCGCTGACGAGGTCTGCGGCGATGTGGCGGAAGACGGGATCTATTTCTATTGTAAAGAACATGGATTGATATGATCTCTGAATATGCGCGGGAGTATGCAAAAGAGCGGAAGGATGAAGAAAGATGCAGGAAGATGCAGGAAGATGCACAGGGATAATCCGAAAGGAGAGGTGCAGATGGAAAAATGGCTGAAATGGGCGATCGAGATCCAAAGCCTGGCTCAGACAGGGCTGGCGTATACAAGGGATGTATACGACCGGGAAAGATATGAAAGGCTGAGAGAAATATCGGCAGAGATGCTCGCGGAAAAGTCCGGGATGGGCATAGAAAAAGTAAAAGAGCTGTTCTGCAATGAATCCGGCTATCAGACGCCGAAGCTTGATACGCGGGCCGCAGTCTTTGAGGATGATAAAATCCTGCTTGTCCATGAAAATAACGGGACCTGGTCTCTGCCGGGAGGCTGGTGCGATGTGCTGGAGTCTGTTCGGTCAAATACAGAGAAGGAAGTCCGTGAGGAAACCGGGCTTACAGTAAACGCGGTAAAGATTATTGCTGTGCAGGACAGGAATAAACATAATAAACCATTATATGCATACGGCGTGTGTAAAATTTTTGTTTTATGCGAAGTGATGGGCGGGGAGTTTGCCGAAAATGCGGAGACCACAGAAACGAGATTTTTCTCCCTGTTGGATCTGCCAGGGGAACTGGCGGAAGAGAAAACGACCCGCGAACAGATTGAAATGTGCTTTCGGGCGGTAAAAGACAAAAACTGGCAGACATGGTTTGACTAAGTGATGGGGACAGAGGATGACACAGGCATAAGTGCTGCACAGGAAGGGACAGGAGGTAGGAAATGTCATTACAATTTATATTCGGCAATTCGGGCAGCGGGAAATCCCACTGGCTGTACCAGTCTATCATCGGGGATTCCATAAAGCACCCGGAGAAAAATTATCTTGTCCTTGTGCCCGAGCAGTTTACTATGCAGACGCAGAAGGACCTCTGCCTGATGCATCCCAGGGGCGGGATCATGAATATCGATGTGTTAAGCTTCGGGCGTCTGGCCCACCGCGTGTTTGAGGAGGTGGGAAGGGACAGCCTCCCCGTGCTGGATGATGAGGGCAAGAACCTGGTGCTCAGGAAGATCGCGGGGAACTTTGAGGATGAGCTCACGGTCCTGAAGGGGAACCTTAAGAAACAGGGGTATATCAGCGAGGTGAAGTCCGTGATCTCGGAGTTTACCCAGTACGGCGTGGATCTGGAGCGGATCGACGGATTCATGGAAGGGCTGGACCAGAACAGTTACCTCTATTATAAGCTGAAAGATATCCGAAGGCTTTACGCAGGGTTCGAGGATTATCTGAGCGAAAAATATATTACAAAGGAAGAGATGCTGGATGTGCTCAGCGATGTGGTCCCCCAGTCGGAGATCTTAAAGGACAGCGTAGTCGCGATGGACGGGTTTACCGGATTTACCCCGGTCCAGGACCGGCTGCTGGGAGAGCTGCTCAGAGTGTGCGGCAGGGTCATGATCACTGTGGAGATGGACGAGCGGGAGGATCCTTTTGTGTACCGGCATCCGTACCAGCTCTTTGCGCTCAGCAAGCAGATGGTCACTTCTCTTGTGAAGATCGCCCGGGAGACAGGGGCAGAGGTGGAGGAGCCGGTGTGCCTATACGGGAAACCGCCGTACCGGTTCCGCGAAAATCCGGAGATGGCATTCCTGGAGTCAGAGCTGTTCCGCTATTCGGGAAAGAAGTTCCGCGCAGATGAGGGCGGAGAGGAAGAAGGCGCGGAGCGGGCGGTCTCTCTCCACGAGGCGGGGAATCCGCGGGGGGAGGCTCAGTATGCCGCTGAGGCGATCCGATATCTGGTGAGGGAAAAGGGCTACCGGTACCGGGACATCGCGGTGATCGCGGCGGATATGAATGTTTATGCGGACGCGCTTGAAAAGGCATGCGCGGCGTTTGGCATCCCGGTGTTTATGGACCATAAGAAGAGCATCCTTCTGAATTCATTTGTAGAGTATGTGCGGAGCCTTCTGGCAATGGCAGAGCAGAACTTTACCTATGAGAGCGTATTCCGCCACCTCAGGACCGGACTGTGCGGATTTACGGATGAAGAGATCGACCGCATGGAGAATTACTGCCTTGCCCTCGGAATCAAGGGTTATAAGAAATGGCAGCAGGCGTGGGTGAGACGGACCGCATGGGTCGGAGAAGAAGAACTTCAGGAACTGAATCATCTCAGGGTACAATTTGTGGAAAAGACGGGCGGCCTCATGGCCATCCTGAAGCAGCGCAGGAAGACAGTACGGGATGTGACGCTGGCTGTCTACGAATATATTGCAGGAGAACGGCTCCAGGAGCAGCTCGCGGCGATGGAGCAGAAGTTCCAGGCGGAGGGGGAGCTTGCCCTGGCAAAGGAATACGCTCAGGTCTATCGGATCGTGCTGGAGCTGTTCGACAAGTTTGTGGAGCTTCTTGGAGACGAGAAGATCTCGCTGAAAGAATACTGCGAGCTTCTGGACGCGGGGCTGGAGGAGGCGAAGGTGGGCGTGATCCCGCCGAGTATGGACCAGGTCGTCATAGGCGATGTGGAGCGCACCAGGATCAAAAACATCCGGGCTCTCTTTTTCGTGGGGGCAAACGATGTCCTCCTTCCGGGAAATACAGCGGCGGGCGGGCTATTGTCGGAGCGGGACAGAGAGCAGTTCCACCGGGAGGAGATCAGCCTGTCCCCGGGCCCGAAGGAGAAGATCTATATCCAGAAATTTTATTTATACATGAACCTGACAAAGCCTTCGGAGCGGCTTTCCATTTCCTGGTCAAAAGTGTCCGCCGAGGGGAAGACCATGCGCCCGGCATACCTGGTTCAGGATATCAGGAGGCTCTTCCCGGAGCTGCACCCGGTTGATGAAGAAAAACGAGGACTGATGGAGCGCGAGGTCACGAGAAAGACCGGGATGCGCAGAGTGGCGGAAGGCCTGAGAGACCGGCAGAGAGGACTGGATGACCAGTGGAAGGAGCTGTACACATGGTTTGCCGCAGATGAAAAGAGCGCAGAAGACCTGTCCCACACTCTGAGGGCTGCGTTCCTGCGCAGGGAATATCCCGCACTGGGCAGGGAGCGCGCGGAGGAGCTCTACCCGGACCGCAGCCGTGTGAGCGTGACGCGGCTGGAACAGTTCGCCTCCTGCGCGTACGCCCATTTTCTAAGCTACGGACTCCGACTCTCCGACAGGGAAGAGTACGGGTTTGAAGCTCTGGATCTGGGAAACATCGCCCATCAGTCTCTGGAGCGTTTTTCCAGGAAAGCGGACCGGGAAAAGCTGAGCTGGACAGAGATGACCCCGGAGAAACGAGAGGAACTCATCTCGGAGAGCGTGGAAGAAAGCGTCATTGACTACGGGAATACCGTGCTTTTCAGCTCCGCGAGGAACGAGTATATGATCGGGCGGATCAAGCGGCTGATCAGCCGTTCCGTCTGGGCGCTCACCCGCCAGCTTGAGAAGGGGGACTTTGTGCCCAGCGGATATGAGCTGAAATTCGGGAGCGGGAAGATCGACCGGATCGACACCTGCGAGGACGACGGCTGTGTGTATGTGAAGGTGACGGATTATAAGACGGGTATGAAAAGCTTTGATATCACGGCGCTGTACCACGGGCTGCAGATGCAGCTCCCGGTCTACCTGAATGCGGCAGTGGAGGTGGAAGCCGGGAAACATCCGGGCAGGGAGATCATTCCCGCGGGGATTTTTTATTACAGGATCCAGGATCCGGTGGTACCGGAGGAAGACGGCGATGAGGCCGTGGAGAAGAGCATTTTAAAAGAACTGAAGCTGGACGGGCTTATCAACGGAGATGAGGAGGTCGTCTCCCATCTGGAGAGGGATCTCTCCGGGACTTCCGTCCTGTTCCCCATGGGACGCAATAAGGACGGTTCCCTCAGCAAAAGCTCCAGGGCGCTTCCCCGTGAGACGTTTGAGGCTGTGCTGAGATATACAAGAGAGAAGGAACGTTCCCTGAAAGACGAGATGTATGCGGGGGAGATCGGGGCGGCTCCCTACGAACTGGGCGGGGACACTGGCTGTGACTACTGCGCGTACAGGGATATCTGCGGGTTTGACCTGAGGATATCCGGGTGCGCATACCGCAGACTGGAAAAACTCTCCGTGGAGGAAGCCGTCGGCGCCATGGCGGTAGCCGTGGAGAAGGCAGAAGGCGAGACAGAGGCGAAAGAAACAGAGGAGAAAGAAACAGCGGAGAAAGCAACAGAGAACAAAGAAACCGGGGAGAAAGAAAAAGGGGGTGAGCAGGAGTGAGCGTGAGATGGACAGAAGAACAGCAGAAAGTGATCGATCTGCGGGACCGGAATATCCTGGTGTCAGCGGCAGCGGGCTCCGGCAAGACGGCGGTACTCGTGGAGCGGATCATCCAGAGACTCACAGAGGAAACGCATCCCGTGGATGTGGACCGCCTGCTCATCGTGACATTTACCGAGGCAGCGGCAGCGGAGATGAAAGAGCGGATCGGGGCTGCGATCGAGAAGAAGCTCCGGGAGCGCCCCGGTGACGCAAGGCTGGAGCAGCAGGCGTCCCTGATCCACAGCGCCCCCATCACGACGATCCACAGCTTCTGCCTCTCTGTGATCCGGGATCATTTCCATGTCATCGGCATTGACCCCGGATTCCGCATCGCGGAGGAGGGGGAGCTCCGGCTTCTGCGCCAGGACGTGCTGGATGAGCTGCTGGAAGCGTGCTATGACGAAGGGGCAGAAGAGTTCCTTGATTTTGTGGAGCGGTTCGGGACCGGGAGAAATGACCGTAAGATCGAGGAGATCATTTTGAAGCTCTACGAGTATTCCAGAAGTTATCCTCAGCCGGAAAAATGGCTGGGAGCCTGTGTGAAGGCATATGAGACGCCCGGGAGCGGGGAACTGGCGCACCGTGCCGCAGAGAGGGTATGCCGGCGGGCGGGAGATATCCGGAGGATGCTGGAGCATGCCCTGAAGATCTGCGAAGAGCCGGACGGGCCGTATATATACGGGGATATGCTGGAGTCGGATCTGGAAAATGTGTCGCGGCTGGAACGGACGGAAGCGTTTGACGCTCAGTACGACGTGGTCTGCGGATTCGCCTGGAAGCGTCTGTCCGGGAAAAAAGATGAGACCGTGTCTGATGAGAAAAAGGAAGCTGTGAAAAAGCTGCGCGAGCAGGCAAAAAAACTGGTAAAGGATATGCGCGAGCTGTATTTCTTTGCGCCCCGCGAAGAGTGGGAAGAGGACATGCGGCGGGTGTGTCCGTCCATGAGGACGCTGGCAGGTCTGGTGAACCGTTTTGCAGAGCTGTTTGCTGAAAAGAAGCGGGGCAGGAATATGATCGACTTCAGCGATATGGAACAGTTCGCGCTGGCGATCCTTACCGTGGAAAAAGACGGGGAACTGGCGCCTTCGCCTGCCGCGGGGGAATATCAGGAACGGTTTGAGGAGGTCATGATCGATGAGTACCAGGACAGCAATCTGGTGCAGGAGACGATCCTGACCAGTGTGTCCAGGATGTCTAAGGGCGGATACAATGTCTTTATGGTAGGAGATGTAAAGCAGAGTATTTACAGCTTCCGTCTTTCCCGGCCGGAGCTTTTTATGGAAAAGTACCACACATACAGCCTGGAAGACAATGTAATGCAGAGGATCGACCTGCACAAAAATTTCCGGAGCCGGACGGAGGTCCTGGACAGTGTGAACTATCTGTTCCGCCAGATCATGGGAAAAGATCTTGGGGGCATCGAGTATGACGACAGCGCTGCCCTGTATGTGGGAGCGGATTTCCCGGAGCTGCCCGGGGAGACGCGCGCCGCAGGATTTTCTGACAGGACGGAGCTCCTTCTGCTGGATAAAGCGGATACAGGGGATGAGGCTGCCCGCAGGGCGGAGGCCCGCATGATCGCCCGGCGGATCCGGGAGTTGATCCGGAACGGCGCGGTCATTGACCGGGAGACCGGCGGGTACCGCAGGGTACAGTACCGGGATATCGTGATCCTGACCCGCAGCATCCGGGGCTGGGCGGAAGACTTTGCCGCCGTGCTCGCCGAGGAAGGGATTCCCGCCTATTCTGTGAGCAGGGAGGGATATTTCGAGACTTATGAGGTGAGCGTACTTTTGGACTACCTGAAGCTCCTGGACAATGCGAGGCAGGACCTACCCCTTGCGGCTGTGCTCACATCCCCGTTCGGGAATCTGACTCCTGCGGAAATGGCTGAGATCCGGACCGCGTACCCGAACCTGCCGTTCTATGAGGCGGTGCGCGCTTACGAGGAGGAAGGCGGGGACAGCGGAAATGAGGGCATGGCTGCTGGCAGAGCGTTTACCGGGGAGTCCGGCAGAGAGTCTGACGGCGGGCGTGATCGGGCGCTGTGCCGGAAGTTGGAGCGGTTTTTTGACCAGATGGCGCATTTCCGGGCTAAGGTGCCCTATACCCCTGTCCATGAGCTTCTCACCGAGATCATTGAGACTACGGGCTTCGGGCTTTCTGTGGCGGCAATGCCCGCCGGAGCGCAGAGGGCTGCGAATGTGGATATGCTGGTGGAGAAGGCGTCTGCGTTTGAGGGGACGAGCTATAAAGGACTGTTTAATTTCGTAAGATATATCGGACAGCTCAGGAAATATGACGTGGATTACGGGGAAGCCGGGATCATGGACGAACAGTCGGATACCGTGCGCATCATGAGTATCCACAAAAGCAAGGGGCTGGAGTTCCCGGTGGTATTTGCCGCAGGGATGGGTAAGCGCTTTAATATGCAGGATACGAAGGGCAGTGTGGTCCTCCACCCGGAATGGGGCGTGGGACTGGATGATATCGACCTTGACAGGCGGACAAAGAAGCCGGTATTCCTGAAGAAAATGATCCGGGAAGAGTCCATGATGGAGACGCTGGCGGAAGAGATGAGAGTCCTCTATGTGGCACTGACCCGTGCGAAGGAAAAACTCATTATAACAGGCTGCACCGATGCAGACGCGCTGTCAGACGCCGCCGGGAGCGCGGGAATCTTCCGCCCGGACGGGGCAAGGTGTTATCTGGACTGGATCCTGCCCGCAGTGCTGGAGAAATCCGGACAGCAGCCCGGCAGGCATAGAGAGGACGGATTGGGAAAGAACAGACAGGAAGAGACTGGACAGGCAGAGGACAGGCAGAGCGGGGAAAATGGGCTCAGAGAAAAAGAAGGCGCTCCTCTGGAACTGAGGTTATATACAGGACAGGACCTTGCGCCGGGCGCAGCGGAGACGAGAGCGGAGGAGATCGCTCTGGATGTGCTGGAACACTGGGATACGCACAGGGTTTACGCGCCGGAGCTGAGAGCCCGCCTGGAAGAACAGATGGATTATGTATATCCTTTTGAAGAGGCGGGAAGGATGAAACTGAAATTTACGGTGTCCGAGCTGAAAAAGCGCACAGCGCTTGCGGAGGAGGCCGGTCAGGAGATGTATGAGGAGCCGGAGGTCGTCCCGCTGATCCCGGGATTCCTTAAGGAAGAGGAAGTCCTTACCGGGGCTCCCCGGGGCAGCGCCTACCACAAGCTTTTGGAGCTTTTGGATTTTACGGAAGAGTACGATGAGGAGCGCCTGCCGCGGGCAGTGGAGACACTGCGGAAGGACGGCAGGCTGACCGCTGAGATGGCAGAGTGTATCCGGCCGGAGGATATCCTGCGCTTCCTGCGGTGCGAGAGCGGCAGAAGGATGAGCCGCGCGGCGCAGAGAGAGCGGCTTTACAGGGAGCAGCCCTTTGTCCTGGGGATCGACGCGTCGGAAATTTACCCTCAGGATGAGTCAGGGGAGAAGATCCTTGTGCAGGGGATCATCGATGTGTATTTTGAGGAGGAGGACGGGCTTGTGGTGCTGGACTATAAGACAGACCGGGTAAGGAGCGCCGGGGAGCTCAGCGAGAAATACCATGCGCAGCTTGACTATTACGCGCAGGCCCTGACGCAGCTGACCGGCAGGGCGGTAAAAGAGAAGATCATATATTCGTTCACACTGGGAGAGGAGATCAGGGTATGAGCTGGCTGGCTGGTTATCTTGCAGTGATCAATTTTATGACATGGGTCGCCTACGGCCTTGACAAAGGACGGGCGAAAAGAGGAAAATGGAGGATCTCGGAGAGAAATCTCCTCATCCTTACGGCGGCGGGAGGTTCTGTGGGCGCTCTGGCGGGAATGCTCATGTTCCGCCATAAGACGAAAAAGGCGAAATTTGTCATCGGGGTGCCGGTGCTGCTTGTGGTGCACTGCGTCCTCGTGGCAATGGCTGCCCAGTGGTTCATGAGGATGTGAGGCGCGGGGTCATGTGAGCATGAGCCGGAGAGAGCATGAGCCGGAATTAAATATTGAAAAAAGACCGGGATTCTGCTAAGATATCTCTGGAAATAGCAGAGCGGGTTCTGATACTCCTGACATTTACCGCAACGGGGCGGAGGGCAGGGGCAGTCCCGCTTTCATCTTTTTTACATCCAGAAAGGAAGAGAAAAATGCCAAAATTAAATGAAAATTATCTGAATGTACAGGACAGCTATCTCTTTGCAGAGATCGCCCGCAGAGTGAAAGTCTACGAGGAAGCCCATCCGGATAAGGCGGCGTCCATTATCCGCCTGGGGATCGGCGATGTGACCCGCCCGCTGACAAAGAGCGCCATCGGGGCGCTCCATGAGGCGGTGGATGAGCAGGCAGCCGCGGAGACCTTTAAGGGATACGGCCCGGAGCAGGGGTATGAGTTCGTCCGCAGGGCGGCAGCTGAGCATTATGCGCGCGCCGGGGTGACAGTGGACGCGGACGATGTGTTTATCTCTGACGGAGCGAAGAGCGATACCGGGAACATTACAGAGCTGTTTGCAAAAGACAATGTGATCCTTGTGCCTGACCCGGTGTACCCGGTCTATGTGGATACAAATACAATGGACGGGAAGCAGATCGTCTATATGAACGGCACGGAAGAGAATGATTTTCTTCCGATGCCGGACGATTCCGTAAAGGCGGATATCATTTACCTGTGCTCTCCGAACAATCCGACCGGTGCGTGCTACAACAGAGAACAGTTAAAAGCATGGGTGGATTACGCGCTGAAGAATGAGGCTGTGATCCTGTTTGACTCTGCGTATGAGGCGTTCATCTCTGAGCCTGAACTGCCGCGCAGTATCTATGCGGTAGAGGGAGCAGAGAAGTGCGCGGTCGAGTTCTGCTCTCTGTCCAAGACCGCGGGATTCACCGGGACACGTTTTTCATACACGATCGTTCCCAAAGAGATTGCCTTCACCGCGTCCAACGGGCAGCGAATGAGCCTCCGCGACATGTGGAACAGGAGACAGTCCACAAAGTTCAACGGGACTCCGTATATCATCCAGTATGCGGCGGCAAAGGTATTTTCTGAAGAGGGCATGAAAGAGTGCAGGGAGAATATTTCCTACTATATGGAAAACGCCCGTGTTATCGCAGAGACGCTCCGCAGGAAGAATATTTCCTTTACCGGGGGCGTGAACTCTCCGTATATCTGGTTCAAATGCCCGGACGGCATGGAGTCGTGGGAATTCTTTGACTATCTTCTGGAAAATGCCCAGGTCGTAGGTACTCCGGGGGCGGGATTCGGAGTGAACGGCAAGAATTATTTCAGGCTGACCTCCTTCGGGACCCATGAGAAGACAAAAGAAGCGATGGAACGGTTTGGGAAGCTGTTTTCTTAAATCTGGATTTGTCGGGGAGCCGGGGATAGAGTAAATCGGACGAAAACACCGAAGCAATATATCGAAGACATATTCAGAGCGGGTAT
Organism: uncultured Mediterraneibacter sp.; assembly: GCA_944376695.1. Classification (GTDB taxonomy): domain Bacteria; phylum Bacillota; class Clostridia; order Lachnospirales; family Lachnospiraceae; genus Mediterraneibacter. The sequence goes on along the minus strand of CALWDM010000068.1, from coordinate 1,180 downwards.
GGCTTCGGTTCCGAACTCCGTGACAGCGACAACCAGGAAATCCGGAACTATGCTAAGAGCGGAAATCAGCAGGGGGATCGTCTTCGCCGCAGACGATCCCCCTGCTGATTTCAACGCATAGTTCCGGATTTCAAGTTTTTGCAAGCCCCTCCGTAGTCGGCACAGACACCCGTACATCTGCTCTGAAAGGTTTTCGCAAAGGCGCTTCGCGGTTTTCGGACGTTCCATCGATCGTGCGTCCTCACACACAAATCTTGATTTTTCTATACGAGTCCTGCGTTTTTGTTTATGGTCTCCCGTATGATATTTTCTACATAATCCCCAATATGCCTTTTGGTGTCCCTGTCCAGTTCTTCCGGATAGATCGGTTTCCCGTATTCAATGATCACATGCGTCTTTTTTACTTTCGGCAGATGGTTTTCAAAGATTTCGGCTGTGTTGTTCATGGAGATCGGAATGATCGCGCAGCCGCTTTTTGTCGCGATCTTGAACGCGCCGTCTTTAAAAGGAAGCATGGACAGCTCTTCTCCGCTGTTGCGGGTCCCCTCGGGGAAAACGCAGATGGAGATGCCTCTCCTGATATAGTCGATCGCTGTGAGGATAGTCTTCAGCCCTTCTTTTGGGTTCTTCCTGTCAAGGAAGAGGCAGTAGACGCGCTTCATCCAGGTTGTCAGTGTGAGATAACGTTCCATTTCTTTTTTTGCGATATAACCGGTCAGTCTTTGGCATCTGCTGTAAGTGAGCAGGATATCAAAATAGCTGCGGTGATTCCCGATGAAAAGGACCGGCTCGTCCGGGATATTTTCTTCACCGATGACAGTCGTCCTTACGCCGGTTATGCGGAGTATCACTTTGAATCCCCACTGTACGATACGCAGGGAACTGATGTCTCTGGCATAAGGATTAAATTTTCCAATAATCCATTCAACGATCAGGACCGGGATGGTCAGGATGAGATACAGGATTAAAAAGATTACAATACAGATAAAGCGAAACATATTCTCGTCTCCATTTTTATAATGATAGTGTAAATGATGCAAAGACAATTATACAGTGGCAGCAGCGAAAAAACAAGACTTATGCAGGAGAGGCAGTTACAGGGATGTAGGATTACAATACATGTGTTACAACTGAATATTTAAAAAGCGAGGATAGACTCTTTTGTGTTATATTTGAATCT
>CALWDM010000067.1 GCA_944376695.1 uncultured Mediterraneibacter sp. | reverse complement strand
ACGCCTGCTCCAATCGTAACATCGCCTGTGTCTTCCGGAGGGGCAGGAGTGATCTTTGAATATGCTGTTATGCTGACCAACGGCGTTGTCCTGCCGTTTGTGCGCAACCTGGAAGATTATGCAGGTCTCCCGGGACAGACGATTGCCGGAATTGCGGTCAGGGTAAACAAGGGGACCGTCAGGTACCGCGTGCATGTAAAAGGCGCTGGATGGCTGCCTTATGTAACGGGATGCGACTGGAACGATATCGCAAATGGCTATGCGGGATATCCGGGCGCTGTTATCGATGCGGTAGAAGTGTGCTATGATACATCTGCGGACGTTGCAGCGGCACATGGTTATCAGAAGGCCCAGTACCGTGTCAGCCCGCTGAATGGCAGCTATTGCCCGTGGCAGTTTGACAATGAGACTGGCGGCGGGCAGGAGGGATACGCAGGAGTGATCGGACAGGCTATGGACCGTTTTCAGCTCTACTGATTTTAAAACATAACGGTTTACAACACATTCCCGGCAAAAATGCCCGCAAAGCCCGTAAAATCGTTACTATTTGTTAACGATTTATGAATTGGTTGAATTACCCATCAGTTAGTGTTAGAATGTAAAACAGGGCGGCGCCGGCATTTCGCTCCGGCGCTAAATTTATACAAGGAGTTAATTGCGGAATATGGGCATTATAGAGAAGATTTTTGGGACTCACAGCCAGAACGAACTGAAGAGGATCTATCCGATCGTTGACAGGATCGAGGCGATGGAGCCGGAGATGAAAGCACTGTCGGACGAAGAACTCAGAGGTAAGACAAGAGAGTTCAAGCAGCGCCTGGCAGAGGGGGAGACACTGGACGACATTCTCCCGGAGGCATACGCTGTCGTGCGCGAGGCTGCGTTTCGGAGCCTGGGTATGCGTCATTACAGAGTGCAGATCATCGGCGGCATTATCCTTCATCAGGGGCGTATCGCTGAGATGAAGACAGGAGAAGGCAAGACACTCGTGTCCACACTCCCGGCTTATCTGAACGCACTGGAAGGAAAAGGCGTAAATATCGTTACTGTCAATGATTATCTGGCGAAGCGTGACGCTGAGTGGATGGGAAAGGTGCATGAATTCCTCGGACTGACTGTGGGTGTTGTCTTAAACAGTATGGACAATAATGAGCGCCGGGAGGCTTATGCGTGTGATATTACTTATGTGACCAACAATGAGCTGGGATTTGACTATCTTCGCGATAATATGGTCATTTACAAGGAGCAGCTCGTACAGAGAGGGCTGAATTTTGCCATTATCGATGAGGTGGACTCTGTATTGATCGATGAGGCGAGGACGCCTCTGATTATTTCCGGGCAGAGCGGGAAATCTACAAAGCTCTATGAAGCCTGTGATATCCTTGCCCGCCAGCTCGAGAGAGGCGAGGCGAGCGGCGAATTCTCCAAGATGAACGCCATCATGGGAGAGGACATTGAGGAGACCGGAGATTTCATCGTAAATGAGAAGGAAAAGGCGATCAACCTGACAGAAGACGGTATAAAAAAGGTCGAGCAGTTCTTCCATATCGATAACCTCGCAGACCCGGAGAACCTGGAGATCCAGCATAATATCATCCTTGCCCTCCGCGCGCACAACCTGATGTTCAAGGATCAGGACTATGTAGTCACTTCAGAAGGCGAGGTCATGATCGTAGACGAGTTTACAGGACGTATCATGCCGGGGCGCCGTTATTCTGATGGACTCCATCAGGCGATCGAGGCGAAGGAGCATGTACAGGTGCGCAGGGAGAGCAAGACTCTGGCAACGATCACATTCCAGAATCTGTTCAATAAATTTGAGAAGAAGAGCGGTATGACCGGTACTGCCCTTACCGAGGAAAAAGAGTTCCGCGATATCTATGGGATGGACGTAGTTGAGATCCCCACCAATGTTCCGGTACAGAGAGTGGACCTGGAAGACGCGGTCTACAAGACAAAAAAAGAAAAATACAAAGCGGTCGTTGAGGAAGTAAAGAGAGCGCATGCCACGGGACAGCCGGTCCTGGTGGGCACGATCACGATCGAAGTGTCAGAACTCCTCAGCAGCATGCTCAAAAAGGAAGGCATCAAACACAACGTGCTGAATGCCAAATACCATGAGCAGGAGGCTGCGATCGTCGCTGATGCCGGACTCCACGGTGCGGTCACCATTGCTACTAACATGGCGGGACGTGGTACGGATATCAAGCTGGACGACGATGCAAGGGCAGCAGGCGGATTGAAGATCATCGGTACAGAGCGCCACGAGTCAAGGCGTATCGATAACCAGTTGAGAGGACGTTCCGGACGTCAGGGAGATCCCGGAGAGTCCAGGTTCTATATCTCGCTGGAGGACGATCTGCTGAGGCTGTTCGGCTCCGAACGTCTCATGGGAGTTTTCAACGCCCTGGGCGTAAAAGACGGCGAGCAGATCGAGCATAAAATGCTTTCCAACGCTATTGAGACAGCGCAGAAGAAGCTGGAGATCAATAACTTCGGTATCCGTAAGAATCTGCTTGAGTATGACCAGGTCATGAATGAACAGAGAGAGATTATTTACGGTGAGAGACGCCGCGTGCTTGACGGCGAGAGTATGCGCGATACGATCTATAATATGATCACAGAGTATGTGGAAAATCTCACAGACCGTTTCGCTTCACCGGAGGCGGCTCCTGAAGAGTGGGATATCAAAGGGCTGGATGTAAACCTCCACAATGTTATTCCAATGATGGAGCTCCCGTCTCCAAAGGAATGTCAGGGAATGCGCCAGAAAGAACTGAAGCATCTTTTAAAAGAGCGCGCGGTGAAGGCGTACGAAGCAAAGGAAGCAGAATTTCCGGAAGCAGAGCAGATCCGTGAGATCGAGAGAGTCGTCCTTCTGAAAGTCATCGACGCGAGATGGATGGACCACATCGACGATATGGATCAGCTGCGCCAGGGCATCGGTCTCCAGGCATACGGACAGAGAGATCCGCTTGTAGAATACAAGATGACAGGATATAATATGTTTGGAGAGATGACAAACATGATCGCAGAGACCACCATCCGCACCCTGTTCAATATCCGTGTGGAGCAGAAGGTGGAAAGAGAGGAAGTCGCGAAAGTGACCGGCACGAATAAGGACGACAGTTCTGTGCGCGCTCCGAAGAAGCGCGAGGAGAAGAAGATCTATCCGAACGATCCGTGCCCGTGCGGAAGCGGAAAGAAATACAAACAGTGCTGCGGCCGAAAGCAACTTGGCGTGAACAAGGCGTAAGCCGCAGTTCAGGCCTTAGTGCGAGGCCGTTCTGTGAGATTAGCGAGCCCGAGCTGCGGCGAAAGGCGAGGTTAGCGAACAGAAATTCTCTGTGAAAGCAACTTGGCGTGAACAAGGCGTAAGCCGGTAAATATTAATATGAAAGAGGTGAATAAGGTGGTTTTATTAGACGAATTAAAGTCAAGACTCACAGCCTATGAAGAACCGCTGAAAGATCTGAGGGATTCACTTTGACCTGGTGTCAAAGAAATTAAGGGCAGAAGAGCTCCAGAAGCGTCTGGAGGAGCCGGGATTCTGGGATGACCCGGAGGTATCCCAGCAGGTCATGAAGGAGTTGAAAGGCCTCCAGGACTCGGTAAAAGAGATTGAGAAACTGTATTCAGATTATGAGGATATGCTCCTGCTCATCGAGATGAGCGAGGAGGAGCCGGACGGAGAAACCGTGCAGGAGATCGAAGAGGAACTCAACGGATTTGAGGAAAAATTTGAAGAGCTTCGGATCAGTACACTCCTCACGGGACCCTATGACCGCGACAATGCGATCGTGACGCTCCACGCGGGGGCGGGCGGCACGGAGTCCTGCGACTGGGCGGGCATGCTGTACCGCATGTACACCCGCTGGGCGGAGAAAAAGGGATATGATGTGGAAGTCCTGGACTACCTGGAAGGGGATGTGGCAGGGATCAAGGGTGTGACCTTTGAGGTAAAAGGGGAGAATGCCTATGGGTATCTCCGCTCGGAGAAAGGGGTGCACCGCCTTGTGCGTATCTCCCCGTTCAACGCGGCGGGCAAGCGCCAGACATCGTTTGCGTCCTGTGATGTGATCCCGGATATTGAGGAGGATATCGACATTGAGATCAATGACGATGATCTGAAGATCGATACTTACCGCTCCAGCGGCGCCGGCGGACAGCATATCAACAAAACCTCCTCCGCGGTCCGCATCACCCATCTCCCTACAGGGATCGTGGTGCAGTGCCAGAATGAGCGTTCCCAGCATATGAACAGAGATAAGGCAATGCAGATGCTCAGATCCAAGCTGTATCTTATGAAGCAGCAGGAGCAGGCGGAGAAAATGTCCGACATCCGCGGCGAGGTGAGGGATATCAACTTCGGTAATCAGATCCGCTCCTATGTGATGCAGCCGTACACGCTGGTCAAGGATCACAGGACAAACGCGGAAGTCAGCAATGTAGGCGGAGTCATGGATGGGAATATCGATCCGTTCATCAACGCATATCTGAGCGCAAATACACAGCAGGCGCCCGGGCAGTGACCCGGGAGCCTGTTTCAGCTACTATAAAGAAAGTACAGAAAGGAAAAGAGAGCAATGGTAAATATAGCAGTAATGGGATATGGTACAGTAGGATCGGGCGTGGTCGAGGTCATCAACACCAATGGTGATATCATTAACCAGAGGGCAGGAGACGAGATCAATATCAAATATGTGCTCGATATCAGAGATTTTCCGGGAGATCCGATCCAGGAGAAGATCGTCCATGATATCGATGTGATCATCAATGATCCGGAGATCAGGATCGTAGTAGAAGTCATGGGAGGGATCGAGCCTGCCTATACGTTTGTAAAGCGCTGCCTGGAAGCGGGGAAAAGCGTTGCCACCTCCAACAAAGCCCTTGTCGCGAAGCACGGGGCAGAGCTGCTTTCCATTGCAAGGGAAAGAGAACTGAACTTCCTTTTTGAGGCAAGCGTTGGAGGCGGAATCCCTATCATCCGCGCCCTCAACTCCAGCCTGACGGCTGACAGGATCGAGGAGATTACGGGGATTCTGAACGGGACGACCAACTATATGTTAAGCAAAATGTTCTATGAAGGGGCAGACTATGATGAGGTTCTCAGGGAAGCACAGGACAACGGGTATGCAGAGCGCAACCCGGAGGCGGATGTGGAAGGCTATGACGCGTGCCGTAAAATCGCGATCCTCTCGTCTCTGATTTCTGGACAGCAGGTAGATTTTGAGGATATCCACACAGAGGGGATTACAAAGATCACAAAAAAAGATATGCTTTATGCAAAGGAGCTGGGAATGAGGATCAAACTTCTGGCGTCCAGCAAGCGCCACGGAAGTCACCTCCACGCCATTGTGGCTCCGGCTCTCCTGAGCAAGGGACACCCGCTTTACAGTGTGGATGACGTATTTAACGCCGTTTTTGTACATGGAAATGTGCTGGGTGACGCGATGTTCTACGGAAGCGGAGCAGGCAAGCTGCCTACAGCCAGTGCGGTCGTTGCGGATGTAGTAGACGCGGCGAAGCATCTCCACAGAAATATTATGACTATGTGGAAGAGTGAGAAGCTGGAACTTCTTCCGATCGAGGATACAGTAAGAAAGTTCTTCGTGCGTATGTCCGGAGACGCGGATACGCGAAGAGACGAAGTCGAAAAGCTGTTTGGCGCTGTGCGGTTTCTGACGGTGGATGGCGCGGAAGGCGAGTTTGGCTTTGTCACAGGAGACATGACAGAAGGGGAATATGTAAAAAAGGCGGCTGAGGCAGATGGAATACTGCATATGATCCGCATCGAAGAGTAGTAGAGAGGCTGAACTGAAAATGAAATATATTGTGATCTTATGCGACGGGATGGCGGACGAACCGCTGGCGGAACTGGACGGACGGACCCCTCTGGAAGCGGCGGATACAGGGAATATGGACCGCCTGGCAGCAGATTCAGAGATCGGGATGGTCCGCACCGTGCCGAAGGGAATGGCTCCCGGAAGCGATACGGCAAACCTGTCTGTGATTGGCTATGATCCGGGGAAATATTATTCCGGCCGTTCTCCGCTGGAAGCTCTGAGCATCGGGGCGGAAATGGAGGAGAAGGATGTGTCCTTCCGGTGCAATCTTGTCACTCTTTCCGAAGAGGAGGAAAAGTATGAGGACAGGGTGATCCTGGACCACAGTTCCGGGGAGATCTCAACAGAAGAGGCGGCTGTTCTTGCAGAAGCGCTCCGGGATGAGTTCGAGAGAGAGGGCTATACTTTTTATGTGGGGACCAGCTACCGGCACCTTCTCATCCAGAAAGATGGAAGGATAACAGAGCTGATGCCGCCCCATGATATTCTGACGAAACGGATCGGGGAATATCTGCCCGAAGATTCTGTTCTCCGGAAGATGATGGTCAGGAGCTATGATATACTGAAAGATCATCCCGTCAATGTAAAGCGGCGCGCGGAGGGGAAAAATCCCGCCAATTCCGCCTGGTTCTGGGGTGCGGGCACGCGCCCTGTTCTGCCTTCCTTTGAAGAGAAAACCGGGGTGAAGGGCGCCATGATCTCAGCGGTGGATCTGCTGAAGGGGATCGCGGCAGGATCCGGGATGCACAATATCATCGTGGAAGGCGCAAACGGAGGGCTTCATACGAATTATGAGGGAAAAGCCCGGGCAGCGGTGAAAGCTCTGACTGAGGACGGATTTGATTTTGTCTACGTACATATTGAAGCTCCAGATGAGATGGGACATCAGGGAAGCGCGGCAGATAAGATCAAAGCCATAGAATATATCGATGATCAGGTGATCGGTCCTGTGGCGGACGCGCTCCGCGGATCAGGAGTTGATTTCAGGATGCTGATTCTTCCGGATCATCCGACTCCGGTGAGAGTGCGCACCCATACATCAGATCCAGTGCCGTACCTGCTGTATGACAGCACAAAGGCGCAGGATGGATGCGGCATGTACTGTGAGAAAACAGGACAGGAGAGCGGCAGGATGCTGGATGAAGGGTACCAGCTGATCGATCATCTTTTAAATCTGGATCTGTGGGGGAGCCGACCTGTTGGCGAAACGTCCGAAAACCGCGGATATAATTGAGAGCGTTTTCGTGGCGGGCGGGGATATGGCTCCGGTTCCGGTTCCGTAATCTGGGAAAGATGTAAAAGGGAGAAAGCATGGCTAAAAGCAATTGTCCGGCGGAAGATTCGTCTCCGCCTCAGGCATCCGCCGGACAATTAACGCCACGCTTTCTTCCTTTAAGTCTTTCCATCAGATTACTCCAAGTCACCGTCGCCCTATCCCCGTCCGCCGCGAAAGGCGAATCAAAGGGGACCGGTTTTCTGCACACATCCGATCGGAAGGTCCCCGCAGACAAATGCAGGATTTCGAAAGGTGGGTGAGAGGGGAGCTTCAGCGGAGAAACAGGAATTTATCCAAGACGGAAGATACTGTGGACTTCCGGGAGATGGATTGCCTTTTGTCGAAGAAGTTCCCCTCTCTCGCTGCGTTTTTAAACGCTGCATTTGTCGGGGGGACCTTCCGGCTTGAGTAAACCAGAAAACAGCGAAGCGCCTTTTTGAAAACCCTTCAGCACGGGTGTGTGGGTGTCTGAGGTGACTGCGGAGGGGCTTGAAAAAACTTGAAATCCGGAACTATGCGTTGAAAGCAGCAGGGGGCTTGTCTGAGCCAAAGGCGAGTTGCTCCCTGCTGCTTTCTGCTTTTAGCATAGTCCTGGATTTCTTAGTTTTTGCTGCCACGGAGCCCCGGAGCCGAAGCCACCCACACATCCGTGCTGAATACGTCTTCTATAACCGTGCTTCACTGTTTTCGGACGTTTTACTCTGACAGTAGCTCCTCCACAAATACAGATTTACAATAATTGTTCGAAGGTGTCATAGAACGTGGGATATGACACATCCACGCACTTGCTGTCCAGTATTTTTGTGTTTCCATCAGCAACCAGAGCGGCGATGCTGAATGCCATTGCGATACGGTGGTCCAGGAGAGTGTGGATGGACGCGCCTTTGAGGTTCCCTCCGGTGATGATCATTCCGTCAGCGGTGGGAGTAACATTGCAGCCCATTGCCGTTAAATTGTCCGTGACAGTTTCAATACGGTCGGTCTCTTTTACTTTAAGCTCTGCGGCGTCTTTTATGACAGTCGTCCCCTCTGCAACTGCGGCCATGACCGCGATTACCGGTATTTCGTCTATAAGGGTCGGGATGATATCCCCTTCGATGGTAATGCCATGCAGGTTACTTGTCTTGACGAGGATGTCTGCGATCCTTTCCCCGCCCTCTGTACGCTCATTGAGCAGTGTGATATTACCGCCCATATCCTCACACACTTTCAGGATTCCTGCGCGGGTCGGATTGATGCCCACATTTTCGATCAGGATTTCAGAGTCCGGTACAATGAGTCCGGCAGCAATAAAATAGGAGGCGGAGGAAATATCTCCGGGCACAGTGATCTTTTGCCCGCACAGCCTGCTGCAGGGGCGTATGGAAGCTGTGGCTTTTGTGCTGTCAAGCGAATGGGACGTGCGGAGGTCCGCGCCGAATTCCCGGAGCATCAGCTCTGTATGGTTGCGGGAGAGGGAGGGCTCTGTGACAGAGGTTTCTCCATCCGCGTACAGCCCTGCGAGAAGAATGCATGATTTTACCTGAGCGGACGACACCGGGGAGTCATAGTGGATGCCGTGAAGCCTGGAAGGCGCGATACAGAGAGGGGCACAGCCGTTCCCGTGTATGCTTGATATATGAGCGCCCATCCGGGTGAGAGGATCCATGATGCGCCTCATTGGGCGGGAGTTGAGCGATTCGTCGCCGGAAAGACTGGATTCAAAGGACTGACCGGCGAGGATGCCTGAGAGCAGGCGGGTAGTAGTCCCGCTGTTTCCGACATCCAGTATTCTGTCCGGGGCAGAAAGACCGTGAAGTCCTTTGCCGTGTACAATGACAGTGGTATCCTTTTTTTCTATCTCGATCCCCAGTGAGCGGAAGCAGCGGATCGTTGCGAGACAGTCCGCTCCCTCCAGGAAGTTCCGGACCTCTGTTGTTCCGTCTGCGATGGAGCCGAACATGATACATCTGTGCGAAATCGATTTATCTCCCGGGACAGCGACTCTTCCTTTCAGCCCGGAAATGCTGCATAATTCCATATTCAAATTCCCTCTTTCTACTACAATATATTTATGGTAATATCCCTTACAGCCAGTAAGGAATTACCCATCTAAAATTACCTTAAATTTCAGGAAAAATTCCGGTTTTTGTTCCGGGTCATGTCTCATATACCACATACCGGTATTTCTGGAGAAGAGAGGCGGCTTTTGCCGAGGCATCCTCCTCGTAAAATTCGATTCTCAGCACGCCTTCTTCAAATTCTCTGTTGTGTATGATGCCAATATTTTTGATATTGATATGATTGCTGGCAAGAATCGTGGCGATGGTGGCGATCCCTCCTGCTTCGTCGATAATGTCACAGTAAATGGCAAACTGTTTTTTGATCGGACCGGCAGAGCTGTTTGGCATGGAGTCACGATAGTCTCTGGACGATTCAAACATAGAGTACAGCGCTTCTTCATCTCCGCGGTCCACAGCCTGTTTCGCACGTTCAAGGGCGTGAATATAGCCCTCAAGGATATGGGAGATATTGCGGCCGTTTTTCAGACAGATCTGCTGCCACATGACAGGGGAGGAGGACGCGATCCTTGTAATGTCCTTAAAGCCTCCCGCGGCAAGCGCTTTCATCAGTTCATCTTTTGTGTCTGTATCGCGCACAAAGTTGACAAGAGAAGAGGCGATGATGTGCGGGAGATGGCTGATCGTCCCGGTTATCAGATCATGTTCCTTATAATCCAGGACAATGGGGATTGCTTTCAGGGAAGCGGTGAACTGCCGGTACATTTCTACCTTTTCCGCAGGTATTTTGGCGGAAGGGGTCAGGATGTAATAAGCGTTCTCGATCAGATGCGCTTTGGAATTCGCAAACCCGCTCTTTTCAGATCCGGCCATAGGGTGGCCGCCGATAAAGTATTCCTCCATTCCAAGTGAGATGATCTCTTCGTGGATGGAGGTCTTGACGCTCCCTGCGTCCGTTAAAATGCAATCCGTTCCGATCAGTTCTTTGAGCCGGGAGAGATAAGCGGTATTGCAGGAAACCGGAGCACACAGAAAAATGTAACTGCAGCCTCTGAAATTGTCATCGATGGACGCACATGCGGTGTCGATGATTCCTTCCTGGACGGCAAGAGCAAGTGTTTCCCGGCTTTTGTCAAATGCAATCAGTTCACAGTCAGGGTAATACTTTCGGATCGCTTTGGCGATAGAGCCGCCAATCAGCCCCAGCCCGATGAATCCTGCTTTTGGTGATGCCATATATGTCTTCCTTTCTGTTCTTTAAAAATAAGTCTGTCTGTTTTTCTGTGACAGCCCTGTGATAAAAGCATATACAGGGACTGCACGACACAGAGACATTTTAGCACGTTGCATTATAAAAGTAAACGAAAGAAAAGCGATATGGAGTGAACCTGTAAGCAGAAAAAATTTTGGTATGTAAAAATATAAGATTTATGTGAAAAATATATAAAATAGTTGTAATTTCAAAAAGATTTTAGTACAATATATCCATGACATGCATGCGCAGAAGATTTTGCTGCATGCATAATAACTACATATCAAGGAGGCAGCAGCATGAAGGTTTACAGAACGGATGAAATCAGGAATGTGGTATTGCTTGGACATGGCGGAAGCGGAAAAACAAGTCTTGTCGAGGCAATGCTGTTTGTATCAGGCGCCGCGAACCGAATGGGCAAGGTCACAGAGTCCAACACAGTCAGTGATTTTGATAAAGAGGAGCAGAAACGCGGATTTTCCATCAGCACAAGCCTGGTTCCCATCGAGTGGGAAAAAGCGAAGATCAATATCCTTGATACGCCGGGATACTTTGACTTTGTAGGCGAGGTGGAAGAAGCGGTCAGCGCGGCTGACGCTGCGGTTATCGTTGTATCCGGCAAGGCAGGCGTGCAGGTCGGCACGGAGAAGGCATGGGAGCTGTGCGATAAGTATAATCTCCCGAGAATGGTCTATGTGACAGAAATGGATGTGGACGATGCCAGCTTCCGCCAGGTAGTGGAAGACCTGACAGCGAAATACGGCAAGAAGATCGCGCCGCATTTCCAGCCGATCCGCGAGAATGAAAAGCTGGTCGGCTATATCAATGTCATTAAGAATGCGGGCCGCAGATATACAGGCATCGGACAGAGGGAAGAGTGCGAGATCCCGGATTACTGTAAGCCGAACCTCCAGATCCTCAGGGATTCCCTGATGGAAGCTGTGGCTGAGACAAGCGAAGAATTTATGGAGAGATATTTCAACGGCGAGGAATTCTCTATCGAGGAGATCCGGGCCGCAATGCGCACGGAAGTGATGGACGGGGATATCGTCCCTGTGGCAATGGGTTCCAATGTGCAGGCTCAGGGCGTCGCGAATCTCCTGTCTGACATCGTAAGGTTCTTCCCGAGCCCGGACAGGAGGACATGCGCGGGCATCAACCGCAGGACGAATGAGATTTTTGAGGCAAACTATGATTTCTCAAAGGCAAAGACAGCGTATGTGTTCAAAACAATGGTAGATCCGTTTATCGGAAAATATTCCTTTGTAAAGGTGTGCTCCGGAGTGCTCAAAGGGGATGACATCCTTTACAATGCGGATACAGAGGCAGAGGAGAAGCCGGGCAAGCTGTATACGATGTGCGGAAATAAGCCGTCGGAAGTATCCGAGCTGTTTGCCGGGGATATCGGCGCCATCGCGAAGCTCGCAAATACAAGGACAGGGGATACACTCTCCACGAAAGCGAACCCGGTGTCCTATGCAAAGACGGATTACTCCGTGCCTTATACATACATGAGATACCGTGTAAAGAATAAAGGGGATGAGGATAAAGTTTCCCAGGCTCTTGCAAGGATGACCGCAGAGGATGTGACGCTCAAGGCAGTCAATGACAGTGAAAACCGGCAGACACTGCTCTACGGCATGGGAGACCAGCATCTTGAGATCGCGGCGAGCAAGCTGGCTGCAAGGTACAAAGTAGAGATTATTCTGGAAACTCCGAAAGTTGCTTTCCGCGAAACGATCCGCAAGAATTCGGATGTGGATATGAAATATAAGAAACAGACAGGCGGTCACGGGCAGTACGGACATGTCAAGATGAAATTCGAGCCGTCCCATGATCTGGATACGCCGTATATTTTTGAGGAGTGCGTAGTTGGCGGCGCTGTTCCGAAGAACTATTTTCCGGCAGTGGAAAAGGGACTTCAGGAATCTGTGGTGAAAGGACCTCTCGCCGGATACCCGGTAGTCGGAGTGAAAGCGATCCTCTACGATGGATCCTACCACCCGGTAGACTCTTCGGAGATGGCGTTCAAGACTGCTACGAGCCAGGCGTTTAAGAAAGGGTTTATGGAGGCTTCACCCGTCCTGCTTGAGCCGATCGCTTCCATCAGGGTGACAGTGCCGGATGATTACACCGGCGATGTGATGGGCGATCTGAACAAGAGGCGCGGCAGAGTGCTCGGCATGACTCCGGTGGCGGGCCGAAAACAGGTGATCGAGGCGGATATCCCGATGACAGGACTGTTCGGCTACTGTACAGTGCTCCGCTCCATGACAGGCGGGCGCGGAACTTATGAATATCAGTTCGCAAGATATGAGCAGGCTCCGTCGGACGTACAGGAGAAAGAGATCGCTGCAAGAGCATCAGAAGAATAACAGCCGGATAAAGGAAAAGGAGAAACGGACGGCCCGGGAGAAAACAGTATTTGCGTTTTCCCCCGGGCCGTTTCAGGCGCTGTACATATGCGGGAGACGTCGGTATTTATCGGTATTTATTTGCGCCGGAGATAGAGCAGTGTAGGTTTGTCAAACATATGTTACACCATGCTGAATAAATTCCTTCAGGATAGTCTGTGGGGATTTCCAGCCCAGA
>CALWDM010000066.1 GCA_944376695.1 uncultured Mediterraneibacter sp. | reverse complement strand
AAGAATGATACAGGATATTGAAGAAGAGAGTAAGACTAAATTCAGCATGGATGTGGAATTTAGTTTTTCATTCAAGGGTGGAGTCTGCGGCGCCTGATGAGTCAAAGGATCAGCTTGTCGTGGCGACAAATGCGGCGTTTGAGCCGTTTGAGTACATGAAGGGAGATTCTTATGTAGGGATCGATATGGAGATCGCGGCGCTTCTTGCGGAGGAGCTTGGAAAAGAGCTTGTGATCCAGAACATGGATTTCGACGCGGTCTGCCTTTCCGTAGGACAGCAGAAGTGTGATATCGCGATGGCAGGACTTACTGTCAGCGAAGAGAGAAAAGAGTATGTGACATTCTCTGACACATATTATCAGGCGTCACAGAGACTGATCGTGCCGGGGGATAACACAGACTTTGACGATATGACGGACGCTGACTCTATCGCGGCAGCGCTTGCTGAGCTGGATTCTTCCGTGAAGATCGGATGCCAGCAGGGCACGACAGGAAACAGTTATATCGAGGGAAGCGAAGACCTGGGATTCCCGGGGCTTGCGGCGACATGCCAGTCGTACAAGAGCGGCTCTCTCGCTGTGCAGGATATGCTTAACGGAAATATTGATTTTGTGATCATCGACGCGGCCCCGGCGGCAGCGATCACAGAGGCAATCAACGAGATGCAGTAATCCGCCCGTCAGATGGCAGCCCATGCAGAGCGTGAGCCGGGCGTCGGCAGAGCAGATAACAAAATACGGAACACAGGACTGAAATGAGAAGGGAAGGCAATGGGAAATTTTAGTCAGAAGATAGATAAGTTTATAGAGATATTCATAGAGCAGAACGGCTATACCAGGGTGGTCGAGGGTCTGCAGAATACACTTCTTATCGCGGTGTGCGGTCTGATCATCGGTATTCTCATCGGTACGGTCATCGCGACAGTGCGCGTCCTGCCGAAGTATAAGGTGCTGCCGAGGGTGCTCAACGGGATCTGCAGCTTTTATGTGGCGCTGTTCCGGGGGACGCCCATGGTGGTCCAGCTCCTTGTATTTTATTATGTTCTTCTGCCGGTCATCGGCTGGAATTTCAGCGGTGTACAGGTCGCGATGCTTGTATTCGGGCTAAACAGCGGCGCGTACATATCAGAGATCATGAGGAGCGGTATCCAGTCCGTGGATCCCGGACAGATGGAAGCAGGGCGGGCCGTGGGACTGAGCTTTGGCGCCAGCATGACGAAGATCGTCATCCCGCAGGCAGTGAAAAATATCCTTCCCACGCTGGGGAATGAGTTCATCGCCCTGATTAAAGAGACGTCAGTCGTAAGCTTTGTGGGCGCGGCGGATCTTTATGTGGCATTTAATTATATCGGAACAAACAACTACGAGTTCATGGTTCCGTATCTGGTGATGGCGCTGATCTATATTGCCATTGTGCTTGCGGTCACACTGCTGATCAAATTACTGGAAAGGAGCCTGAAGAAGAGTGATAGACGTAATTAATCTCAGGAAAAGTTTCGGGGATCTTGAAATCTTAAAAGGCATTCATATCACCATCAATAAAGGGGACATCGTCGCTGTGCTCGGGCCTTCCGGTTCCGGTAAAAGTACATTTCTGCGGTGCCTGAACTGTATGGAGGACCCCACAGAGGGCAGCATTATCTTCAAAGGGGTCGATATCGCGGACATGAAGGTGGACATCAACCTGCACCGCAGGCACATGGGGATGGTATTTCAGCATTTTAACCTGTTTAACAACAAGACCGTGCTCCAGAATGTGATGATGGCGCCGGCATATTTAAGGTGCCAGGACCTGAAAAAAGCGAAGCGCAAAAACAGGATGACACGCCTGAAAAATACTTTCCGCGGGAAGAAGGAAGAGCTGATCCCGGTCACGGAGACAAAGGAGCAGATCAGAGCGGAGGCAAAGCGGCAGGCGCTGGATCTCCTGAAGAGGATCGGGCTGGATGATAAGGCGGACGCTTATCCGTCCACTCTGTCAGGCGGGCAGAAGCAGAGAGTGGCGATCATCCGCTCCCTGGCGATGAACCCGGATGTGATCCTCTTTGACGAGCCGACTTCAGCGCTGGATCCGGAGATGGTCGGAGAGGTGCTCGATCTGATGAAGAAGCTGGCGGCTGAGGGCATGACCATGGTCGTGGTGACGCATGAGATGGGATTTGCCAGAGAGGTGGCGTCGAGAGTGATCTTTATGGACGACGGGCAGATCCGCGAGGAAGCTCCGCCGGAAGAGTTTTTCGGAAACCCGAAGGACGAGAGGCTGAAGGAATTCCTCTCCAAAATACTGTAGAACTGTATAAGTATAAGGCAGAGTATAGAATGAAATATGAGAGAATAAGCAGGGCGCTCTTTTTGGAGCGCCCGAACCGTTTTATCGCGTATGCGGAATTAAACGGGAAAAAAGAGACGATACATGTGAAGAATACCGGGCGCTGCGCGGAGCTCCTTCTCCCGGGCGCTGTGATCTATGTGCAGGAGAGCGGCAATCCGGAGCGGAAGACGAAGTGGGACCTGATCGCTGTGGAGAAGGAGACGGGCAGGGGGAAGCGTCTGATCAATATGGATTCCCAGATCCCGAACCGGGTTGTGCAGGAGTGGATCGAGGCCGGGAATCTGTTCCCGGACGTGTCCCTTGTACGGCCGGAGACTACGTACGGGAATTCCCGGTTTGACCTGTACGTTGAGGCCGGGGACAGAAAGATCTTTATCGAAGTGAAAGGCGTGACGCTGGAAGAGGACGGGGTGTGCCGTTTCCCTGACGCTCCCAGCGACCGCGCGGTAAAGCATCTGGAGGAGCTGATCCGGGCGAAAAAGGAAGGATACGAGGCATATGTTTTCTTTGTGATCCAGATCAAGGGCGTCTCGTATTTCACGCCCAACACGGATACCCACCCCGCGTTCGCGGAAGCGCTGAGGAGGGCAAAGGAGGCGGGGGTCGAGATTCTCGCTTATGACTGTAATGTAACCCCGGACAGCATCGTGGTCGCGGAACCCGTGGATGTCGTGCTGTACAGTCCTCAGCTTAAGGAGACAGTACAGCCCCTTGTGGAGTGGTTCCGTGAGAATCAGAGGGATCTGCCGTGGAGAAAGAGAATGGATGCGTACCGGGTGTGGATCTCGGAGATCATGCTCCAGCAGACCAGGGTGGAGGCGGTGAAGCCTTATTATGAGCGGTTTTTAAAGGAACTGCCTGATGTGAAGGCGCTTGCGGAAGTGCCGGAAGACCGCCTGCTGAAGCTGTGGGAAGGACTGGGATACTACAACCGCGCCCGCAATCTGAAGGAAGCGGCCTGCCAGATCATGGAGAAATACGGCGGGCGGTTCCCGGAGACGTACGAAGAGATCCGGGGGCTCAAAGGGATCGGGAATTATACGGCCGGGGCTGTCAGTTCTTTTGTGTACGGCGTCAGGAAGCCGGCAGTGGACGGAAATGTGCTCCGGGTGGTGACAAGGATCACAGCCGACGGGAGCGACATCACGAAGGCAGGAACCAGGACAAAGGTGGAACGTGGGGTAGAAGAAGTGATCCCGGAGGAGTCGGCGGGAGATTTCAACCAGAGCCTGATCGAGCTGGGCGCTATTGTGTGCGTCCCCAACGGGGAGCCGAAGTGCGGGATCTGCCCTGTAAGCGGGATCTGCCTGGCACATGCGCAGGGCAGGGAGACAGAGTTCCCGGTAAAGGCGAAAAAGAAGGAGCGCAGAATCGAAAAGCGCACGGTCCTGGTGTTCCGGGACAATGAAAAGACCGCGGTGCGGAAACGTCCGGATACCGGGCTGCTGGCCGGGCTGTATGAATTCCCGGGGACGGAAGGGCATCTGAAGCAGTCAGAGGTTGTCAGATACGCGAAATCGCTGGGGCTTATGCCAATACGGATAAAAAAGCTCGGCAGCGCAAAGCATATATTCAGCCATGTGGAATGGCATATGATCGGTTATGAGATCACGGTGGATGAACTGGAACAGAATATGGAACAGAATACGGTCCTGTTTGCGGACATCAGGGAGCTGAAAGAGCATTATCCCATGCCGTCTGCTTTTGACGCATACCGGCCGGTCTGAAAATCCCGGCAGAAGAGAAAGTATGAATTCAGACAAGAATAACAGAGCGAACTCGGTTTTCTTGAAACATGAGGCGATACATGGTATAATTATTGTGCGTTGTGTAAGCCAGACGTGCGCGGGAGAACGCCGCGCTGCGAAGAGTTTTTTCTGAAGCATGGCCGGCAGGGAAATTGCCGTCCGCGCAGCGCTCTGCCCCGCCTTGCGGGAATTATACCCAGGAGAGTTATGATGATATGAACGAGAAAACACAGATGTCCAGACAGCAGCAGAAGTCAAGGGAGACAAAGGAAAGGATTTTCCAGGCGGCAAAGCGGATCCTGCAGAAAAGCGGGTACGAGGCGCTGTCCATAAAAAATATATGTGAGGAAGCCGGCGTGTCCAACGGCAGCTTTTACCATCACTTTAAGACAAAGGACGACCTGCTCTCTTATTACATTGAGGACCAGCCCAGGATCGGGCCGGATCTGCTGGAGCTTCCGAAGGATATCCCGGGAGTCAGAGAAGGAATTATCCAGGTGTATTTAAACTATGTGAAATATTGCCGGGAGCTTGGGGTAGAGTTTATGGCAGAATATTATGATACAAAAAACCAGGCGCTTAACGCTGCCATCCGGGCGGAACGCCCATACCCTATTGTGACCGTACAGGCTTATGTGGAGAAGGCTGTGGAGGCAGGGATCGTGAGACTGAACGGGGAGATCGAAGAATTTACAACGGATATCCGTATGATCGTGATCGGCAATGTTTTTGAGTGGTGTGTGAAGCGCGGGAAAGCAGATTTTGAAGGAAATATGAGCCGGTCTCTCGGGAGATATCTTGACGCGGTGCTCTGTCCGGCGGCAGAAGACGAAATCTGACAGGCCGCTGACGCGGCGGGAAACAAAAGATTTAATAAAGGTTTTGTGAACGAGGTTGTTGTACGTTTTAAATCGTGTTATAATCGATGCGAATCAGAGCTGATAACTCAAAAGGGGCGTCTTATTATGAAACGGAAAAACAAGTTCACTGTGTGGATGAGGAAATATAAACATGCATGGGTGTTTTTATATATCCTGGTGTATCTGCCCTGGTTTCTTTATCTGGAGAAGCATGTCACCACTCATTATCATGTGATCCGGACAAGGCTGGATGAATGGATCCCGTTCAACGAATTTTTTATCATACCGTATCTGATGTGGTTCGTTTTTATCGCGGCGGCATTTTTGTATTTCTTTTTTAAAGATGTTCCGGGGTTTTATAAAATCGCGGCATTTATGTTTACAGGGATGACGATATTCCTGATTATATCTACGTTTTTTCCCAACGGACAGGATCTGAGGCCTGTTGTATTTGCCAGAGACAATATCTTTGTAGATATGGTGAGGGTGCTTTACAGGGCGGATACATGTACAAATGTATTTCCCAGCCTGCATGTATTTAATTCGCTGGGAGTGTGCATAGCAGTCCATGAGAGTGAAAAGCTGAAGAAGCATCCCTTCATCTGCCGGGGAGCGTATGTGCTCGCAGGTCTTATTATCCTTGCGACCATGTTTTTAAAGCAGCATTCTGTGCTGGATGTGCTCGGAGCCGGCGTGATGGCATGCGTGCTCTACCAGTTCGTCTATGCGGCGGAGAAGAAAAGAGCGCCCGGGTATGCAAAGCAGAAAAGGGCGCTCCTTCAGAATAAATGAGGGTGAAGTGATAGAGGAGGAATTGAGAGATGAAAAAGATCATGCTTACCGGAGACCGTCCTACGGGAAAGCTCCATGTCGGGCATTATGTGGGCTCTCTGAGGAGAAGAGCAGAGCTCCAGGATACAGGAGAGTTTGACGATATTTTTATTATGATCGCAGATGCGCAGGCATTGACGGACAATGCGGATAACCCGGAGAAGGTGCGCCAGAATATTATCGAAGTGGCGCTTGATTATCTGGCGTGCGGGCTGGACCCGGAGAAATCCACGCTGTTTATCCAGTCTCAGGTGCCGGAGCTGTGCGAGCTGTCGTTTTATTATATGAATCTTGTGACAGTGTCCAGACTGCAGCGCAATCCCACAGTGAAATCTGAGATACAGATGCGGAATTTTGAGGCCAGCATCCCGGTTGGATTTTTTACGTATCCGATCAGTCAGGCTGCGGATATCACAGCGTTTAAGGCAACGGTCGTGCCGGTGGGGGAGGATCAGATGCCTATGCTGGAGCAGACGAAGGAGATCGTGCACAAGTTTAATTCCGTGTACGGGGAGACGCTTGTAGAACCGAAGATCCTGCTCCCGGATAACGAGGCGTGTATGCGCCTGCCGGGGATCGATGGCAAGGCGAAGATGAGCAAATCCCTGGGAAACTGCATTTATCTTTCCGAGGAGCCGGAGGACATCAGGAAGAAGGTATTCAGCATGTTCACGGACCCGAACCATATCCGTATCGAGGATCCGGGAAACCTGGAGGGGAATACAGTGTTTACCTATCTGGACGCGTTCTGCAGGCCGGAGTATTTCCCGGAGTTCCTGCCGGAGTATAAAGACCTGGAGGAGCTGAAGGAGCATTACCAGAGAGGCGGTCTGGGAGACATGAAGGTAAAACGGTTTCTGAATAATGTCCTCCAGGCAGAGCTGGAACCAATCAGAACCAGGAGAAAAGAGTTTCAGAAGGATATCCCTGCTGTGTATGAGATCCTGAAGAAGGGAAGCGAAAAGGCGGAAAAAGCTGCGGCTCAGACTTTGAAGGAAGTAAAGGCGGCCATGAAGATCGATTACTTTGCGGATGAGGAGCTTATCAGGGCGCAGGCGGAAAAATTTGCGGCGGAATAACAAAAAAGCACAGAGATCGAGATCAGACCGGGAAGACGTGTGAGAGCCTCCCGGTTTTTTAAATGATACAAAAAGCATAAAAGGAATAAATATATTAAAATTTTTAATGCAAAATGACGAAACAAAAAAGAAGAGAAAAAAAGAAAAAAAATAGTTGATGAAAATGTCTGTAAAATGTTACAATTTATTAAATATGTTTATGAAAAATGGCGCATGGATCTGACAGACAGGCGTCCAGGGAATAAAAAGAGGAGGAAGCAGTGTGAAGAAGAGAAGCGTGATCAGTTCAGGAAGGATGAAAAGCCGCAGGCTGACAGCGGTATTCATGGCGGCGGCGGTAATGCTGTCCGGGCTGGCCCTGCCGTCTGAAGACGCGGCGGCAGCGGGTGATGTGTATGAGATATACCCGACACCCCATGTAATACAATATGAGGACGGAGATTATATCATTAATACGAATAAAGCTGTGAATGTGGTCTATGACCAGGGGGTCGACGATGCCACGAAAGCACGTCTGGAAGAGGCGCTCGCGCTGAAGCCGGATGTCCGGTTCAGCGAATCTGACGCAGTCGTGGAAGGCGCCGCAAATATCCTCGTCGGTATCGAGGGTTCGGGTGACTATGTGGATACATACGCAAATGAAAATATCACGGTGTCGGAGACGGGGCTGTTCGAGAAGCTGGATTCCTATGTGCTGGACAGCGATGACGGTGTGATTACCGTACTTGGCGCGGATACGGATGCCAGCTTCTACGGGCTGACTACTCTGTATCATATTTTAAATCAGATGGACAGCTATACGATCCGCAATTTTCATATCGAGGACTGGTCGGATGTGGCGAGCCGCGGGTTTATCGAGGGATACTACGGGAATCCCTGGTCTACCGAAGACAGATGCGATCTGATGGAGTGGGGCGGATATTATAAACTGAATGCATATTTCTATGCGCCGAAGGATGATCCGAAGCACAGGGCTGAATGGGACGAGCTGTATACGCCGGAAGAGATTGAGAGCCTTATCAGGCCGCTGGCGGAAGCGGGCAACGCTTCCAAATGCAGATTCGTATATGCTCTCCATCCATTTCCCGGTGAGTCAGACCATTTGCGTTTTGACGAGAATTATGAAACGGATCTTGGGACATTGAAAGCCAAGTTCAAACAGGTCATCGATGCGGGGGTCCGGCAGATCGCGATCCTGGCAGATGACTTCTGGAACCCGGGCGGAGAGAACGGATTAAGATTGCTCAAAGATGTGACAGGCTGGCTTGAGACGGAGGTAAAGGCAGAATACCCGGATATGAAGACAGTTGTACCGTATGTTCCATATGACTATATGGGCAATGGCAGCAGCGCGGAACTTCAGGTGCTGAAAAATGCTCCGGAAAATGTACAGATCGTCATGACCGGCGGAAAAGTATGGGGCGAGGTCACAGACAATTTTACGAGCACGTTTACGGACAATGTTGGCAGAGGTCCGTTCATGTGGATCAACTGGCCGTGTACAGATAACTCGAAAAAGCATCTGATCATGGGCGGCTATACGACGTTCCTCCATCCCGGAGTGGATCCGACCAAGATCCAGGGGATCATGCTGAACCCGATGCAGCAGTCTGAACCAAGCAAAGTGGCTATATTCGGAAATGCATGTTACTCGTGGAATATCTGGGAGAATGAGGCAGAGGCGGATCAGGCGTGGGAGGATTCATTTAAATATGTGGATCATAATTCCGCAGTTGAGACGGCTGCGTCTGACGCGCTCAGAGAATTGTCCAGGCACATGATCAATCAGGCGATGGACAGCAGGGTGACAGCGCTGCAGGAGTCTGTTGAGCTTGCGC
Source organism: uncultured Mediterraneibacter sp. (assembly GCA_944376695.1). Lineage (GTDB taxonomy): Bacteria > Bacillota > Clostridia > Lachnospirales > Lachnospiraceae > Mediterraneibacter. The sequence continues at coordinate 4,730 of CALWDM010000066.1, read as the reverse complement.
CGAAACTTACCGCGTTCAGGGAAAAGCTTAATAACGGGTCTGTAACCGAGGAGGATACAGATCTTCTGATCGGGGAGTTTGAGATCCTTCAGACAGCAGCCGATACATATGAAGAACAGGCGGGCAATACGAAAGTCAGAGATCAGATCATTTACTGGCTGAACTGCTGGGACGACACGACGGATGCCGCGCTTGCATATCTGAATGGCGTTAAGGCGGTCATCAATAAGGATACGACAGCGATCCTTCAGTATAATACGGAAGGAAAGAGCGCTTTCGACAGGTCAAAGACTTATGGGTTCCAGTATGTGAACGAGATACAGTATGCAGAGGTGGGAGTACAGCATATCGTGCCGTTTATCAATGCGCTTGCCGGATATGTTTCAAGACATGCGGAGACAGCGATGAATCCGGATGCAGTGATCCGCTCCTTTATCACAAACAGGCAGGATGCGCCGGCAGTTGGAACGCCAGATGATCTTTTTGACGGGAACGATGAAACGCAGGTGAGTTATCGAAATCCGAACAGCATATCAGAGGGAGATTATATTGGCGTCCTTTATAACAGGGTGATCGATATCGATTACATCCGCTTTTATCTGGATGATGGGAAAGATCATTTTGATCAGGCTGCGCTCGAGTATACAATGGATGGCAGAGTGTGGGAGAGGATCGAACTTCGGAATATGACGAACTCTTTTGCCGGGGTAAAGAATCAGTACCAGGAGGTCCTGGCAGAGGAGGAAAATCTTCCGGAAAATTTCCAGGCGATGGGCATCCGCCTGATCGCTACGGCTGATAATGCTGAAGACGCGTGGTTTACTGTCTCAGAGATTCAGATCAATAAAGAGGGATCGGAAGGCGAGGCAGAACAGGAGAGATATACGGGAACAGTTACTTATGAAAATATGTCTGTTCAGGCCGGGCAGGAATCAAATTATTTTGATGGAAATAATCAGACAGATGTACAGCTTGCAAAAGCGCCCTATGAGGGGACAGATCGAGATACGGTTCCGGCAAATGCGGCCTTGACGATTACCTTTGACGAACCGAAAACCGTGGGAGCTTTCAGGCTGGTTCAGGGAATAACAGCAGCGAACGACGTCTTTTCCAATGCTGTCCTGCAATATCAGGTAAGCGGATCGGATGCCTGGACAGACGCCGGAGCGGTCGGAAATAGCAGTGACCAGACGATCAGGCTTGAAAATGCGGCAAATGTAACTGCGATGAGGATCAAAAATAACGCCGCTTCATCTGGCTGGGTAAGAATCTCGGAAATCGAGATCCTGCCGCCGGAAGAGGGAGGGGCCGGACCGATCGAGTACAATGTGATCAAAACTGACAGATGGGCAGTATCTGGAGGCGAGCCGGAGACAAATCTTTATGACGGTGACGATAACACTTATGTCTGGTATGATCCGGATGGGGCTGACAATTCCACAGGGGATGATTTTATGGTAAATGATTACCTGGGGTACGATTTTGGCCGGGAGCTTGAACTCAAAAGCGCGCATATCGTTATCGGAGCGGGCGATGCAGATAAAATTGTCAGATATGCTGTTGAAACATCGGCAGATAACAAAAGCTGGACTCCGGTTTCTGAAGAATATAGTGATTATACCGGCGTTGACAGCGGAAAAGACACTCTGGATATTGATCTTACAGGTATCACTGCACGTTATATCCGTATCCGGAACCTGGAGCAGAGAGGCAAGTGGGGCAAATTTTCCGAATTTACTGTGCAGCAGGCAGTTCCGCAGATCGGCAGCGCGGAAAACCTGTATACAAATGTTGAGACAGACATACTTTCTTATGCGGAAGAAGGAAAAGTATCCCTGACATCAGGGTCGGCTGTTTTGAATGATGACGATTATATCGGGGTGGATCTTGGAAATATCAAAGCGGTTACGGATGTTTCCACATCTGACCTGCCGGAGAATACGAAGCTTCAGGTTTCGATGAATGGCATCGAATGGACGGACTATGATGCGGACAGTGTTCCTGTCGACGCAAGGTACATCCGCGTGCTCAGTGAGAGTGCCGATACGGCTGTCACTCTCAGTCAGTTTGATGTATCCTTTGATTTTATCGGCGATAAGTCAGTGGAAAGTAATTTTGCCAACAGCGCGCCGGCTCAGGATATGAGAAACAACGGCGGGGCAGGCAATGTGTTTGACGGCGACCTGGCCACATTCGGGATGATCACCGGAAGCCAGGATCAGGGAAAATATATTACGTTTGACCTGGGACAGGTGATAGATTTTACATCCATCCGCTACTATATCGTTGAGACTCAGCTGAATTACCTGAGAGACGCTAGGTTTGAAGTCTCCGCGGACGGGGACCAGTGGACTGAGGTGCTTCGTGTCGGAACGACTGTGGTAAATAATACGTTTGACAGTACCACAGCGAAAGATGCAGCATATCTGACGCATGACAGCAATAATCCGGGGTATATGTATGCAGAAGCGACAGGGCTGAATGTGTCCGGGAGATACATCCGCGTGACGCCCATGAGTTCATACAGCCACAGGTGGGCGGCGTTCAGCGAGATTCAGATCAATGGAGGCGCATATATTTCCGCAGAGGATGAGAGGGACATTATTTCCGAAGCTGTTGAGGAAAAAAACATGATTCCGTCAAATATGCTGGACGGAGATTACAGCACGTCTTATAAGTCATCGGCTGAGCAGAGTTCATTTACTTATCGGATTTCAGATCCGCAGGATGTGACGGCGATCCGGCTGGTTCAGGTGGGAGAGATATCGGACGCGGTGGTAACGGCGGAATACATTGGAAATGAAGGAAGTGAGAAATTAGGGACGCTCAACCAGGCGATCAATGAATTTATCATCCCTGATGGAAAGACACTGAAGAGCATCACTGTTTCCTGGGAATCAGCCGTGCCGGAGATCGCAGAGATCACGACGTCGAAAGGAACAGCGGAAGAAGGGGATAAGACGGAACTCGCGGAGGCTCTTGATAATCTGCCTGATATCTCTGCATGGACGGCGGACAGTGTCAGAGTATATGAGAAAGCGCTGGCGGTCGCGCAGGAAGTTCATGAAAATGAAAATGCCAGCCAGACGATCGTTGATTCTGCGCTTGCCTCACTTAATGCTGCGATCAGCAATCATGCAGAGAAAGCGTCTGACACGGAGGAGCTGCAGGCGATCGTGGACAGTAAAGCGGACAATGAAAATCATGTGTATACTAATGTGTCATACAGCGCGTATGAAAATGCTGTGAACAATCTTGCTGAGGCGCTGAAAGCTGCGGATAATCTGTCCCAGGAACGGGCGGATCTTCTGAAAGCGAATGTTCAGGCGGCAGAAGAGGGACTTGTTTATTCGATCAGGAACCGGGAGCTTGCAGAGCTGGCGGTCGATACATATGATACTGTTGCAGAAGGGAATTATACAGCGGCAAGTTACCGGGCGCTGACGGAAGCAAAGACCGCAATCGACAGTATGGCCGCTGAGGACAAAGCGGCTGAGACATCAGGCGGCGCCCGTATCGATCCGCAGAAGTTTATTGAGGCGAAAACGGCATATGATACAGCCCTGGCGGGCCTTGTAGATGTGTCCGGGCTGAAAGCAGCCATCAGTGAATACGAAAGCCTGACAGCAAATAAAGATGCGTATACATCCGAGAGCTGGACAGCTTATGAAAATGCAGTCAACGCCGGAAAAGAGCTTCTTGCTGCAGGAACGCAGGAACAGGTAGACAGTGCATTGGAAAATATTACGCAGAACGCGCCTGAGATGAAGCCGGATATCACCTTCGACGAGGCGGTTGAAGCTGCAGAGTCTATTCTGAATGCAGAAGGAAGCGCAGAGAAGTATACGTCGGATTCCTATCAGGCTCTTGCTGATATAGTGGCAGAAGCAAAAGCGAATGGCGGAGACAGCTACATACAGGAGATCCAGGAGGCGCTGGATGGCCTGGTCAGTGTCGAAGCGCTGAAAGCTCAGATCACGGCGGCGCAGCAAGCAGATCCGGATAAGTTTACGGCATCCTCCTACAGAGTATTGTCCGATCTGCTGGCACAGACTGCTCCGCTGCTGAAATCCGGAAGCGAGGAAACAGTCGCATCGATGGCGCAGGCGATCGAAAACGCGATCCGTACGCTTGATCCCCGTGCCGCAGGCGTTGAGGAGTATCTCGCAGGTATTACGCTGAAACCGGAGAACGGTTACACGGCGGATTCTTATAAGGCTTACAAAGAAGCCTATGAGGCGTTGGCGAACGCGGATCCGGCGGAGCTGAGTGCGGAAGAATTCGCACAGCTCAAAGAAGCGTTTGAGAAGGCTGAGTTGGCGCTCAGGGTGCTTCCTGCTGATAAGCCGGCAGCAGGCAATAGGGCAGAAACGGCTGTAGATACAGGAGACGGGCTCAATGTGGCTCCGATCATTTTCGTGCTTATTCTCTGCGCGGCTGTCATCTCGGCAGTGGTCACAGGAAAAAAGAAGCGCAAATAAAGAGACGACGCAAAAAAGCTGCCCGGCAGTTGATGCCGCCGGGCGGCTTTTTCCTGGGCGAAGGCTGATTATATGGGGGATGTCTGCAATGGGATGTCTGCAATGCAGAAGTGAGAAAAAATAAATATGAGAAAAATAAAAAAGACATCTCATGATCAGGGATGTCTTTTTGACGTGCGATAGAAGATTCGAACTCCCGACCTTCTGGTCCGTAGCCAGACGCTCTATCCAGCTGAGCTAATCGCACAT
>CALWDM010000065.1 GCA_944376695.1 uncultured Mediterraneibacter sp. | reverse complement strand
GGGTGGAAATCACCGCAGACTATCCTAAAAGAATTTATTACTTGGGGTGTAACATATGTTTGACAAACCTACATTTTCAGTATGATTTTCACAGATATTTCAGTAGAAAAAACAAGGGCTTTATATTATAATATCGATAGCAGAAATTTACTGAAATACTTAGGAGGAAAAATAAAATGGCAGCAGTGAAAGAATTATTGCGCGCAGAAAATGACGGAACGCTTAGTTTTGGAGATTATACGCTCGCGGCAAAAACAAAGAAGGAGAATTTTGAGTTTGAGGGCGATATCTATAAAGTAAAGACATTTGCGGAGATCACGAAGCTGGAAAAGAACGGGATGTTTGTATACGAATCTGTTCCGGGAAGCGCGGTCGAGAATTTCCGGGAGACCGGGGAAGAGGTCGGGTTTACGGTTTCAGCAGGCGGGGATGTACAGTTTACGCTGGAGCTTGAGCCGGAGAGCGAGTATGAAGTGTTTATCGGCGGGGAATCCGCAGGGAAGATGAATACAAACCTGAGCGGAAAGCTCAGCGTGAGCGTGGAGCTTGCAGCGGATCAGAATGTTCAGGTAAAGGTTGTGAAATGTTGAGAATATGCCTGCGGTGAACCGGGCGGGCGTTGAAAAAGACAGGTCAGGCCGACAGGCCCGGCAGGGGCGGATGGTGCATCCGCCCCGATTTTTATTCGCTCACGGGTGCAATACCCCGCTGTTTGCAGCGTTCTGAAAAAGAAACCAGGTGCGGATACCCCGTTGCTTGCAGCGGGGCGGGCGGACATGCAGGCTTTGTGTGACGGAAAGGATGTAGAATGGCAAAAGGAAAGAAGAGTGTGTTCTTCTGCCAGAACTGCGGGCATGAGGAATCGAAATGGCTGGGGCAGTGCCCGGCGTGCGGAGAGTGGAATACATTTGTAGAAGAAAGAGTCAGCAGCGGTATAACAAAAGGAAGTACAGTGACCTCCAGGAGTGTCAGGGAATCCGTCCGGGAGGCAAAGGTGATCCCTCTGAATGATGTGACAGCGGATGACGATGTGAGGATCCGGACAGGCATCCGGGAACTTGACCGGGTGCTTGGGGGCGGGATTGTGCCAGGGTCTCTCGTCCTGGTGGGAGGCGATCCGGGCATCGGGAAGTCCACGCTTCTGCTGCAGGTATGCCAGCGGCTGGCGGATCAGAAAAAAGTATTGTATATTTCCGGCGAGGAATCCCAGGCGCAGATCAAGCTGCGGGCGAACCGGATGGGGGCATTCGCATCCGGGCTGTATCTCCTGTGCGAGACGAACCTGGAGACGATCCGGGGCGTGATCGAAAAGGAGAAACCAGAGCTGGTGATCATTGACTCGATACAGACAATGTTCAGCGAGGAAGTATCTTCTGCCCCGGGAAGCGTGTCACAGGTGCGGGAGTCCACCAATATTTTCATGCAGCTTGCAAAAGGTCTGTGCATTCCAATATTTATCGTAGGACATGTGACAAAAGAAGGGACAGTGGCAGGACCGAGAGTGCTGGAGCATATGGTAGATACAGTGCTGTATTTTGAGGGGGACCGCCATGCCTCTTACCGGATCCTCCGGGCGGTGAAGAACCGCTTCGGGTCCACCAATGAGATCGGAGTGTTTGAGATGCGCCAGACCGGTCTGGAGGAAGTGGAAAATCCTTCCGAATACATGCTCAGCGGCAGGCCGGAAAACGCATCCGGTTCTGTGGTGGCGTGTTCCATGGAAGGAACCCGCCCGATCCTGATCGAGATCCAGGCACTTGTGTGCCACAGCAATTTCGGGATGCCGAGGCGGACTGCCGCGGGTACAGACTATAACCGGGTGAACCTGCTCATGGCAGTATTAGAGAAACGGCTGGGTATGGCGCTGGGAAACTCTGACGCCTACGTGAATATCGCGGGCGGGATCCGCATGAACGAGCCGGCCATTGACCTAGGGATTGTGATGGCGCTGGTATCCAGCTACCGCAACCGCCCGATCAATGAGAAAACGATCGTTTTCGGGGAAGTAGGGTTAAGCGGGGAAGTCCGCGCGGTCAACATGCCGGAGCAGCGTGTGGCAGAAGCAAAGAAGCTTGGCTTTGAGACGTGCATCCTGCCGGAAGTATCCCTCAAGATGGTGCGGGGGATCAGCGGGATAAGGCTGGTGGGAGTCAAGACCATTGGTGATGCGGTTAATACAATTTGATACAATTGCAACAATTTCGGCAAAAGGGGTCAGACCCCTTTTGGGAGAGCTGTCAGAAAATTCTGACGAGGAGGATTATTTTGATGAAACCTTACACAAAAACAGCAAAATACTATGAAACAGATCAAATGGGTGTGATCCATCATTCAAATTACATCCGCTGGATGGAGGAAGCGCGTGTGGATATGCTGAACCAGATTGGTTATCCGTACCGCCGCTTTGAAGAGATGGGGTATATCAGCCCGGTGCTCCATGTGGACTGTGAATATAAGAAGAGTGTAAAATTTGATGATGAGGTAAAGATCACTGTCAGGCTTCAGGAAGCGGGAAGGGTGAAGTTTACCCTCAGATACGATATTTATAATCTGTCGGAGGGAGGCGTGCTCAGTGCCTGTGGGACGACGACACATTGTTTCCTGAAAAAGGACGGAAGACCTGTATTAATAGATAAAGAAATGAAAGAATTTACAAAAGTTATGAGAAATACACTGGAACAGGTGTGAAGTGGATTGGGGGGATCCCTGTGATACTAAGTGCGAGCAGACGCACGGATATACCGAATTATTACAGTGAATGGCTTGCCCGGCGTTTCCGGGAAGGCTTTCTCTGCGTGCGGAATCCCGTGGATCATCATCAGGTGAGCCGGATCGGCCTCGCCCCGGAAGTGATCGACTGTATTGTGTTCTGGACGAAGAATCCGGCGCCCATGTTCCCTTACCTGGATGAATTCAGCAGTTATATGTATTATTTTCAGTTTACTCTGACCGGATATGGGAGGGAGATCGAGCCGGGACTGCCGGATAAGAAGAAAGTGCTCATTCCTGCGTTCAGGGAGCTGGCGGACAGGATCGGAAAAGCGAGAATGGTCTGGCGCTATGACCCGGTTTTTCTTTCTGACCGGTATACTCTGGATTACCATGTGAAAGCATTCGCGCAGATCGCGGAAGCTCTTGCGGGGAAAACGCAGAGAGTGGTGATCAGTTTTCTTGATGATTATGATAAGACGAAACGGAATATGAAGGGGTACGGGATCAGGAATCTGACGGAGGAGAAAATGCGCCGGCTCGCGCAGAGTTTCGCCCGGATTGCAGGCAGGTATGGGATGGAAATCCAGACATGTGCGGAGAAGATCGACCTGTCGGAATACGGGATCGTCCACGGGGCATGTATTGACAGAGCATATATCGGGCATCTGCTGGGATGTCGGCTGCAGGGCGGAAGGGACCGCGGGCAGCGCCCGGAGTGCGGATGCATGGAGAGTGTGGAAACAGGCAGTTATCATACCTGCCGGAACGGATGCAGATATTGTTATGCCAATGATTCTGAAGATCGGGTGCGGGAGACTGTCCGTACTTACGATGTGGATTCCCCGTTTCTGTGCGGGAAGCCGGAACCGGGCGACAGGATCACAGAGCGGAAGATGAAGACGCTGAGGGAGACACAGTTGACTTTTGAGGATTGCATCAACTTATAAGAAGAAACTTATCAGAATGATCAGAAACGTATAAAAAGAGCACATAAAAAAGAAAGAGACAGGAAGGAGTTGTATGAAATTTGCAGTTTTAAGTAGACATTTCACACTTTAGTGTGATAAACTAATGAGAAATGCGGCAGGCAGCTACGCCGGTCCCGCATCTTTCAGAGAAACATTTCAGAGAGCAGAAAAGAGGATAAAGGAATGGCACAGTTATGGGGCGGCCGTTTCACAAAAGAGACGGACAAGTTAGTTTACAACTTTAATGCTTCCATCTCCTTTGACAAGCGTTTTTACAGACAGGACATCCGCGGCAGCATCGCCCATGTGACGATGCTGGCGAAGCAGGGCATCCTGACAGAGGAAGAGAAGGAGCAGATCACAGACGGGCTGAACGGCATCCTGCGGGATGTGGAGAACGGGAGCCTTCCGATCACGGACGAATACGAAGACATCCACAGTTTCGTGGAGGCGAACCTGACCGCCCGCATCGGCGATGCGGGAAAGAAGCTGCACACCGGGCGCAGCCGGAACGACCAGGTGGCGCTGGACATGAAGCTCTACACACGGGATGAAGTCACAGAGCTGGACGGGCTCTTGCGGGAGCTGCTGGAAGTGCTCCTGATATTGATGAAAGAAAATACAGAGACATTTATGCCGGGATTCACCCATCTCCAGAAGGCTCAGCCGATCACACTGGCGCACCACATGGGAGCGTATTTTGAGATGTTTAAGAGAGACCGGCAGCGGATGAAGGACATTTATAAAAGGATGAATCTCTGTCCGCTTGGATCGGGCGCCCTTGCGGGAACGACCTATCCCCTTGACAGAGAGTACACGGCGGAGCTCCTCGGATTTGACGGGCCGACGCTGAACAGCATGGATTCCGTATCCGACAGGGATTATCTGATCGAGCTGCTCTCAGCCATGTCCACGGCGATGATGCATCTGAGCCGCTTCTCGGAGGAGATCATTATCTGGAACTCCAATGAGTATAAGTTTGTGGAGATCGACGACGCGTACAGTACGGGCAGCAGCATCATGCCCCAGAAGAAAAACCCGGATATCGCGGAGCTCGTCCGGGGCAAGACGGGAAGAGTCTACGGTGCGCTCATGTCTCTGCTGACCACGATGAAAGGAATCCCCCTTGCATATAATAAGGATATGCAGGAGGATAAAGAACTGGTATTTGATGCCATTGACACAGCCAAAGGATGTCTGGCATTATTTATAGGGATGCTCAGGACTATGAAGTTCAATGCAGAGCGCATGGAAGAGAGTGCAAAGCACGGCTTCACCAACGCCACAGACGCGGCGGACTATCTGGTGAAACGCGGAGTCCCCTTCCGGGACGCACACGGGATCGTGGGACAGCTCGTCCTCTGCTGCATAGAGAAAAAGATCGCGCTGGATGATATGACTCTGGAAGAGTTCAGGGCGATCTCCCCGGTGTTTGAGGAGGATATCTACGATGCGATCAGCATGAAGACATGCGTGGAGACGAGGAATACCATCGGCGCGCCGGGAAAAGCGGCCATGGAGAAGGTGATCGCCGCAGAGGAAGCGTACCTGGCGGAAAATCCGAAGCTCCAGAGATAATGCCGAAGTCAGCGCCAGCGACCAGGAGGGGAGCCGGGAGACAGGAAACTCAGACAAAGGGAAGAAACAGGAAATCAGAATGATAAGCGATAACAGAGAACGGAAAGGTAACAGAGAATAAAAATATAACAGAGAACTGAGAGAGTTACAGATACAGAAAGAAAAGGAGAAGGAAAAATGGATCAGAAATTGAAAGCAGGTATTCTTGGCGCAACAGGAATGGTAGGACAGAGATTTATCTCTCTGCTTGAGAACCATCCGTGGTTTGAGGTAGTGACAGTGGCTGCAAGCCCGCGCTCCGCAGGCAAGACATATGAGGAGGCGGTGGGAGACCGCTGGAAAATGGACACTCCGATGCCGGAGGCTGTGAAAAACCTTGTCGTGCTCAATGTAAACGACGTAGAGCACGTGGCATCTACGGTTGATTTCGTGTTCAGCGCAGTAGATATGAGCAAGGACGAGATCAAAGCGATCGAGGAAGCATATGCGAAGACAGAGACTCCGGTCGTATCCAACAACAGCGCGCACCGCTGGACGCCGGACGTGCCGATGGTAGTGCCGGAGATCAACGCAGACCACTTTGACGTGATCCCGGACCAGAAGAAACGTCTCGGCACAACACGCGGATTCATCGCGGTAAAACCGAACTGCTCCATCCAGAGCTACGCTCCGTGCCTTGCGGCGTGGAAAGAATTTGGGCCGAAGGAGCTGGTCGTTACCACATACCAGGCAATCTCAGGCGCAGGAAAGACATTCAAAGACTGGCCGGAGATGGTCGGAAATATCATCCCCTTCATCGGCGGCGAGGAAGAGAAGAGCGAGCAGGAACCGCTCCGTGTCCTCGGCAAAGTAGAGAATGGTCAGATCGTAAAGGCAGAGCTCCCGAAGATCACATGCCAGTGCGTGCGCGTTCCGGTGCTGAACGGCCATACAGCGGCAGTGTTCATCAACTTTGAGAAAAAGCCGACAAAAGAACAGCTTATCGAAAAGCTTGTAAACTTCAAAGGCTTCCCGCAGGAGGCAGAGCTTCCCAGCGCTCCGAAGCAGTTCATCCAGTACCTCGGGGAGGACAACCGCCCGCAGGTAACTCTGGACGTAGACTACGAGAACGGAATGGGCGTGTCCATCGGACGCTTAAGAGAGGACACCATGTATGACTATAAGTTTATCGGACTGTCACACAACACAGTCAGAGGCGCTGCAGGCGGCGCAGTGCTGTGCGCAGAGGCGCTGACAGCGAAAGGATACATCGCGAAAAAGTAAAATGGAGACAGGGCAAATGTCAATTGGGGACGCAGGAAAATCGAAAATGACTACGTCCCCAAACAAAGATTTTTCACAATTTCAGGAGGTGTTTTAACATGGGTATGACAATGACGCAGAAGATCCTGGCAGCCCATGCCGGGCTTGACTCTGTCGCGGCGGGCCAGCTGATCGAGGCGAAACTCGACGTGGTCATGGCGAATGACATCACAGGCCCGATGGCCCTGCCGATCATCAAACAGATGTCAGACCACGTATTTGACAGGAATAAAGTGGTATTTGTGCCGGATCATTTTACACCGAACAAGGATATCAAATCCGCGGAGAACTCAAAGGCGATCCGTGAGTACGCAAAGGAGCAGGAGCTGACCTGGTACTTTGAGCAGGGAAAATCCGGCGTTGAGCATGCCATCCTTCCGGAGGCGGGCATTGTCGTTGCGGGAGAATGTATTATCGGCGCAGATTCCCACACCTGTACATACGGAGCCCTCGGCGCGTTCTCCACAGGAATGGGAACGACAGACGTGGCGACGGGCATGGCGACCGGCGAGATCTGGTTCAAGGTGCCCGGCGCGATCAAGTTCATCCTGACAGGGAAGCCGGGCAAATATGTGAGCGGAAAAGATATCATCATCCACATCATCGGAAAGATCGGCGTGGACGGCGCGCTCTATAAATCCATGGAGTTCACCGGAGACGGGATTGCGAACCTTTCCATGGACGACCGATTCACGATGGCAAATATGGCCATCGAGGCGGGCGCAAAGAACGGCATTTTCCCGGTGGATGAGAAGGCGGAAGCGTACATGAAAGCGCACTCCAAAAAGCCGTACGCCATCTACGAGGCGGACGAGGACGCGCAGTATGACGAAGTGATCACCATTGATCTCTCCGAGGTGCGTCCTACGGTCGCGTTCCCCCACCTTCCGGGAAATGCAAAAACCATCGATGAGATAGAGGCGATGGAGCCCATCAAGATCGACCAGGTTGTTATCGGATCCTGCACAAACGGACGCATGGAGGACATGAGGAAAGCGGCGGCGATCCTGAAAGGACATACCGTACACCCGGATGTGCGCGTCATGGTTGTCCCGGCGACACAGAAGATCTATAAAGAATGCATCAAAGAAGGTCTGCTGGACATCTTCGTGGACGCAGGCTGCGCGGTCAACACGCCGAGCTGCGGTCCGTGCATGGGCGGACACATGGGCGTCATGGCAGCGGGAGAGAAGTGCGTATCCACGACGAACAGAAACTTCGTCGGGCGTATGGGGCACGTGGATTCCCTGATCTACCTTGCATCGCCGGAAGTGGCGGCTGCAAGCGCGATCGCAGGGTATATCGCAAATCCGGAGAAAGCAGGTGAGGCAGAATGAGAGCAAAGGGACATGTTTTTAAATACGGGGACAATGTAGACACAGACGTGATCATCCCGGCAAGATACCTGAACTCATTTGACGCGCAGGAGCTTGCAAGCCACGCTATGGCGGACATTGATCCGGATTTTGTAAAAAAGGTAAAACCCGGCGACCTGATCGTTGCGAACAGGAACTTCGGCTGCGGGTCTTCCAGGGAGCATGCGCCTCTCTGCCTGAAGACAGCGGGCGTAAGCTGTATCATTGCCGAGACATTTGCAAGGATCTTTTACCGCAACGCCATCAACATCGGCCTTCCGATCATTGAGTGCCCGGAGGCGGCGAAGGGGATCGAAGCGGGCGACGAGGTAGAAGTGGACTTTGACAGCGGCAAGATCTATGACCGCACAAAAGGCACAGAATACCAGGGACAGCCGTTCCCGGAATTCATGCAGAAGCTGATCGCGGCAGGCGGTCTTGTGAATTATACGAACAGTAAGAAAAAGTAACAGGAAACAGAAGGGATGCCGCACAGGTGTGTGCGGCACCCCTTTTCGGCTATGGAAAGGAAACGTTTATGACCAGTGAGAAGCAGATAAAAGGGAAGGCCTCGGCGCTTCTGCCCATCGGCGTTTTCCTCGTGATCTTCCTCGGAGCAGGGATTGTTTTTCATGATTTTTATGCCATGCCTGCGATCGTGGCATTCCTGATCGCCCTGTTTGTCGCGTTCCTGCAGAACAGAGGCGTCGGCTTCCAGGATAAGATGCGGCTGATCGCCCAGGGAGTCGGCGAGGAAAATATCATCACAATGAGTCTGATCTTCCTCTGCGCGGGCGGATTTTCCGGAGCGGTGACAGCGGCTGGAGGTGTGGACAGCACCGTAAACCTGGGACTGTCGCTGATCCCGGCTCATTTTGTGGTGGCCGGACTCTTTGTGATCGGATGCTTTATCTCTGTATCTATGGGAACGTCCATGGGGACCATCGCGGCCCTTGCGCCGATCGCGGTGGGGATCAGTGAAAAGACCGGGTTTTCGATGGCAGTCTGCACTGCTGCGGTAGTCTGCGGGGCAATGTTCGGAGACAATCTGTCCATGATCTCAGACACAACGATCGCGGCTGTCAAGACTCAGGGATGCGAGATGAAGGATAAATTTAAGGCCAACTTCCTGATCGTTCTTCCGGCGGCAGCGGCCACATTGATTTTTTTCTGGCTCGTCACAGGAGATATGAGCTTTCAGCTGAAAGACATCGGGGATTACAATCTACTTTTGGTGGCGCCGTATCTTGTGGTCCTCGTGGGAGCGCTGACCGGGATCAATGTATTCGTAGTGCTTATCGGCGGGATCGTGATTTCTCTGATTGTGGGAGTGGGGACAGGAAATATCCTTCTCCCGGAAATGTTTACCGTAGTGGGAGACGGTGTGACTTCTATGTATGACATCACAGTGATCTCTATTATCGTGGCATGCATCGTCTCGCTGGTAAGGGCAAACGGCGGCATCCATTATATCCTGGACCTGATCAGGAGCAGGATCCGGGGGAAGAGGGGCGCCCAGGCGGGGATCGCCCTGCTGGCATTCTTCGTGGATCTGTGTACGGCGAACAACACGGTGGCCATTGTAATAGCCGGCCCCATCGCAAAGGAGATCAGTGAGGAATACGGAGTGGATCCGAAGCGCTCCGCATCGCTGCTCGATATGTTTACTTCCGCGGGGCAGGGGCTGATTCCATACGGAGCGCAGCTTTTGTCCGCGGCAACGCTGACCGGACTGACTCCGTTTGACATGCTTCCCTATCTGGTCTATCCCATGCTCATGGCGGTGTGCGGCATTGTGGCTGTCATTTTGAGCGGAAGGCGGAATTCTTAAATTGCGAACCACTGTGACCTGTGATATAATACCATGCAGCAGAGAGTCCGTGCAGTCTGCGCTATTGTCAGGCGCGCACAGGTCCGGAGGAAGAAAAAGAGGTAAAAGGATGAATCTATTATACAACAGTACAAGAAACGCAGAGAAGAAAGTGACAGCGTCCGAGGCGATCCTGAAAGGACTTGCTGATGACGGAGGGCTTTTTGTCCCGGAGTATATCCCGAAGCTGGATGTGACGATGGCAGAGCTTAAGGGCATGTCTTACCAGGAGACTGCCTGCGCGGTAATGAAACAGTTCCTCACAGATTTCACTGAGGAAGAACTGAAATACTGCATTAACAGTGCCTATGATTCAAAGTTTGACACCGGGGTGATCGCGCCCCTCGTGAAAGTGGAGGATACGTACCACCTGGAGCTGTTCCACGGTGCGACCATCGCTTTTAAAGATATGGCGCTTTCCATCCTGCCTCATCTCCTCACAACGGCGGCGAAGAAAAACGACGTCACAAAGGAGATTGTGATCCTGACAGCGACATCAGGAGATACGGGCAAAGCGGCGCTCGCGGGATTCGCGGACGTCCCGGGGACAAAGATCATCGTGTTTTATCCAAAGGGCGGCGTGAGCAGGATCCAGGAGCTGCAGATGGTGACCCAGAAGGGAGAGAACACATCCGTAGTGGCGATCCACGGCAATTTTGACAACGCCCAGAGCGGGGTCAAAGAGATGTTTGAGGATAAAGAACTGGAAAAAGAGCTGGAGGCAGCAGGGTATCAGTTCTCGTCAGCGAACTCCATCAACATCGGGCGGCTCGTGCCCCAGGTCGTATATTATGTGTATGCCTATGCAAAGCTGCTTGAAAATGAGGAGATCACAGAAGGCGAAGAACTCAACGTGACCGTGCCCACAGGGAATTTCGGGAATATCCTTGCAGCTTACTATGCAAAGCAGATGGGCGTGCCGATCGGGAAGCTGATCTGTGCATCCAACGAAAATAAAGTGCTCTTTGATTTCTTCCAGACCGGTATATACGACAGGAACCGTGAGTTTATCCTGACATCGTCTCCGTCCATGGACATCCTGATCTCCAGCAACCTGGAGAGGCTGATCTACACGATCGCGGGGCAGGATGCGGAGAAGGACGCGCAGCTCATGGCTCAGTTAAAAGAACAGGGCGTGTATGAGATCACCCCGGAAATGCGGGAGAAACTTGCGGATTTCGCAGGCGGGTATGCGACGGAAGAAGAATGCCGCGATGCTATCAGGACAACGTATGAAAAGACAGGATATGTGATGGATACTCATACCGCAGTGGCAGCGGCTGTATGCAAAAAGTACCGCAGTGACAGCGGAGATGACCGGAAATGCCTTGTGGCGTCTACGGCAAGCCCGTACAAGTTTATCCACAGCGTGATGAGCGCAATCGATGAAAAATATGCTGCGGCGGATGAGTTCAGCCTGATCGATGAGCTGAGCAGGATTTCCGGGACCGAGGTCCCCCGGGCGATCGAGGAGATACGCAGTGCAGAGATCAGACATCACCGTGAATGCGATGCGGATCGTATGAAAGAGACGGTACAGGAGATCCTTGGAGTATAGAGGCTGTGTGTGAACAGGAGGAGAGAAGACCATGGAAAATATGAACAGCGTTTGGGGATTTATCGGTATTATCGTATTTGCCTGCGGCATATACGCGGTTTATTCTTATATAAAGATGAAAAAAGACGGAGAGATCAATGCATCTATCCTCCTCGGAAAAGACTCTATGTATAAGACGTGCAAGGATAAAGAAGGATACATAAAAAAAGCAGGTCCCGCGCTTCTGGCGTTCGGACTCGTCGCCCTCATTTACGGGATTCTGGATATCATCCACTGCTATGTGTACCCGATGGCAGTTGCGGATACGGCGGGGATGATCGTATTTTTTGTGGTGCTTGTATGGTTTGCGGTCTATACGGCAAGGCTGAGAAATAAATATTTCTGATCGGGTCAGACTGTATAGACAGGTTTGGATAAGATATGCGGCGGGCAGGTCTGGGAAGCATCGCTGTCTGAATTATTACAGCATAATCAAAATGCAGGATTTAATAAAAAATCCTGCATTTTTTATTAGCAAAAGCTTGCTTTTTTCGATTTATTTTTTTAAAAGATGAATTTTGTTGTACAAAAACTTTCAATTAATAGTAAAGTTTGGAAAGATTATTGTTGATTTTTTGACAATTCTTCTGTATAATCAAAGATACGCCGATGTCAGCCGGAGATCCGGAGACGATAGCAGGCAATATTATAGAAAGAAAGAGGTAGAGCGTAACATGTCAAAGATTGATTTAACTAAGTACGGTATCACAGGAACTACGGAAATCGTTCACAATCCTTCTTACGAGACACTGTTTGAAGAAGAGACAAATCCGGGTCTGGAAGGATTTGACAAGGGCCAGGTAAGCGAGCTTGGCGCTGTCAATGTTATGACAGGTATTTATACAGGACGTTCCCCGAAAGACAAATACATTGTAATGGATGAGAATTCCAGGGACACAGTGTGGTGGACATCTGACGAATACAAAAACGACAACCACCCGGCTTCCCAGGAAGCATGGGAGACTGTAAAAGAGATCGCAAAGAAAGAGCTTTCCGGCAAGAGACTTTTCGTTGTAGACGCATTCTGCGGCGCGAACAAAGATACCCGTATGGCGATCCGCTTTATTATGGAAGTGGCATGGCAGGCTCACTTTGTTACCAATATGTTTATTCAGCCGACCGCAGAGGAGCTGGAGAACTTTGAACCGGATTTCATTGTTTACAACGCATCTAAAGCGAAAGTTGATAATTACAAAGAACTGGGGCTGAACTCAGAGACTGCGGTTATGTTCAATATCACAAGCCGCGAGCAGGTGATCGTGAATACATGGTACGGTGGAGAGATGAAGAAAGGGATGTTCTCCATGATGAACTACTATCTGCCGCTGAAGGGAATCGCTTCCATGCACTGCTCCGCGAATACAGATATGAACGGCGAGAACACAGCGATCTTCTTCGGACTTTCCGGAACAGGCAAGACAACGCTTTCCACAGACCCGAAGAGGCTCCTCATCGGTGATGACGAGCACGGCTGGGACGACAACGGAGTCTTCAACTTCGAGGGCGGATGCTACGCGAAGGTAATTGACCTTGACAAAGATTCCGAGCCGGATATCTACAATGCGATCAAGAGAAATGCGCTTCTTGAGAACGTAACACTTGACGAAAACGGAAAGATCGACTTTACGGATAAGAGTGTGACAGAGAACACACGTGTATCCTATCCGATCGACCACATCGAGAAGATCGTGCGCCCGGTATCCGCAGCTCCGGCAGCGAAGAACGTGATTTTCCTGTCCGCTGACGCGTTCGGCGTACTTCCGCCGGTATCTGCACTGACACCGGAGCAGACAGAGTACTACTTCCTGTCCGGTTTCACAGCAAAGCTTGCAGGAACAGAGCGCGGCATCACAGAGCCGACGCCGACCTTCTCTGCATGCTTCGGACAGGCATTCCTCGAGCTGCATCCGACGAAATATGCAGAGGAGCTCGTTAAGAGGATGAAAGAGAGCGGAGCGAAAGCTTATCTTGTAAATACAGGATGGAACGGCACAGGCAAGCGTATTTCCATCAAAGATACACGCGGCATCATCGACGCGATCCTTGACGGTTCCATCGAGAAAGCTCCTACAAAGACGATCCCGTACTTCAACTTCGAAGTTCCGACAGAGCTTCCGGGAGTAGATCCGGCGATCCTTGACCCGAGAGACACATACGCTGACGCTTCCGAGTGGGAGACAAAGGCAAAAGACCTGGCTTCAAGGTTCGTCAAGAACTTCAAGAAATACGAGAGCAATGAGCTTGGAAAAGCACTCGTCGCAGCAGGTCCGCAGGAGTAAGAATGTGACGGGGGAAGGCTGTTAAGAAAAACTGAACAGCTGACCGGCGATCATAAAAATAAAATCTGAAGAAAGCCTGAAAGTGAAGAACTCACATCTGGTGAGCGGCTTCATTTTCAGGCTTTTTCTATGTCCAGCTAAAGAGAAGTTGGAGTAAAGAAATAGTCAGTTGATAAAAAAATAAATGAAAAGAGTATTGGTTCCTTGAGGTATAATGATTTCGA